>CAYYMW010000129.1:0-16169 GCA_964472515.1 uncultured Verrucomicrobiota bacterium | reverse complement strand
TCATTCTGATGCTGTATGAGCTGCTGAGCCAGCGGCAGGTCACCACCATCGTCCAGTATCTACGGCGGCTGGTAGATGAATTGACCCCACTGCTCAAGGACGAAATGGAGAATCTCCCGCCCCAGCAGCGCAAGATCGTGCATGCCCTGATGGAAAAAGGGGGAACCGCCCAGCCGACGGACTTGGTGGGCCCGACCCGGCTGCCGCTCAACGCAATCACCACGCAGCTCAAGCGGCTGAAGGAGGCCCAGATCGTCGAGGTGCTTGGCGGGGGGAAGGGGCGGGCGGCGAACTACACGATCCCCGACAAGCTCTTCTCCATCTGGTACCAGATGCGCTACCTCGGCAAGAGCCGGCGGCGCATCGAGCTCTTCGTGGAGGTGCTTCGCGTCTGGTTCGAAGCGGAGGAACGCTTCGCCACCGTTAAGGCTCTGGCAAGCCCAACGCATGCCACCTCCGAGAACGCGTTGCAGGACGCGACCCATACCACCGCGTACTTTCCGGTTTCCTCTACGGGCACGATACCGCCGATTGCGGACTGGAAAGCCGCGCTGGAGTCTGAGACGAGCAACGACGAAGCCGCTGAGGTGGCAGTTGCCGGGCTCTTCCGGCTGCATTGGGAGGACGGAGCCACGGAAGAGGCCGCCAAAGTTCTGGACCAGTTGGCGCGGCGACTCGCGGCGCTCGCTCCCGAAGCCCGGGTCTTGGCCCTCGCGAGGCTGCTCTCACGCCTCGCTTCGCCCGAAACCCGCCAAAGCTGGCCTTACGCGGTCCGCCGGTTGCTCGCCACGCAGCCTCCGGAGGTGGTTCAGGCACTGGCTTTCTTCGAAGCTGCCGGTGCCGTTTTGGAAGGCGGCGAAAAGAGCGTGCTCGATCCACTGCCTCCCGAGCAGCGCGAACTAGCCCTTCGAGTCTTGAAACGGCTTGGGGCGGAACGCCCAATCCAATACTGAGGTTCGGGTCGCGGGATTCGGCTTCCGCAGGTGGCTGACCCGCCCGCGCGGTCACCCAAAGCGGTAGTGCTTTCGCACGGGCTGCGTCACCTTCCAGACACAACTGAGCCCCTTGGGGAACACCACCCAGTCCCCTTGCCCGAAGGACACCTTCTCTCCGCCGCCCTCGACGGTTACCTGACCCTCGAGGATGTAGCAGGTTTCCTGTTCGTCGTAGACCCAATCGAAGGTGGACACTCCGCAGGTCCAGATGGGCCAGGAAAGCGCCCCCGACGAAGACAGCTCCTCCGCGCTCGGTTTGCGTACTTCGATCTTCATGGGGGTGAAGGTAGCGCAGCCGGCCGGGCAAAGCACTCACGGAATCTTCCGCAGGATCGGCGCGGCAGGATTCAAATCGGCGGATCGATCTTCCGTAACCTAATGGGCTATAGTCTGGTCTGTAGCAGAAGAGCGGTGTTGAAGCGGCGGATCGCCGTGCCCGGATTTGGGTATGCGGCTTGGTTCCACTAAGTTGTATCATCAGAGCGGATCGACCAGTCAACGCGTTCGAGAAGTTCGTTCACACGATCAGGGGTGGGTTGTTGTCTTTGGCCGGGCTGGTGGTCGCCGTAAACGCGCTGGCGGCCGAGCCGGATTTGGCCCAGGCCCGCCAGTGGCTGCAAACCGGCCGCTACGAGGAATGCAAGGCGGAAGCCCGCCGGGCTCTGGCCAAGGCCGACACCGACGAAGCGCGCCTGCTCCTGGTGCGCGCGCTGCTCGCTACCGGCCGATATCCGGAGGCGGTCGTGGTCGCGACCAACGGCCTGACCGAAGACTCGCGCAGCCTCCAGCGGCGCTGGCTGGCGTATGAGGCCCTGCTGGCCACCGGCCGCACCGAGGCGGCGGCGAAAATGGTGGACGCGATCAGCACGCTGGCGGTCACGCGGCCGTCGGTGCTGCGGGACCCGCTCGATTTGATCGTGCTGGGCCGGACCGCCCTGCTCTCGGGCGCCGACCCCAAGATCATCATGGACCGGCTCTTCGAGGCGGCGCGCCGGGCCGATCCCAAGCGCAGTGAAGTCTATCTGGCCAGTGGGAACCTGGCGCTGGAGAAGCACGATTATGCCCTGGCCGCCAAGCGTTTTCAGCAGGGATTGGAGCAGCAACCCGAAGATCCGGACCTGCACCATGGCCTGGCCCAGGCCTACGCGCCGGACAAGCAGGGCTTGATGCTGGCCTCGCTCCAAGCCGCCCTCGAACGGAACAGCAACCACGTGGGCAGCCTGCTGTTGCTGACGGATCATGCCATCGATGCCGAGGACCTCCCGGGGGCGGGCAAATTGCTGGACCGGGTGGCGGAGATCAATCCGTTCCGAGCGGAACTCTGGGCCTACCGCGCGCTGTTGGCGGAACTGCAGAACCGGGAACAGGCCGCGCAAGCTTTGCGCACCAATGCGTTTGTCTTTCGCAAGGCGAATCCTGCGGTGGATCATCTGATCGGCCGGAAGCTGTCCCAGAAGTACCGTTTCGCCGAAGGGGCGGCGCATCAGCGGCAGGCCCTGCAGATGGATAGCCGGTACCTGCCGGCCATGGCCCAGCTTGCGCAGGACCTGTTGCGCCTGGGAGACGAGGCGGAAGGATGGCGGCTGATCGAGGAGGTCCACCAGAAGGACGCCTATGACGTGGCGGCGTATAACCTGGTGACCTTGCGGGAGACGATGGCGAAGTTTGCCACGCTGACTAACGAAGCGTTTGTCCTCCGCATGAACGCACACGAGGCGGCCACCTACGGCCCGCGCGCGCTGGCCTTGCTCGGGAAGGCACGGGCCACCTTGGGCGCGAAGTACTGGATCGAGCCCAGGAAACCGTGCGTCGTGGAGGTGTTTCCCGAGCAGAAGGATTTTGCGGTCCGCACCTTCGGCATGCCGGACAACCCGGGCTTCCTCGGGGTCTGTTTCGGGAGTGTCGTCACCGCCAACAGCCCCGCTGCGCAGCAGGCGGGTCCGGTGAATTGGGAGGCCGTGCTCTGGCATGAGCTGTGCCATGTGATCACCCTGCAACTGACACGCAACCGGATGCCCCGCTGGCTGAGCGAGGGCATCTCGGTCTACGAGGAGCGGCAGGCCAATCCCGCCTGGGGCCAACACATGGTGCCGCGCTATCGCGAGATGATTCTCAAAGACGAGCTGACGCCGATCGCCAAGCTGAGCGGGGCGTTCCTGGCGCCGAAATCGCCGCTGGACCTCCAGTTCGCCTACTACGAATCCTCGCTGGTGGTGGAATTTCTCGTGGAGCGCTTCGGGCAGGCGAAGCTGGCGGCCGTGCTGCGGGAACTGGGTGAGGGGACCACTATTGACCTAGCCCTGGCCAACCAGACGCTGCCGGAGGCCGCTTTGGAGAAGGAATTCGCCGCCTACGCGCGGAAACAGGCCGAAGGCATGGCGCCGGGCCTCACCTGGGACAAACCGCCGGCGGACGGCCTTGCGCCGGATGACCCCGCCTGGATGCTGTGGTCGGCCAGCCGGCCGAAGAACTTCTACGTAATGATGCGCGAGGCCCAGCAGCGCGCGGAGCAGAAACGCTGGCCCGAGGCGAAGGCGGTTCTGGAGAAACTGGTCGAGCTCTATCCCGGTTTCACCGGGCCGGACAGCGCCTACCGGCAGTTGGCGGCGGCGCACCGCGCGTTGGGCGACACCCCGGCCGAGCAGAAAGTGCTGACGCGCTTCGCCGAGTTGGACAAGGAGGCACCGGACGCCTACCTGCGGCTCATGGAATTGGGCGCAGCGGCCGGCGACTGGGGCACGGTAACCGAGAACGTCGAGCGTTACCTGGCGGTGAACCCGCTGGTGGCTCCGCCCTACCGCTTCCAGGCGCAGGCGGCGGAGGCGCAGGGGAAGCTGCCGGAGGCCGTGGACGCCTGCCGCATCCTGCTGGGGCTTGACCCGCCGAATCCGGCGGAAGTCCATTTCACCCTGGCGCGGCTGCTGCATCGCTCGGGAGACGAAGCTGCGCGGCGTCACCTGCTGCAGGGGCTGGAGGAAGTGCCTCGAAATCGTGCGGGGCTGCGGCTATTGTTGGAATTGGAAGCGGCGGCGCCGGCGGCCAGGAACCGGTCGGAAGCCACCCCCGGGGCGAAGCCATGAGAACCATCGGCATATTACTGTGCCTGCTCTCGCTGGGAGCGGGAGCCGTGTTCGCCCAACGCTGGCGGGGCGCGCGCGAGTTCTTTCTCCGGGAGGACGCCCCGGTCCGTACCGCCCGCGAGGTGCCTTCGCACAGTACTGGCACCCCGACCTGGACCAATGCGCCCGGTTTCGAGAAGGAGGCGTTCACCTTCGCGCGGCTGCGTTACTCCCGCGCTTCGTACGGCCCGCGCAGCGCCGGCAACTGCTTCACCGATTTCCCCGACAGCGATCTCAATCTGTCGTTCCGCTTGCAGCAGGTGACCGCCGTCAAAGTGGATCCGGACGGGCGGGTCATCAGCCTGACGGACCCGGACCTTTGCGAGTATCCCTGGATCTACGCGGTGGAACCGGGGCGGTTGTCCTTCACCGACGAGGAAGTGCCCCTCCTGCGGCAATACCTCCTCAACGGTGGTTTCTTCATGGCGGACGACTTCTGGGGCCAGGTGCAATGGGGCAACTTCGAGGACGAGATGAAGCGGGTGTTTCCGGACCGGAGCTTTGTCGAGCTGCCCATGGACCATCCCGTCTTCCACTGCGTCTTCGACCTGAAGGTGACGAAGAACCAATTGCAGACGCCGAACATCGGCCAGGGAATGCGCAGCCAGCGGGATGGCGTGACCTGGGAGGTCCATGACGGCGAGGAGTGCGTCGACATGCACGTCCGCGCGCTCTTTGACGACAAAGGGCGCATGATGGTGATCGCCACGCACAATTGCGATAACGGGGACGGGTGGGAGCGCGAGGGCGAGAACGATTACTTCTTCCACGAATTCTCCGAGAAGCGCGCCTTTCCCCTGGGCATTAACATCATTTTTTACGCCATGACTCACTGATGAACACGACCACCGAGAATGCGTTGCCGGAGCCGCCACCCCCGGTGTCACCGACGGAACGCGAGACCTTCGAGCAATTGCAGCGGGGACGGTCCCTGATCGGAGCCGAGCTGGGCAAGGCCATTGTGGGGCAGCGGCAAGTGATCGACCAACTGCTGATTGCCCTGCTGGCTGGGGGACACTGCCTGATCACCGGCGCGCCCGGTCTCGCCAAGACCTTGCTGGTAAAGTCCATCGCCCAGATCTTCCACCTGAAATTTCAACGTATCCAGTTCACGCCCGACCTGATGCCCGCGGACATCACCGGGACCGAGATCCTGCAGGAGACGCCGGAGGGGCGGCAGTTGACCTTTGTGCGGGGCCCCATCTTCGCCCATATCATCCTGGCGGACGAAATCAACCGCACCCCGCCCAAGACCCAGGCCGCGTTGCTGGAGGCGATGCAGGAATACCAAGTGACCGCGGCCGGAGTGCGGCATGTGCTGGAAGAGCCGTTCTTCGTGCTGGCCACGCAGAATCCGATCGAGATGGAGGGTACTTACCCCCTGCCCGAGGCCCAGTTGGACCGGTTCATGTTCAACGTGGTGATGGATTACCTGCCCGAGGAGGACGAAGTGGCGGTGGTGACCCGCACGACGGCGGGCGCGGCGGAGTCCATCGCGCCGCTGTTCACCGGCGAAGACCTGCTGCGGTTTCGCGCCTTGGTCCGCACCGTCCCCATCGCCGAAGAGATGGTGCGTTACGCGGTGCAGCTGGCCGCGGCCTCGCGCCCGCGGCGCGCGGGAACGCCCGACTTCATCAACAACTGGGTCAGCTGGGGGGCCGGCACGCGCGCCGGGCAGTTCCTGGTGCTGGGGGCCAAGGCGCGCGCGTTACTCGAGGGGCGGGCCCACGTTACGGTCGAGGATTTGCAGGCGCTCGCCGCACCGACCCTGCGCCATCGCATCCTGCTCAACTACCGGGCCGAGGCCGAAGGCGCGCAGGTCGAGACCGTCATCCGCCGCCTGCTGGAAACGCTCAAGCCACCGTTGCGTTCGTGACGCCCGCCACCGACCATCTGCCCGCCGATTCGCGCCTGGATACCCGCGTGGTCATGGGCATCCGCAACCTCGAACTGCGGGCGCGCGTGGTGGTGGAGGGCTTTTGGAACGGCATTCACCGGAGCCCATTTCACGGCTTCTCGGTGGAATTCACCGAGTACCGGCAGTACACGCCGGGGGACGACCTGCGGTACCTCGACTGGCGGGTGTTCGCCCGCAGCGACCGCTACTACCTCAAGCGCTTCGAGGACGAAACCAACCTGCGCGCCCACCTGCTGGTGGATCGCAGCCGGTCGATGACCTATGGCTCGGTGGGGTACTCGAAGGCGGACTACGGCGCCACCCTGGCCGCCGCACTGGGACAGCTGCTGTTTCTCCAGGGCGACGCGGTGGGCCTGCTGACGTTTGACGAACAGGTGCGCGATTTCCTGCCCGCCAGCCACCGGGGCGGGCATTTGCGCCGCCTCATGCTGGCGCTGGAGGGGCCCGCGGGCGGCCGGGCCACCGATCTCACCGCCCCGCTGCAGCGGCTGGCCGAGATCATCCGCAAGCGCGGCTTGGTGGTGTTGATCTCGGATTTCCTGGCCCCGGTGGAACGGCTCGAACAGGCGCTGGTGCAGTTGAGCGCCTGCGGGCACGAGGTGATGGTCTTTCACCTGCTCGATCCCGCGGAGATCGCCTTCCGGTTCAGTGCCCCGGCCCTGTTTGTAGATCTTGAATCCGGGCAGTCGTTGATGGTGGACCCGGAAACCGTGCGGGAGGAGTACCGCCGCCGCCACGAGAGCCACTGCCTCATGGTGAGCGCGCTCTGCCAGCGTCTCGGCAACAGCTATCTTCGGATGTCCATTGACGAGCCGCTGGAACTGGCCCTCTTCACGTTCTTGCGCGCGCGCACGGAAAGCGGGCGGCGGTTGCGGCGGACGGCGCGGGCCACCCAAGGGAGCCCGGCATGAGCTTTCTCGCGCCATTGTTCCTGCTCGGAGGCCTGGCCGTGGCTCTGCCGGTCGTGTTCCACCTCGTCCGGCAGACCACCCGCGAGCGCACGGTGTTCAGTTCGCTGATGTTCCTTCGCACCACCCCCCCGCGGCTGACGCGCCGCAACCGGCTGGAGCACCTGCTCTTGCTGGCGCTGCGCTGCGCGATTCTCGTGCTGCTGGCCGTGGGTTTTGCCCGGCCGTTTCTGAAGACCTCGGTCGAAGAGAGCCGCCTGGCCGGGCCGGCCCGGCGGGTCTTGGTGCTGGTGGACACCGGGGCCAGCATGCAGCGTGGCGGGCTCTGGGCCGTGGCGGGCCAGCGCTTGCGCGCGGTGCTGGGCGCGCTGTCGCCGGTTGATCAGGCGGCGGTGTTCACTTTTGACCGCGATTTGGTGCCCTGGATGAGCTTTGAGCAATGGAAAGCGGCGGGGACCGGTGAACGCGCGGCCCTGGTGGAGCGCAGTTTGGCCGGGCGCGCGCCGGGCTGGCACAGCGGGCATCTGGATCAAGCGCTGATCCGGGCAGCCGAGCTGGTGGCCGACAACGGGGAGGGGACGACGAGCGGCCACCACCAGATCGTTCTGATCAGCGACCTCAAGGAGGGCAACCGGCTTTCCGGTCTACAGTCTTTCGATTGGCCCAAGGGCGTTGAGGTGCTGGTGCAGCCGGTGGGCGCCGCCGCCGGCGGCAATGCCGGCCTGGAGTTGCTGGCTGACGCATCCGAAACGGAGGCGACTGCGCCGGCGGGCATCCGGGTGCGCGTCAGCAACGCCGCCAACTCCCGGCGCGAGCAATTCCAGGTGGCGTGGGCCGGGGCCGATGGCACGGCGCTGCCAGGCCAGCCGGTGGACACTTACGTTCCCGCCGGGCAGAGCCGGGTGATCTCGCTGCCGTTGCCGGCGAAGACCACGGATCCAAGGCAGGTTGTCCTGCGCGGGGACGAGGAGTCGTTCGATAACCGCCTGTTTGTCGTGCCGCTGGAACCCGTGCGGGCGGACGTGCTTTACCTGGGAAGCGAGGCCGCGAAAGACTCTCGTCAGCCGTTCTACTTTTTGCAGCGCGCGTTTCAAGACACACGCCGGCGCACGGTGCGGCTCACGCTGCGGCCAGCGTCGGCGGCCACCCTGGCGGCAGACTTGCCCGCCGCCGGCCTGATCTTCGTGACGGAGCCGTTGACGGGCGCGGTGGCGGCGGCCGTGCGGGAGCAGGCGGAGTCCGGCAAGACCGTGGTCTGCGTGGTCCGCAGCGAGGCGATGGCCTCGACGCTGGCTGCGCTGACGGGAACGGACCGGGTCGGGGCGCGCGAAGCGGTGACGGGCGACTACGCCATGCTGGCCGGGATCGACTTCCAGCACCCGCTGTTCGCGCCGTTCGCCGACCCCCGCTTCAACGACTTCACCAAGATCCACTTCTGGAAACACCGGGAAGTCCAGTTCGACGCCGTTGCCGGGGCGCGCGTGCTGGCGAAGTGGGATGGGGGAGACCCTGCCATCGCCGAGGTCAACCGCGGCAAAGGCCGGGTCGTGGTCCTCACCTCCGGCTGGGACCCGGCCGACAGTCAATTGGCGCTCTCCTCCAAGTTCGTGCCGCTGCTCCAATCGCTGCTCGAACTGAACGGCGGCGGTCCGGAAGCCTCGGCCAGCCGTTACGTGGGCGAGTCCGTGCCCTTGCGGTGGGATCAGGCGGCGGCAGACGCCACCATCCGCTGCCCGGATGGAACGGAAGTGAAGCTGGCGGCCGGGACGGCGCGCTTTGACCGGACGGCCCTCCCCGGAATCTACCAAACCACCGGGCCACTGAAGCCACGGACCTTTGCGGTGAACCTCGATCCGGCCGAAAGCCGCACCACACCGCTGGCGGGAGATGCCCTGGAACGGCTGGGGGTGCCGGTTTTCTCCCCGGCCGGGCCGGCCGTCACGGCCGCGGCGGCCAAAACCCGCCTGCAAAACGCGGAGCTGGAGAGCCGCCAGGGTTGGTGGCGCTGGGTGCTGCTTGCCACCGTGGCGCTCCTGGTGGGCGAAACCTGGCTGGCCGGGCGCACCGCGCGCCGGGCGGGCCTGCCGGAAGGAGCGTTGCCATGACCGACCGCGCGCTGAGAGCCAGTTTGGAGCCGGTGCTCCGTCGGCAGCAGTGGCGGCGATGCGGTTGGCATCTGGCGGTGGTGTGGGCGGCGCTGGCGTTGCTGGGCCTGCTCGTCATGGGGTTCGAGCGACAGACCGGTTCGGCGGTGCCGCACATTCTTCCCGTGCTGTCCGGTCTGGGCCTGGTGGCGGCGGTCATCGTGGCCGCACGCTGCTTCCGGAGGCAACCTGACTGGCGCTGGGCCGCCCAGAAGGTCGAGGCCCGCTATCCCGAGCTCAACGGACTGCTGGTAACCGCCGTCCAGTTGCCGGCCGATGACCCGGCGGGGGCGCCTTTCCTGCAGCAGCAGGTCATCGAAGCGGCGGTGGCGCACAGCCGCTCCGCCGATTGGACGCAGGCGGTCTCGTGGGCCCAGGTGGAGGCCGCCCACTGGGCCCAGGTGGTGGCGGCGGGGTGCTTCCTGGCCACGCTCTGGGGGCTGCGTCAACCCGCGCTGCCCGCCGCCGCAGGCGTGCCGGCGGGGGCCGGGATGACCGTCAGCCCGGGCGACACCACCCTCGAACGGGGCAGCAGCCTGGTCGTGATGGCCCGGTTTGCGGGGCCGCTGCCCCCGGCGGTGGAGCTCGTGGTGGGAGGCACCAACGAGCCGGGCCGGCGAATCCCCCTGGTCAAGAGTCTGGCCGACCCGGTGTACGGCGGGAGTGTGCCGGAAGTCGGCGCTTCATTCGTCTATCATGTGGAATACGGCCCGCAGCGCTCCCGCGATTTCAAGGTCACGGTTTTCGAGTACCCGCGCGTGGAGCGGTCGGATGTGGAGCTCACGTTCCCGGCGTACACGGGCCTCGCGCCCCGGCGCATCGAGGACACCCGCCGCATCAGCGTGGTAGAGGGCACCCGCATGGATCTTACGCTGCACCTCAACCAGCCGGTGGTGTCCGCCAAGCTGGTGGCGAGGAACAAGGAGCGCACCGTCACGCCGCTCGAGTTGACCGCCCAGCCCCCGGCCGCCTCGCTCAAGGGCCGCCTGCTCGGTGAGACCCTGACCGGCGACGTGCAGTTGCTGGATGCCGCCGGCCGCACGAACAAGGAGCCCATCGTGTTCGTCATCGAGGTGCAGAAGAACCGCCTGCCTGAACTGCGCCTGGCCGCCCCGCGCGGGGACCTCCGTCCGTCGGCCTTGGAGGAGGTCCGGTTCGAGGGGACCGTGTGGGATGATTTCGGCCTGCCCGCTTACGGGTTGGGCTACAGCCTGGTCGGCCAGGACACGGTCTGGCTCGAGCTGGGGCGGGACGTGCCGGGCAAGGAGAAGCGTGCCTTCCAGCATCTGCTGCGCCTGGAGGAACTCGGCGTCAAACCCGACCAGTTGGTAAGCTGGTTTGTGTGGGCCGACGACCTCGGCCCCGATGGCCGGTTGCGCCGCACCACCGGCGACCTGTTCTTCGGCGAGGTGCGGCCGTTCGAGGAGATCTTCCGCGAGGGCCAATCCGCCGGGAACCAGTCCCCGTCGGAAGACCAAGGCGAATCCTCCCCGGCGGAGGGCAACCAGACGGTGCGCCTGGCGGAGCTGCAAAAGCAGGTGCTGACGGCGACGTGGAAGCTCCAACGCGAGCAGGGCGAGCGCAGCTCGCCCGCCTACGAAAAGGACGCCGTGGTCCTCCGCGATTCCCAGCAGGAGGTGTTGAAGCAGGCCGGCCAGCAGCAGGAACGAGCCCAGGAACCGCGCACCCTCGCGCTCTGGACGGCGGCCACCAAGGAGATGGCCCGGGCGGTGGCACGGCTGGAGGAGGCGACGAATGCGCCCCCGCGCCTGAAGGACGCGATCCCGGCGGAACAGTCCGCCTATCAGGCCTTGCTCCAACTGCAGGCCCGCGAACACGAGGTGGCCATGGCCCGCAACCGCAGCCGCGGTCAAAACGCCGGACGCGCGGGAGACCGCCAGCAACTGGACCAGCTTGATCTCACCCAGTCCGAAGACCGCTATGAGCGGGCCAGCCAGGCCCAGGCGCCCCAGGCTCCCGAACGCCGCGAACAACTGCAGGTGCTGAACCGGTTGCAGGAACTCGCCCGCCGCCAGCAGGATCTGAACGAACGGCTCAAGGAGCTGCAGAGCGCCTTGCAGGAGGCCCGCACCGAAGCCCAGCGCGAAGAGGCCCGCCGGCGCTTGCAGCGGCTCCAGGAGGAGGAGCGCCAGATGCTCGCCGACCTGGACGAACTCCGCCAGCGCATGGACCGGCCCGAGAACCAGTCCCGGATGCAGGACGAGCGGCGCCAGTTGGATCAGGCGCGCGATGACGTGCAGCGCGCCGGTGAGGCGGCGGCCCAAGGCGCGGCTTCCCAGGCCCTCTCGTCCGGAACCCGGGCGCAGCGGCAGTTGCAGCAGATGCGCGACGAGATGCGGAAGGAGAACTCCAGCGAGTTTGCCGAGGAGATGCGCAACCTGCGCACCCAGGCCCGCGAGCTGGCCCGCCAGCAGGAGGAGATCAACCGCCAGCTCGATACGGAGGCGAACCGCGGCCGCCGGGCGCTTTCCGATGCGGATCGGCACGACGAGACCGCCCAACAACTGGCCCGCCAGCGGGAACGCCTGACCAACCTGGTCGCCCGCGCCACCGAGGTGTCCCAGCAGTCCGAGCCGACCGAGCCCCTCCTTTCCCGGCAATTGTACGACACCCTTCGCCGTTTCGCGCAGACCAACTCCGCCAGCCTCAAGGACACGCAGGAGGAGTTGTTACAGCGCGGGATGATGACCCGCGGCCTCTACGAGCGGCTGCAGCGCTCCGGCGGACAGGAAGGCGCCAGCCTCATGGATGCCACCGAGGAAATGGTCCGCCTCGGCTTCCTGCCCCAGGCCCGGCAGATCGGCCAGCAGACCCGCACCAACCTCGAGCATCTCAAGGCCGGGGTCGAACGCGCCGCCGAAAGCGTGGTGGGCGACGACGCCGAGGCGCTGCGCCTGGCACAACAGGAACTCGACCAAGCCAGCGAGGAACTGCAGCGCGAGATGAACCGCTCCGAAAAGGGCGGGAACGCGCCCACCCGCGCGGAATCCGACAACGATCAGCCCGGCGGAAGGGCGGAATCGTCCGCGCGCGACACGGCGGACGCCGCCTCCAATCTGGTGGAGTTGGCACGCTCCCAGGCTGCCACCAACGGACCGCCGCAAGGCAGGGGCGCCGCGGCGCCCCGGGCAGCAGAACCCGGGTCGGAGGCCGCCTCCAACCCGTCCGGGGAAGCCGGTCAAAGCGCTCCGGAGCGCGCCAGCCAGGGACGCGAGCGCGGGCAGCGGCCCTCGCTGGCGGGGCCCGCTCGGGATCGTGCCGACGACCCCGGCGGAACCGAGGCGGGCGGCGACGGACGAAACGCCGATCGCATTTCAGGCCGGGATCGTCTGGCCGTGACCGGGCCCATCACCGGCGAGGACTTTGCCCCGTGGTCGGACCGCTTGCGGGAGGTCGAGGAGATGATCGACTTCCCGGACTTGCGAAACACCGTGGCGGGCGCGCGGGAGCGGGCGCGCCTGTTGCGGCTGGAGGTGAAGCGGGACCGCAAGAAGCCCGATTGGGCGCAAGTGCGGCTGCAGGTGGTCAAGCCGTTGGTCGAGGTCCGCAGCCGCCTGGCGGAGGAACTGGCGCGGCGCGAATCCCGCGAAGCCCTGGTGCCGATCGACCGCGACCCCGTTCCCACCCGGTACTCGGAAATGGTGCGGCGCTACTATGAGGATTTGGGAAAGGACAACCGTTGAACCGGCCGCCCATGGCTTGAACCTGCGCGCATGGCGACCGTGATCCTTTCCCGTTGGCAGTGGCTCTGGTGGGTCATCGGAGCCATGGTGCCGTTTCTGGTCCTCCTGTTTTGGGGCTACCGCCGGGCTCCGCTCGGCGCGCTGCGCTGGGGCTGCGCCTTCCTCAAGCTCCTCGGTCTGGCCGCCCTGGGGCTGTGCTTGTTGGAACCCACCTGGCTCGGCCAGCGCGCCCGGCCGGGAGCCAACCTGTTCGCCCTTGCCGCCGACAACAGCCAGAGCCTGCGCATCCGCGATCCGGGTGCGCCCGCCGACCGCGGAGAACGGCTGCGCGAATGGCTGCAGCCCGCCCCGAATGGCTGGCAGGCACTGTTGGAGGAAAACTACGAGGTGCGCCGGTTCCTCTTCGACACGCGGTTGCAGGCGACCCGGGATTTCGGCGAGCTGGACTTTGCGGGCCCCGCTACGGCCCTCGATTCCGCGCTTCGCTCCCTGCGCGAGCGGTTCAACGGCCGCCCCCTCGCGGGCGTCCTGCTCTTCACCGATGGGAACGCCACCGACCTGCGCACTGTGCCGAACCTCTCGGGCCTGCCGCCCGTCTACCCGGTGGTCCTTGGCGGCGCCGGCGCCATCCGCGATGTGGCGGTGCAGGACTGGCAGGTGACCCAGACGATCTTCGAGGACGCGCCCGTGCAGGTGCAGGCCGGCGTGCGCGCCGCCGGCTACCGGGGCACGGCCATCCAAGCCCGGTTGCTGGATGCCTCCGGCAAGATCGCGGCCACGGCCGAACAGGTCCCCCGCCGGGACGACGAGGTTCTGGCCTTCCGCTTCCAGCTGCGACCGACGCAACCGGGGCTCTGTTTCTACCGGCTCGAGGCCGGGGAGAAGTCCGCGTTGCTCCCCGCGGGCGGCCTGGCCCAGGGCGCAGAGCCCACGCTGGCGAACAACCGCGCCGTGGTGGTCGTGGACCGCCCCCGGGGCCCGTACCGGGTGCTGTACGTCTCCGGCCGGCCCAATTGGGAGTACAAGTTCTTGAACCGCGCCCTGCAGGAGGACCCGGAGCTCGAGCTGGTCGGCTTGATCCGGGTGGCCAACCGGGAGCCGAAGTTCAACTTCCTTGGCCGCGCGGGCGAGACCAGCAACCCCCTCTTCCGGGGTTTTGGCGAGCAAGGCCGCGAGGAAACGGGACGCTACGACCAGCCGGTCCTGGTCCGTCTCAACACCCGCGACGAACTCGAGCTGCGCGCCGGCTTCCCCGGCAAGGCGGAGGAGCTGTACGCCTATCATGCCGTCATCGTGGACGATCTCGAGGCCGCCTTCTTCACGCCGGACCAGGCCCTGCTCCTCCAGAAGTTCGTTTCCGAACGCGGCGGCGGCTTCCTGATGCTCGGCGGCATGGAGTCCTTCCAACAGGGCCAGTACCTGCGCACCCCCATTGGCGACATGCTGCCCGTCTACCTGGACCGCGTGGAGGCGACCAACGCCCCGGCTTCCCTGCACCTCGACCTGACCCGCGAGGGCTGGCTGCAGCCCTGGGCGCGCCTCCGCGACAACGAGGCTGACGAAAAAGCCCGCCTGCGGGACATGCCGGCCTTCCAGGTGATGAACCGCGTGCGCGAGGTCAAGCCCGGTGCCAGCGTGGTGGCCAGTGCCCGGGATGAAGCCGGGCACACTTACCCCGCACTGGTGGTGCAGCGCTTCGGGCGCGGCCGCTCCGCCGCGTTCACCATCGGCGACGTCTGGCGCTGGGGTATGCGGAATCCCTCCCTCCACAAGGACATGGACAAAGCCTGGCGCCAACTCATGCGCTCCCTGGTGGTCGATGTGCCCGCGCGCGTCGAGCTCGAGGCCGCCGGGGCGACCAACGGCCCGCCCGGCAGCGTCCAGCTGCAAGTCCGTGTGCGGGACGCGAAGTTCCAAGCGATGGACGACGCCACGGTGAACCTCGAGGTCCGGCAGGTGATGGATACCGAGGGGGGCGGTTCCACCAACTCGATCCGGCTGCGCGCCGAGCCCTCCTCCCGGGAGCCCGGGCTTTACGAAGCGTCTTACCACCCCCGCGCGGCCGGCGGATACCGCGCCACCGCCCTCGTGGCTAATCCCAACGGCACCGGGCTGGGCCGGGCCGAGGCCGGCTTCACCAGCGACCGCGCGGCCGAGGAGTTCCGCTCGGTGAACCCGAATACCGCCCTGCTGGAAGCCATCGCCAAGGCCACCGGCGGAGAGGTGGTGGAGGCCGGGCGGCTGGCGGCGTTTGCCCGCGCCCTGCCGCAGCGCCGCGCGCCGGTGATGGAGGCGTGGTCCTTCCCGCTGTGGCACACGCCCGCCATGTTCGCCTTCGCCCTGGCTTGTTTGCTGGCCGAATGGGGGCTGCGCCGGTGGAAAGGCCTGCCATGAACGCCCTGCGACTGCTTCTCGCCTGCGTGCTGGCCGCGGCCGCTTCCCGGGGCGGGCGGACGGAGGAAATGACCAACCCGGCCCGCGTGATCATCGTGGTGGGCGCGGCCGGCGAGCCTGATTACGGCAGCAATTTCGTCCATCAGGCCTCCCTCTGGGAGGCAGCGGCCCTGCGAGGCGGGGCGCGCCCGACCCTCCTGGGCCGGGCCGACGGCCCCACCAACGACGTCACCCTGCTCCGGCAGTTGCTGGAGGCCGAACCCAAAGACGACCCGCTCCCGTTGTGGCTGGTCCTGCTGGGCCACGGCACCTACGACGGCAAGCAGGCGCGGTTCAATCTGCGCGGGCCCGACCTGACGGCTGAGGACCTCGCGGCCTGGCTCAAGCCGTTCCATCGGCCGCTGGCGCTCATCGACGCCGCCTCGGCCAGCGCACCGTTCCTGACCAGGCTCTCCGCCACCAACCGGGTGGTCGTCACCGCGACCCGCAGCGGCAACGAGCAGAACTACGCCCGCTTTGGAGAGTACCTCGCCACCGCCCTGACCGATCCCCAGGCCGACTTGGATCAGGACGGCCAGGTCTCCCTCCTCGAGGCCTTTCTCGCCGCGTCGCGCGGCACGGCGGAGTTCTACCGGCTGGCGGGCCGCCTGGCGACCGAGCACGCGCTGCTGGACGACAACGGCGACGGCTTGGGCGTGCCGGCGGACTGGTTCCGCGGCCTGCGCGCCGTCAAGACCGCCCGGCAGGGAGCCGCCGTCGACGGCCGGCTGGCGCAACGATTCTGCCTGGTGCCGGGCGTCGAGGAACTCCGCCTCACTCCTGCGCAACGCGCCCGGCGTGAGGCCTTGGAGGCCGCCGTCCAGGCCCATCGCGAGCGCAAGGCCACCCTGCCCGAGGAGGAATACTACCGGCAACTGGAGCAACTCCTGCTGCCACTCGCCCGCTTCTACGAGACCGAGGTGAATCCTCCTTCGCCCGCTGCTGGCC
>CAYYMW010000128.1:0-16284 GCA_964472515.1 uncultured Verrucomicrobiota bacterium | reverse complement strand
GAGTGGTGAGAGTTGAAGCCACGAAATGGCAGGCTCGTCTGCAAGACCACCACCCCCCTGCCCGGCCGACACTGCGGGCGTTCCGAACAACTCACCCTGGACGGGACCGTTGGATTGAGGAACCCGGGGAGACACGCTGCTCAAACCAGATAAAACGCTCTCAAGCCTCCGGCGGCGTTCGCGCAACCGGAGCGAGCGGCAATCACGCCCCTCCCACTCCAACAGGTCAGAAGCCACGAAGACCGGACGATTTCGAGTCTTGCGGCCCACTGGTTGAGGCGTCGCGCGGTCCGGTGGGCGCGGGAGTTCGAGCTGTCCTTCCAGTACCGTGCCATCCGGCAATCGGGCGGTGGCGGCGAGCAACTCCGGGAAGTCATCCGGCAAGAACTCCAGATGTTCAGACCAGAGCAGGGTGCGACCGGCGCGACGGATCAGTTGTACGCGGGGGGTGTCCCGCAGCCACTCGCAGTGCCAATCGGAGACCGGGCCTAGTGCATCCACGGGCGCGGTCAACGCTGCCACACATCCGAAAGGGTAGACGCGGGCCACGCTCTCGTCCGGCCCCTCGGGGTGCAACAGGCTCCGAAACCAGGCGGCATCAGGCGGCGGGAGCGAGCGCAGGCGCAAGGCAATGACCGACGCCGGGAGGCTCGCCAGGGAGGCCAGGACACTCGTCAGCACCGGGATCGAGGTTGCTGGCCGAAGCCCTCCGAGCAGGAGCCGGTTCCAGAACACGCGCTCCCGGGTGTCCAGGTGGGCCCATACCCGAACGACGGCGGGCCGTTGCTGCCGCTCATGCTGAAGCGTGAGCGGCGTCAACTGGGTTTCCATAAGCGTGGCCAGACTGAGCGGGCCAGCCCACGACAGTTCCGGGTCCGGACCCGCAAAAGGCAACTCGTCGCTTTCCCGCAGGTTGTCAGGAAACCTCGATTCTATTGGACAAGGGGGTTCCGAAGGCACAAGCAGGGCCAGCGTCTCGGCGAGATCGCCCACCATGGTTTCGCACTCGTCGATCATCCAAAGGGGAAGGTCGGCGGTGTCCGCCGCCCAGCGGCGCAGGCTGGCACGCTTGATGACGCGCTTGCCCCGGCCTTCGAGCAGCAGCGCCACCGCCCAGGCAGCGTCCGCAGGCGGAGCCTCGGTAAAGTACTCGCGCAACAGCGGGCCCTGCCGGGCAGGGCTATCCTCCGCCTCCAACGCCGAGCGCAGGTCCATGAAGCGCTGCATGGTCAATCCTCCGTAAGCTGGTTGGGCGCGGCCAAGCCCGGGTCCTGCTGGGTTGGCGGGGTTTCCTCCGGGGCGGAAAACCGAGTGGGCAGGGCCTCGGCTTGGCGTCCGGTTTCTCTGAGCCAACGCACCAAGGGTTCGGCCGAACCATGCGTCACCAGCACCCGTCCGGCGCCAGTCTGGCGGATGGCCTCCACCAAGCCGGGCCAGTCGGCGTGGTCTGAAATGACGAAGCCGCGTTGGGCGCCAGCCTGGGCACGGGCGCGGCGGACCAGCATCCAACCCGAGACGAAGGCCGTGGCCGGTTCACCAGCCTCTGCAAGCCAGGGAGAGTCAGTCAGTCCGGGGGTAATGACCAATGCCTTGCCTCCGGCTTGACGAATCGCTTCGGCGGTGGCCACAGCCACCGCGGGCAGCGTGACACCGGCGGCACGGTAGTGGGGCAGAAACCGCGCAATGCTCTCATGAACCAACAACGGGCCGGGTCCGTACCCAAGCTCCGCCAGCAAGCGCTGAGCCTTGCCCATCGAGTAGGCAAACAGAGCGCTGAGGCGGCCTTGGACGGCGTTCCCGCTCCACCAGCGGCGGATGGAGGACACCTCCGTAGCCGAGTCCGGCCAGCGGTAGATGGGCAGCCCGAACGTGGACTCCGTGATAAACGTGTGGCATTGAATCGGCTCGAAGGGCGCGCAAGTAGGATCGGGCCCGAGTTTGTAGTCCCCGCTGACTACCCAAACCTGACCGCGACGCTCCACCCGCACCTGAGCTGAGCCAAGGATATGGCCGGCGGGATGCAGCGAGACGCGGATCCCGTTCAGACTGACGGCCTGCCCGTAAGCGAGGGCTTCAATGGTCGCTTTGCCGCCCAAGCGTTCCTGCAGCAGGCCCGCACCGGGAGCGGCGCAGAGATAGGCCTTGCTGCCGGAACGCGCGTGGTCCGCGTGGGCATGGGTGATGACCGCGCGAGCGACTCCGCGGCTGGGATCGATATGGAAGTCCCCGGCCGGGCAGTAGAGGCCCGCCGGGGAGAGGGTCAGAAGATCGTCGGGC
Organism: uncultured Verrucomicrobiota bacterium; assembly: GCA_964472515.1. Classification (GTDB taxonomy): domain Bacteria; phylum Verrucomicrobiota; class Verrucomicrobiia; order Limisphaerales; family J093; genus CAYYMW01. The sequence goes on along the minus strand of CAYYMW010000128.1, from coordinate 14,007 downwards.
ATGAGGGGCGTGGCGCGGAAGATCTTCGACAGGGATTCAGGTCAGGCTGGCTTCCAGGAGGTCGCCCGCGCGAAGGGCCAACCCGGTGGCGAACGAAAGTGCTGATCGGCCCGCCTCGGCCGCCAACGCCGCACCGAAAGGTCTGCCGTTCACCGTGACGCGAACTGACTTGGGCGCAAACCCCTGCTGCGGTGTCAGCACCAGGCTTGTCAGCCGCAGCCGTCCCCAGCGCAACCGCACGCTGGCCTGCATCAGGTTGTTGGCTGCCGTCTGGCTGAAGGTGCCCCAACCTTCGGCGGTCACAAACGGGGCGCGAAAATCCTCAGGCGACAGGCGCGGCGCAAAAGCCAAGCGGCCCTGCGGGCCGTGGTAATCGAAGCCGCAAGCGGAGACGAAACTGCCGTAGCTGGCCATGGCGCGGGCGTAATGGTCGCTGCATTCGATCTCGTTCCAGGGATTGCGGCGGGTGGCATGATAGCGGTCATGAATGGCACGGGTGACCGCCAGGCCTTCCAGCACCATGCCTTCGGCGATCATGTGCGAGGCCGCCTGGTGCTCGAACCCGCTCATGCACTCATTGAAATAGCCCGACTGCCAACCCGGCGCACCGAAGGCGTTGGGCAGGAGTTGCGGGTTGGTGGACAAGATCAGCCCGGCATCACCGGCGAGGGCGTAGGGACGGCCTTCGGGGTGTTTCTGACGGAAGGGTCCCACATCCGGCGAGAAGTTGTACTTCCACAGCGCTTGGAGCGCACTTAGCGTCTTCTGCCGATCCAGGATCCGCCCCAGACCAACCTGCCAGGCCCAACTCTGGCCATGGACTTGGTCGATATGGCAGCCTTGATACGTGCCCAGGTTGGTCTCGCGGCCCGGTTCGGGCAGTTGGATGAAGTACTCGCCGTTATAGAGCTTCGTTTCCAACGCAGCGGTTCCCTTGTCCGCCCGCGCGCGGCAAACGGTCGCAAAATCCTCATCGCCCATTTCCCGGGCCATGACTTCGGTGGCGCGCAACGCAGCGACGGCCAAGGAGCTGATCCACGCAATCTGCCCGTACCACGCGGCATCGAGCGTGTTCTCCTGGGCGCCATCGAGGATGCCGTCCCCGTCGCGGTCGTGGCTAAGGACGTACTGTGCCGCTTGCTTCACCCGGGGCCAGAGACGCTTCAGGAACGCCGCGTCGGCGCTCATGAGGTGCTCCCGATAGACGCCGAGAATGCGCCCGCACTGGCCGTCGATGGCGGGGCCGGAGCCTTCGCCGCGGTGGCGGATCATCCCTTTCTCAGCATCGAAGCCGATGCCGAAATCAACCCGGTCGCGGAGGTCGCGCTCGATTTCAGGGAAGAGCCGCCCGACCGCTTGGGCGTAGTGCCAGACATGCGTGCAGGTGCCGTTGCAGCAACCGATCCCCTCCCAACCCCAGAAGCGGCCGGTGGCGAAGCGGTGGCTGGTGGTGGTGGCCAGGGTGGTGGTGTTGGCCATCGTGCGTTCCAAGAACCAGTGCGGGAGGGTGGAGTCAGCCCAGGTGTCCCGCCAGAGCCGGGTGGTTCCGCCAAGCCGATTGAGGTTCCGGCTCACATATCCGGCTACCGCTTCCGCATTCGGGAAGCGCCCAGCGTAGTAGTTGCCTTTGGCGGCGTCTGGAACGTCCAAGGTGTTGTTCGGAAAGTGCCAGGCCAGCACGAACTCGACGGTGCCCGACTCGCCGGGACGGAGTTTCACGCTCCGCGCCAGCGAGCCGACGAGTGGTTCAGGAACGTTGCGTTCCGCCACTTCCGCCGCTGGGGCGGTGGTGACGGCTGTGGCCCAGGGCGGGCCGGCAAGCGCCGCCTTGGCGACGGCCTTCCCGCCCACGAGGCCCAGGCACAAAGTTCCGAAATCGCCCTGCTTTTCAATCGGCAGTTCGTCCTTGGGCTGATCGGTCTGGACGATCTGGTCGACCCCAATGTTGCCCCAGCCGCCCTGGGCGTCGTCGAAGATCTCGATGACCGCGTCCCGTCCCTCGAACTTGGCCAGGTCCAAGCTCTCGCGGCGCATGTGGTTTTCGTTCCGCCCTGCAGCGGTGGCCACGACGTTGCCGTCGATCAGCACGCGCAAGCCCACTTTCTCCGCGTTGCTCCCCCCGCCGATGTAGAAGGAAAGGTACCGGCGTTCGAGTTTGACCGGCTTGCTCGTAAGCCTGCCCACTTGGTTGTCCTTGGCCTCGACGCCCTCCCCAGGCGCGGTGGCGTGGGAGTTGGCCATGCCGCTGCCTTCGCCGCCCAGGTCACCCTGGTAGGCGGGCACATTCGGGCGGTTGGCGGGCTTCTGGCCAAACGCCGCTCCTTCCACTTTCCAGAAATCGTACCCGCGCTCGAAGTCATCCACCACCAAGTCCGGTCGCTTGGTCGCCGTCGCCGGGGCTGGTTCAAAGCGCATGAACAGCAGGGCGGCATCGTCCATCAACTTCAGGCGGTTGACGCGCTTCCCCATGCCCGGCTTGGCGGATTGGAAGCAAGAGGCGTTCTGAAGGAAGCCTGCGAGGGTGACCTCGGCAGGGGCGCCACCTTGATTGGTCAGGCGGAAAGAGAAGATGGTAGCGGGGAGGCTGGAGTCATCGGCATTCAACGGCATGAACGGTGAGAACGCTTCAAGCCACACGGCGACCGGGCACGCCGGATCTGTGTACTCCACAGTGCCGATGGGATACTGCCCGGTGAAAGTCACCTCGGCCCAGTGCTCCGCGTCCAGCGGGAGGGTCCACTGCTTGGCGCCCGCGCTGACCTGGAGCACGAAGCCCTGCGCAATGTCCGGCGACTCGGCCCGCGTGTGGGGCTTGACGTACCCGGCGCCGTCGCTTGGCCGGATCTTGGCGTCGGCCTTCTTGTCGGACCCCGCAAAGTTCATCCCGACTTCCGACCATGGCACCTCGCGCGGCAGGATGCCCCCAAGGTTCTGGTTGAAGATGTCCCAGCACCAAAGGCGGCCGTCGCCGCCGAGATAAAGGGTACCGCAACAGAGGCCGCCCACCGGCATGCCGATGAACGCCAGTTCGTTGCGGCTCTTGCGGTACACGGTGGGCTCGCCGCGGGCAAAGAGTGATTTCACCCACTCGGGCCGCAGCTTCTTGTCGGCGGGCACGTGGCTGTTCCATTCCTCGGTCGAGAACGGGCCAGCCATGACCGGCATGGGCGAGAGGGCCAGACTGGAGAGCGCCAGGGAGGTGGCTTTGAGGAAATCGCGGCGATCCACGTGCGGAGCCGGACCATTGGTGGTGGGGTCACCGGAGGCGCTGGCGTGGCGTCGCTTCATGCCCCAAGGATGGCAGATTCTCCCGTTGCGGTCGAGCGGCAAGCATCACCTCTTCGCCGAGATCGGTTAGGGTGGTTGCTGCACCAGCAGACCGTCGACACATGGCAACAGCCGGGCATCGCAGCATTGACTCTCTTGCCCTTTCCACCCATTTTCTGGCGGGCGGTGCTCCAAGCCGGCAAGCCCGCACGCGGCGCTTGCCCCTCCGGGGTAACCCCGGGGAGACGCGACACTGAGCCGAATCATCGCGTGAGCATCCATGGGCTTCACCCATCGCCGCTCACGCCAGACGAGACCCGTTGGAGCACCTGCCCGCTCTTTGTGGCGAGCCGGAAGGAAATCGCAAGACGGTTGGCTGGGACCATCGCCACCGGATCGTTGACGGCGGCGGAGATCGCCGCTCGAAGCGGTTGGCTGGCGGAGCGTCCACCAGGTTGGCTGCGCCGGCTGGCTGCCCGCATTGCGGCTCGTTTTGGCGGTGGACCAAGGCCCGCGATACGCCGGTTGACCGAGTTTATCGGCCAAGACCCCGCCCTCGCACAGGCGCACGCGACCGGCAAGGTCAAAGCGCCGCCCCTGCTAACCCCCGATCCTGTGATGGCGCCCGCCGCCGGAGCACCGACCCAATGGCCGGTGCCACCGGTCGTCCGCGTAGGTGACTTGGCCGGCCGGTTGAACCTGAGGCCCGGGGAGTTGGAGTGGTTTGCCGACTGCCGAAGCTTGGAAGGCAAGGTACCCGCCGGCCCTTTGCGGCACTACCGCTACCGCTGGCAGCAGAAGCGGCAGGGGAGCGCGCGGTTGGTGGAAGCCCCCAAGCCCCGGCTCAAGGCGATCCAGCGGTTCTTGCTTCGCCGAGTTCTCGAAGTCATCCCGCCTCATCCGGCGGCGCACGGCTTCCGCCGCGAACGATCCGTGTTAACATTTGTCGCTCCGCACACGGCCCGCGATTTGGTGCTCCGGCTGGACCTGAGGGACTTCTTCCCAAGTATCGGGCGTCCACGAGTAGAGGCGTTGTTCCGGACGGTCGGATATCCGGCTACGGTCGCGCGTCAGCTTGCAGGTTTGTGCACCAATGCAACGCCACCGGACATCCTGCGCGCCAGTCCGCAAAGCGGCGAACCCGGTGAGGATCAGCGACGACGACACCTCTACGGACGCCCTCACTTGCCCCAGGGCGCACCAACGTCGCCAGCGCTGGCCAACCTCTGCGCCTATCGCCTGGACTGCCGTCTGGCGGGACTGGCCATGGCCAGCGGGGTCAGCTACACCCGCTACGCGGACGATCTGGTGTTCTCCGGGGGCCCTGAATTCAGGCGGAGCGTGCAGCGGTTTTACGTCCAAGTGGGGGCGATCGCGCTCGAGGAGGGGTTCGAGGTCCATGCGCGCAAGACCCGCGTCATGGGCAAGGCCGACTCGCAGCGGGCAGCGGGGCTGGTCTTGAACGAGCATCCCAACCTGCCGCGGTCCGACTACGACCGGCTCAAAGCGATTCTCCACGATTGCCTCCGCCGGGGACCGGCTCCCGCCAACCGCTTTGAGGTGCCCGATTTCCGAAGTCATCTGACCGGGCGGGTGGCCTATGCTGAACGGGTCAATCCCCAACGGGGACGCAAACTGCGCATGATGCTGGAGCGGATCGCGTGGAGTGATTGAGGGGAGCGCTCGGGATCGGCAGCGGCTAAGGGGCCTCAAGCCATTCGCGCAAGGTATCCGCGAGGACGGACAGATCGGAGCAAGTCTGGATGGCGCCACCGCGCTGGCAAAAGGCGAAGCCCCTGCCGTAAGCGGTGCCGTTGAGCACACACGCGTCGTTCTTGCACTCATCCAACTGCCGCCAAGCCTTGGCAAAGGCCTCCGCCTGGGTACCCGCCAGCTCATATTTCCAGCCGACCAGGCGGGCTTGCGGGAACCACCCCCGGAGCAAGGGCAGGACTTTGAGGGCCGGGGTCAGGCGCACCAACAAGTCCCCCTGGCGGGACTCGTATTTCCGCGACTGCAACGGTTGCCCCTGCGCGCCTGTGACGGAGGCGACCCGGTAGTCGCATAGGGCGGCGGCGTGGAGGACCGCATCAAAGCGCGCGGCACGGCTCCACTGCTCCAGCGACTCCGCCAGATGGGCGTTGGTATCGAAGGCCGCCGAACGTTTGGCGCGCAACGGCTCGGGATAGGTCGCCCCCTCGCCTTTGAGGCACCAAATCTCCCAGCCCAAATCGGTGAAGAAGTTGGCCAGCGTAACCCCCAGGCGGCCGGTGGAGAAGTTGGTCAGTCGCCGGGCTTCGTCGATGGGCTCGTAAGACGGCCCGCAGGTGATCAGAATGCGCATGAGCTGGAAGCGCGGCGCTTGCCAGCCACGCGTCCCCGCCAATTTAGCAGAGCCCAAGCCGGGTTTGAAGCAGGAGATGCAAGGAATGTGAGCCCAAGGCCCGTCCCGTGGTTGACGGAAGGCCGAGAGCAGGCTATCAGGTTAGACATCATCATGATGCGCGCGGGACATGCGGAGCGGCAGGATCCGGCGGAAGGCGCTCGGGACCCAACCCCAGGGCGACAGGGAGGGAGCATGGGACAAGTGATCGGCGTCACTGACTTCAAACAAGAGGACCCGTGAGCATGCCACCGGAGTTACCGCCTGCCAAACACGCTGGATTGGCGCTCGAGCTCAAGGCACTGGGCCGCGTTACCCTCACCCGGCTGTTGGCCCAGCATAGCGAGACCGAGGTGTACTACACCGACCACCCGGGCGTGGTGGTGAAGCTCTTCGACGTCAACTGCAGCAAGCCGGACGAGGTGAGCTACGGTCCCTACATGGACTTCGCCAACGAGACGGCCAACTTCGGCGAACTCCAGTCCATCGAAGACCTCCGGCCCTACATACCCTCCTACTACGGCGCCAACCTCGACTACGGCCGCAAGATCGCCTTCATCGCCATGGAGCTGCTGGAAGGCGAAGACTTGATGGCTTGGAGCCGCAACGCGGCCAGCGCGGGTTTCCCCGGCGAGTGGGTGGGGCTCTTCCAGGAAGTCATCTATCAGACGCTGGGGATCATGCGCCTGTTTCACCAGCACGGGATCGTGCTGACGGACTTCAAGCCCGACAATGTCATGCGGTTGGCCAACCGGGCCATTCGTTTCGTCGATCTCGGAGCCATGTACACGCCCCGCCACCGGCGGGAGAAGGGGAAGTTCGTGTACTCCGCTACACCCGATCACGCGGAGGTGGCCATCGACGTCTCGAAAGTCCAGACGGGCGAGCCTCCCGGAGTGGCCTCGGACATCTTCTCGGCGGGGGTGGGCTTGTTCGAATTGGCCACCGGACAGTCGCGCCTGCGAATCGACGACCGTACGGCGGACGAGATCCTCCGCTGCCCGGCGATGTACAAGTTCCAGGATTCCCAGATCAAAGACATCTGGAAGGCCTTTCCGCACCTCAAGAGCGCCCTGCCCCTGCTGGAAACCCAACTGCACGAGCGCCGGATTCTTTTTGCGGACTTCTGGCACCTCATCAAAGGCTACGTCGCCAACCAAATGGCCGGCTGGGAGGACACCCCGCACGACCAGCAGGACCAGACGCTGTTGTCCACCGGCACCACGTTCATCCTCGAACAACTGCCCACCCGGTTGCAGTGGCTGGCGGGTCCGATTGCCCAGGCCACCGTGTTGCGCAGTCTCAGACTCTCGTCGGTGGACGCGCTGATGGGACTCATCTCCAGCCCGGTCTCGGACGCGGTTCGCGAAGCGGTCGCCCGCCAGAGCGCGTTTGTGCAGTACGTGGTGGATTTGACTCTGCCGGTCGATTTCGTGGACCGCCTGAACACCTGGGAGGTCCGTTCCACCGGCACCGACGGACGGTGGGCCATTGCCGCCCCGGTGGCGAACGTGCGAATGCCCGCGAGCACCGACCTGACGTTCCTCCGCCTGTCCCACACCGATGCCGAAGGCCAGCGGTTCTACGAAGTCGTTGGCGATCTTGAAGCCGACGACCGTGAAGGCGCCAAAATGACGCTCTGGCACCTGCGCGACGACTACAGTGCCTGGTTGCTGTGAGCCAGCCGGCGGGCCGCCCAGGGCGTCGGGGTGAATACGGGATCGGTCTGCAACGTTGAAAAGATATGATGCGCCATTGTGTCTCCGTCCTGGTGGCAGGCTGGGCCGTCTCGGCCGCTGTCACCGCCGCACCGCTCGCCCTGCATGTCGCTCCCACCGGCAACGACCGGTGGTCCGGCAAGCTCGCCAACCCGTCCCCCCAAGGGAACGACGGCCCCCTGCTCACGCTCTCAGCCGCGCTCCAGGCGGCCCGCGGTTTGCGCGCCACCCCCGCGGCCAGGGACGGCATCGCCATCCGCCTCCAACCGGGGGTGTACCCACTGGCCGAGACCCTGCAGATCACGGCGGCGGATTCCGGGGTCAGTGCCGAAGCCCCGCTCCTCATCACCGGGACCGACGCCGGGCGTCCGGTCCTCTCCGGCGGCAAACCGATTACCGGTTGGAAGCGCGTGCCCGGGAACGGCACGTTGTGGCAGGCTGAAGTGCCGGAGGTGCAGGCCGGCAAGTGGTACTTTCGACAACTCTTCGTCGACGGCAAACGTCAACAACGAGCCCGCACACCGAACTCGGGCTTCTACCGCATCCAGGGCGACAGCCCGCAGGACAAGCCGGTCAAACTCCGGTTCAAACCGGGCGAGATCAAGCAAGAGTGGGCCCTCGACGGCGACGTGGAGGTGGTGGCGTTCCTGGCTTGGGCGGACCTCCGAATGCAGATTCGCGCGGTGGACGAAGCCGCCGGGGTGGCGACTCTGGCTGGGAATCCCAGCGAATCCAATCGCGAGAACAACGCCCAGTACTTCATCGAGAACGCCCCGGATGGCTTGGACCAACCCGGCGAATGGTACTTGGACCGCAAACGGGGCGTGGTTACCTACTGGCCGGAGGCGGGGGTGGACATGGGCAAGGCTCAGATCATCGCCCCGTACTTGACCGAACTCATCCGCATCGCCTCTGATCCCGGTATCAAGAAGACCGTGCATCATTTGGTCTTCCGCGGGCTGACCTTCGCCCATACCGACTGGGAGTTGGCACCGGAGGGCTACGCGGATGTGCAGGCAGCGGTGTCCATCCAGGGCGACATACGGGCCAACCGGGCCCGCGATTGCACGGTCGAGGACTGCCTCTTCACCCAGTTGGGGGGATACGGGTTGGAACTCGGCAAGGGCTGCCAGCGCTGGCGGGTGGTTGGCAATGAAATGGTTGACCTCGGCGCCGGAGGCATCCGGATCGGCGACACCGCCCTCCCCAAGCAACCCGCTGAGGAATGCCAGGGCCATCTGATCTCGGACAATCACCTCCACCGTCTGGGCCGTGTCTACGCCCCGGCCATCGGGGTGTTCGTGATGCAGAGCGGCCAGAACCGCATTGCCCACAACCACATCCATGACCTCTACTATACGGCGGTCTCCGTGGGTTGGAATTGGGGGTATCAAGAAACTCCGTGTCGGGCCAACATAGTGGAGTTTAACCACTTGCACAACATCGGCCAGAACCTCCTCAGCGATATGGGGGCCGTCTACACTTTAGGCATCCAGGAAGGCACCGTCATCCGCAACAACCTGGTCCATGATGTCTCCTCCTTCACCTATGGTGGCTGGGGTCTCTACACCGACGAGGGCAGCACGCACATCCTGCTCGAGAATAATGTCGTCTACCGCACCAAGAGCGCGGGTTTTCACCAGCATTACGGCAAGGAGAACACGATCCGCAACAACATCTTCGCCTTCGGGCGCGAACATCAACTGATGCGCTCGCGGGCGGAGGAACACACCTCGTTCTTTTTCACGAACAACATTGTCTACTTTGACTCCGGCGATCTGCTGGGCAGCAACTGGTCCAACGACCATTACGTCATCGACCGCAACCTGTATTTCGATGCCCGTCCGGGGGCCGACGTCAAGAGCCTGCGCTTCGCCGATGCCTCCTTGGAAGACTGGCGCAAGCGCGGACACGACCTGAATTCCCGCATCGGCAACCCGTTGTTTGCCGCCCCCAAGGAGTGCGACTTCCGCCTCAAGCCGGGCTCGCCAGCGACCGAACTGGGATTCAAACCCATTGATGTAAGCGTGGTGGGAGTGCGAAAGCGAGCGGACTGGGGTAAGTAGGCCCTCCGAAGCCATCACGGCGGTAGTGGTACGGCGATTGGGTTGCATTTTTAAGGAATCTTTAAGAATATTCTTGCCTGAACCCAGCGTGGCGGGTATCTCATGCGCATCATGAACGCTCGCACGCCGCTTTCGTTGGCAGTCTTGGCTCTGGCTGGGACTGTTCTTCATTCCTTTGCCGCCGAGGCTCCCCCGAACCTTCTGGTGATCGATACCCAGCGCGGCGGCGCCACCATTTCCCGCAACATCTACGGGCATTTCTCCGAGCACCTGGGTCGCTGCATCTATGAGGGCATCTGGGTGGGCGAAGGCAGCCCCATTCCGAACACGCGCGGCATCCGCAATGATGTCGTGGCCGCCCTGAAGCAGATCAAGATCCCGGTACTCCGCTGGCCGGGCGGTTGTTTCGCGGACGAGTATCACTGGGAAGATGGCATCGGGCCCCGCGAGAAACGCCCCACCATGATCAACACCCACTGGGGCGGGGTGACCGAGAATAACCACTTCGGCACGCACGAGTTTCTCGATCTGTGCGGCCAGCTCGGCTGCGACCCGTATATCACCGGCAACGTCGGCAGCGGTTCGGTGCGGGAGATGCAGGAATGGGTCGAGTACATGACGTTCGACGGCAAGAGCCCGCGCGCCGACGCCCGCCGCCAGAACGGCCAGGACAAGCCCTGGAAGATCCCTTACTTCGGCGTGGGCAACGAGAACTGGGGCTGCGGCGGCAACATGACCCCGGAGTTCTACACCGATCAATTCCGCCGCTATGCCACGTACGTCCGGGAGTTCGGGGGCAATCACATCCAGCGCATCGCTTGCGGCCCCAACGGCTTCGACTATAAATGGACCGAGGTGCTGATGCAGAAAGCCGGCGGCCAGATGGGCGGCCTGGCCCTCCACTACTACTGCGGCACGGGCCGCAAGAGCCGGTCGGCCACCCAATACGCCGAGGAAGACTGGTTCCACCTGCTCCGCTCGGCCTTGCGCATGGAGGAATTGGTCACCAAGCACTCGGCGATCATGGACCGCTACGACCCCGAGAAACGCGTCGCCCTCATCGTCGACGAATGGGGTAGCTGGCACGAGGTCGAACCCGGCACCAACCCCGGCTTCCTTTACCAGCAGAACACCCTCCGAGACGCGCTGGTGGCGTCGGTTTCGCTGGATGTCTTCAACCGCCATGCCGACCGCGTGCGCATGGCGAACATCGCCCAGATCATCAACGTCCTCCAAGCCATGATTCTCACGGCCGGCGAGAAGATCGTCCTGACCCCCACTTATCACGTCTTCGAGATGTACACGGTTCATCACGAGGCCACCCTCCTGCCGGCGACGCTTCGCTCGCAGAACTACCAGTTCGGTAACGAGAAGATCCCCGCGCTCAGCGCCTCCGCCTCCAAGGACCGCGAAGGGCGCGTGCACGTGACCTTGAGCAATCTCGACGCCAACCGGGAACTCGCGGTCGCCTGCGATCTGCTCGGCGCCAAGTGCGAAAAGGTCAGTGGGCGGGTGCTCACCGCCCCCGCCATCACCGCCCACAACACCTTCGACCAGCCCGAAGCGGTCAAGCCCGTGCCGTTCACCGCCTTCGACCGCACCGACCGGGGCTTGCTGGTGAAGCTCCCGGCCAAGTCCGTGGTGGTGCTGGAGATCAACTGATTTGCTGCCGTCCGCCCTCCAGGCGGACATCCCACACCCAGCCCAACCCAACCAGGCAACCCCTGCGCCAGAGTACATCTCCGGCGCGGGGGTTGTTCTCTTTTCTGAGTGGAAAAGCAAGGCGCCCTCCCGGCGCTTCGCTCACTTCTTGGCGGGCTTCTTTTCTTTGAAAGCGGAGCGCAGGAACCAGTGCCGTTTGAAGCCCTCGACCAGGCCGTCCAAATGCACCACCAAGCCCGACAATTGGGTGACGAAGTTGGTGTTGGCCTGCACCTGGGTATTGAGGTTGCTCATGATGAGCGAGAGGTTGCGCATCGGAGCGTCCACCTGCGAGATCAAGGCCATCAGGTTCGTATTGGCGGCGATCAGGGTCGCGGTGGCGTTGGTCAGGGTGTCGTTCGCATTGGTGAGCATGGTCGCCAGGCCCGAGTTGACGTTCGTGGGCAGCAGCCACTGGCCCAGCGACCCGTTGGGTTCCCGCAGTTGCCCGCTGATGAAGGCGAGATTGGAAATCAACGGCTGCGCCTGGGCCAGGGTCGCATCCGCCCGGGCCGCCAGACTGGCCGTGTTGGTGAACGCGGCGGCCAGTTCATTGGTCAGGCTGAGCATGGCGTGGACCCCGCCGGCGAGGTTCGTGGCCAGTACGCTGATCTGCTCCGATAGCGTCGGCAACTCGGTGGGCAGGATGAAGAGACGGTCTGATGGCTGATAGGGCACATAGGAGTCCAACGCCTCCTTGTTTTCCCACTTGGCCGTGACCCGCCCCGCCTGGATCGCCTTGTTGAACAGGCGCACAGAGAGAATCCCGGCAGATTTCAGCTTGAGCAGGCTCTCGAGATTCACGTAATCGTGAGCTCGGACGAGCACCTCGCTGCTGTTGGGACGACGAATCGTGTCGGCAAACCGGTGGTTCTCACGCTGAGGCAGGGTCCGCGCCTCCGTCAACGTGTACTCCTTGATCTCCCAGTCAATGTACGTCGGAAGTCCCGCCGAGCCCTTGGTGACTTCAAGGCTTCGCCGCCCGAACCAGTCGGTGGGGGAGATCTGCGCCCGCGAATCGGTCCAGATGTAGCCGTAATAGGGTGCGCGAACGAAAAATTCCACGTAAATGGCGTAAAAATCCTCGGGGGCCTGGGTTTCGATCCGGGTGATCTCCCCCACGGGCTTGCCGAGCAATTTCACGGGGTCCCCTTCCTTCAACCCGTCCGCGCTCATGGTCAGCGTGAAGTACCGCACCTTGCCACCGAACCACCCGCGGCTTTCCCTCACGTAACTGAGGTAGACCAGAAAACCCACCACCAGCAAGCCGATCGCCAGCAGCACAAACGCCCCGACGATCCGCTCAAGGCGGGTCAACCGGGTGCGCAGTTGGGGCGTGAGGTCCTGCACCGGATGACCTTAGCGCATCGCCGGACCACGGGCCAGCAGTTCCTGAGACTCCGGGGGCAAGGCATCCATCGACGCCTCATCCAGGCGCGTCGGGCGCGCGCGTCCCCCATGCAACAAGAGCCCGTGCGTCGCGACGCCTTTCCAAGTGGCGAAATGGTCCGCCGCCACCACCACGGCCGACAAACGAGGCGCGGGTGCGGCCCCCAGCCGCAACACCCGGTCCAACTGCTCAACCCACCACCGAACGTGGTGCGGATCGAGCCCCAAGTACGGATTATCGAGCAGGAGAATCTCCGGTTGCAGAATGAGCGCGCGCAGTAAAGCCACTCGCTGCCGCCAGGTGCGGTTCAACCTTCGCGGCAGCCAGCCGCCGAACGGCTTGAGTTCCGCCCATTCGAGCAACCGCTCCACTTCCGGTTCCACGTCTTCAGGCGGGCAATCACGCCGATAGCAGAGTGGCAAAGCCAGATTCTGCCCTACGGTAAGATCCGCAAAGAGCCGGCCGCCGTCCCCAAAAACGAAACCCACCCTTGTCCGCAACTCCACCCTTTGCGCTGGCGACACCGCCTCCAGGCTCTGTCCAAAGTGGGCAACCACCCCTGCGGCCGGTGGCAGCAATCCGGCCGCCGTCTCCAAGGCTTCACTCTTCCCGGAACCGGGCAAACCTAACAGCACCCAGAACTCCCCAGGCCGTACCTCCCAATCCACCTCGCGCAACATGACTCGTTCAGCCTGCGGCGCCGAAGACACCGTCACCCCCTGTAGCCTGATGACGGGCGGAGCCGGACTGGCTGTGCTGGGCGTGGTCATGCGGGGCAGCAGCTCAAAGCAGGAGGTAGACCCCGATGAAGCAGAGGTCCAGGGTGACACACCCCACCAAGGCCGCCGCCAGCCCTCGGGTGGTGGCGTTGGAGACTTCCTCGACCGCCAGCGGACGCGCCAACCCGGCAAAGCAGCTTACCAGTCCGATCACGATCCCAAATAGCAGAGCCTTCGCCACCAGCAGCACGAAATCCGGCCATACAAACGCCAGCGCCACCTGGCGGAAATACTCTCCGGGCTGGAGCGGAAGATCCTGCAATACGATGAACCCATAACCGCTCACCACCGCGCCCAGAATCAGATAAACCGTCAACGACAGCACGGCGGTAACGGTGCCCAAAAAGCGCGGGATGACCAGGTAATGGATCGGATCGATCCCCAAGGCCTCCAAGGCTTCGACCTCGCCGGCCGCCCGAGCCGTCCCCAGTTGGATAATGGTAGCCGTGCCGGTACGCAGCAGCACGGCGAGCACCGTTACCAAGGGCCCCAGTTCCCTGACCACGACCGTGACCATGATGGTGCCCACGAACTCCTGCGCCCCCACCCCGCTCAACAAAGCCACCGTCTGCCCTGCCACCACGAAACCCAGCGCCACCGCCAGCAGGCTCGTCAGGGGCAGCAATTGAACGCCCGCCTGCAAGATCCACTGCGCGGTGAGGGTGTGGGTGAGAATCTCCATCCGGCGCAGGCGGACCACCAT
>CAYYMW010000127.1:0-16303 GCA_964472515.1 uncultured Verrucomicrobiota bacterium | reverse complement strand
CGCCAGAAGACCACCAGACCCACGATGGCGGGGAAGGTGCCGACCCAGTAGAGCCCCTGCCACCCCCAATGCGGCACCACCACCCCCAGCAGCTTGGCCCCGATGATATTTCCCACCGCCGACAATGCCTGCAGCATCCCCAGCGCGTGCGGGCGCGCTTTCTCGGGCATCACTTCCGCCACCAGGGCCGCCCCCACCGCGAACTCGCCGCCCACGCCGAACCCGGTGAGGAACCGTCCCACCGCGAACATCCAGTAGTTGGTGGCCAGGGCGCTCAGACCGGTGAAGAGCGAGTAGATGATGATGGTCGAGGCCATCGTCTTCACCCGGCCCCATTTGTCACCCATGACGCCGAACAGCAACCCGCCCGTGGCCCAGCCCAGAATGAACAGCGCCGTCACCCACGTGCCGTAGCGCGTCTGGGTGGCGAACTCGTGTCCGGGCAGCAGCGTCTTCATCGCCAGCGACCGCGAGGCCGTGAAGATCTGCTGGTCCATCGTGTCGAACATCCACCCCATCGCCGCGAAGGCGAAGATGGTCCACTGGTAGCGGTTGAGAAGACGCCACCAATTGGTGGCGGATGCGGTGCCCGTCTGCCTGTCATCCATCGCCGTGGTCCTTTTGCGGGGTTCGCCCTTAGCCTCAGGACAGACCGGCGGCCCGCCCGGCAGGGATGATCTTGTTTACACCCCGTTTGCCGCACCCGCCAAGCTCAATTCCGGGAAAAACCGCCGACGCCCCGAATCCGTCCCGGGCCCTTGGTGGCCGGGGTCGACGTCAAAGCGGAGATGCGAGGGTGATTCGCCCGGCCCGTTCAGGCCGGAGCCCGGCGTTGGGGGCGGCGAAACCAGCAGTAGAGCAACGCTCCGAGGCAGTGGGTCAGCAGGATGATCAGCACCCACGCGAGCTTGTCGTTGCCGGCGGAAGGCTCGTGCAGGGCGCAATCCACGAGCATCCACAACCAGAACAGCGTGGCCGCCAGGGCAAAGGCCAGGACCGCGGCGAGCAGCAGTCCGGCCCACGAGATGAGGCACAACATGGCGTTCCTGAGATGATGGCGGCAATGCCCCCCACCAGACCGCGATGTTCGCAACCAAACCCTGCGGCTATTCCAACCACACCAAGTGTGCGGCCTGGCGGGGGCATGCACGTGTTTACTGGTAACCCGCGCGGCGCCGTCCGTCATTTACAAAGCCCCGGGGCATTTGTAATGCGGGCTCCCTGCCCGGGGGACGCGTTTTGCGTTTCCCCGCCGGCGCCATTTCCGCAATGATGCCCCGCGTCCCCGGGGACTGCCCCCGGCGGACGGAACGAATTGTCATGGACCATCTGGACCGCCTCGAACACCAGTCCGTTTACATCCTGCGCGAGGCCTATCGCAAGTGCGAGCGGCCCGCGATGCTCTGGAGCATTGGCAAAGACTCCAGCGTCCTGCTCTGGCTCGCCCGCAAGGCCTTTTGTGGCCACGTCCCGTTCCCCATCGTGCATATCGACACCACCTACAAACTCGCCGGCATGCTCGAGTACCGCGACCGCCTGGCCCGGGAATGGAAGCTGGATTTGGTCGTCGGTCGCAACGAAGGGGTGCTGGCCGGGGGCCGGACCTTCCCGAATGGTCGCACCACGCGGGTGGAATGCTGCAGCCTCCTGAAGAAGGACGCGCTCAAGGCCCTGCTGGACGAGCGCGGTTACACTGGGGTCATTGTGGGCGTGCGGCGCGACGAGGAGCCCACCCGGGCCAAAGAACGCTACTTCAGCCCCCGCGATCAGCGGATGGAATGGGCGGTGGAAGACCAGCCGCCCGAGTTTTGGGATCAGTTCAACACGGACTTCAAACCCGGGGCGCACGTCCGCATCCATCCCCTGCTGCACTGGACTGAACTCGATGTCTGGGAGTACATCGGCCGCGAGCAGATCCCGGTCATTTCGCTGTACTTTGCCACCAGCGAGGGCAGGCGTTACCGCTCCCTGGGTTGCGCGCCTTGCACGGGGTCGATTCAATCGTCTGCCCGGACGGTCCCGGAGATCGTGGCGGAACTGCGCGCCACGCGCTCCCCGGAGCGAGCCGGCCGGGCGCAGGATCAGGAGAGCGAGGACGCTTTCGAGCGCCTCCGGCGGGACGGCTATATGTGAGCCCGGGCCGACGCCCCCCGTTCAGTCGGCAAACGAAGCCGAAAGGTCGGTGCCGGGGGCAAAGGCCGAACCGAGGACGATGCCGCACCGCGGCCCTTTGAGGCGCAGCGTGAGCTTGCGGTCGCGCCAGGTCAGGTCCAACCAGCCCAGGCTGGTCCCCAGGCCTTTGATCGTGAGCGGATAATCCAGCCACTCCCGGGGGATGCCCGCACCGATCACCAGAACGGGCGCGACCTTCGTCTCGTCCACATACGCGAGCATCTCCTCTTGGAGCAGGAGCATCTCGGCGGCGGTCCAGTAGTGCGGGGTGACATGGGGCGGATTCACCCAGCCGCGCGCCTGGCTTGCCCAGCGGCCGAAGCTGTTCTCCTCGCCGTTGCTCTCCCACCAGGTATACAGCCCCGGCGACGCCTGGTGCGCCCAGAACCAACGCAGGTCCCGCCACACGCGCTCGGGTTGGTTCAACATCAGCCACTGATGGGCCGTGGCGACGTTGAAGTAGGTCCAGAGCGGGGTGCCTTTGAGACTGCCATCGACGTCGCGGGACTTGCGCCAGAAGTCCTCGAGCCTGGCGGTGTAAAGGGGCAGGTTGGTGGCCACCCACGTGGGATAGAGGCCACACGCGTAAGTGCGCTCGTTCTCGAACTCCGGCTGTGCCAGGGCCTGGTTCCAGGCGCCCCGCAAGGCGCCGGCCTGGTCCCGCCAGCGTTGGGCCACCCTCTTCTCGCCCAGCCGGGTGGCCAGGCCAGCGGCCTCCGTCAGCCCGCGGTAGCTCACGGCGTTGACGAACAGGACCGGGCGATGCCAGTCCATCCTGCCGGTGATGAGGCCGTTCCTGGCGGCGTCGCAGACGAGGTCCAGGTCGGGCGCTTGAGCGTACTTGGGCACGATGGGGCCGTGGTACGCCTTGTGGATCGGCTGGGTGGCCGAGAGCATCTCCGAGATCACGGCGGCCTTGCGTTGAACGTGCGGGTACAGCGTGCGGTCAAGTTTCGTGTCGCCCGCCAGGCGGGAGACCTCGCCCAGCACCCAGAGGGCGAGGCCGGGGCCATCCGCCTCGGCCCCGAAGCCGCCGAAGAAGTCCTTCTCGGCAAAGGGCATCGCCAATTGCCGCGCCAGGTCCAGGTGACCGGCGCGAGCCAGGGCGACCACGGTGTACGCCCCGTCGCGCAGCCACATCAGGGGATAGTTGTTCGGTTCGCCGGGCCGGGTCTCGTTGCGGACCAGACCCATCGCCAGATGCGCCACCTGCGCCTGAAGACAATCCTTGAACGCTTGGTCGGGAACCTCGAGCTTGAGCGGCGGCAACACCTGCTTGCACTCGAGCCGGGGCGGGGTGCTGGCGGCGGGTGCCTCGTCGGTGACCGTAATGCGCCAGGGCTTGGTCCCGGCCAGGAGACAACGGGCAAACCCCCAGCCGCCGTCGCTCTGCCAAACCTGCTCGCCCGGCTTGGGGCGCAGTTCGCCGTGGATGGCCTCGGGTCCGGCTTGGAGGCGCTCTGGTTTGTTGTTGAAGGCGATTTCCCAGCGGTCATTGACGCGCAACTTCTTGCCCGACCAACCGAGGGCCGACATCGCCGCGCCCGACGGGCCCACGCTCCGCACCACCAAGGCCAGTTGCGAGGCTCCCTTGGGCTGAAGGTCCAGGACCCAGGCGCCGGCGCCCTCGCCGGCCGACCACGCAGCGGTGTAATAGGGCGTCTCCGTAACCAGCGCCGGAATGCGGTTGGGGTCCGTCCAGGAGAAATGCTGCTGGATTTGCTCCATGGGCAGCGAGTCGCTGGTGGCGAGCAAGCCGCCTTGGCGATCGACCACCCAAATCGAGATGCCAAACGTGGCGAACCCCGGGCTGAAGCTGCCACCCGGCTCGTGGTAGGCCTTCTCGTCCTCCGTGCTGCCAGGCCGGGCGAGCACCACGTGTCCTCGTCCGCGCGGCCAAGGGTCGGTCGGCCGCTTCTGCATCGCGTCCAACACCTGCTGACGGGGCGTGACGACGGCGGCCAAGAGGTCTCCGGCCAGGATGATCCCCAGCCAAGCGCAAAGGCAGACTCGCTTCATGGGGCGGATTGTCACGAATCCCGCCTCGGGGGTAAAGCCCGTTCCACGTCAGGGAAGGGGCCGATCCCAGCAGGGTCGGATGACCGGCCTGGCTAGCCCGCCTTGGGCGCGTCGTCTGTCTCCAGCCAGCGATAGACCAAACCTGCCAGCCCGGCGCCGAGAATCGGGGCCAGCCAGAAGAGCCAGAGTTGCGTCAGCGCCCAACCGCCCGTGAACACCGCCACGCCCAGACTGCGGGCCGGGTTGACCGAGGTGTTCGTGACCGGGATGCTGACGAGGTGGATGAGGGTCAGCCCCAAGCCGATGGCGATGGGTGCAAAGCCCTGCGGGGCGCGCTTGTCGGTCGCTCCCAGAATGATCATCAGAAACATGAAGGTCATCACCACCTCCGTAACGAAGCAGGCGCCGAGACCGTACTTGCCGGGGGAGTGCTCGCCGTAGCCATTCGAGGCGAACCCGCCGCTGGTGCTGAAGCCCGCCGCGCCGCTGGCGATGAGGTAGAGCACCCCCGCGCCGGCAATGCCGCCCAGCACCTGCGCCACCACATAAGGAACCAAGTCCGAGCCCTTGAAGCGTCCACCCGTCAGCAAGCCCACCGAAACGGCGGGATTCAGATGGCAGCCGGAGATGTGGCCAATGGCAAAGGCCATGGTCAGCACCGTCAGGCCGAACGCCAGCGAAACCCCCAGCAGCCCGATGCCGACGTTCGGGAAAGCCGCGGCAAGCACCGCACTGCCGCAACCACCGAGGACAAGCCAGAAGGTGCCGAGAAACTCCGCGACGGATCGTTTGGCGATAGACATAGGTGGTTCCTTTGGAAATGTGTGGTTGTTCTTTTCGCGCCCAAGCCATCGGGAGGGGCCGGCCTGACGAATCGGGCATCGGCTTCACGGCCCATGGCCTGGAACACAGTTCGACACATAGTCCCACTTGGGGAGAATAGCCAGCCCAAACCATCCCCCCTCCAAGCTGGAGTCCGCGTCGGAAACCCAGCTGGCTCGGAGGTGAGCGTGGACAGGCCCGGTGGTTGGCCGTAACTTGTCCGCATGCGTGTAGCGGACCTCCAACCGGTAGGCGAAGAACTGGCAATCAAATGGGCAGACGGACGTGAGTCTTTTCTGCGGCTCGAGTTTCTGCGGCGCAGTTGCCCCTGCGCGGGCTGTCAGGGTGAAGTGGATGTGCTGGGCAACCTGCACAAGGCGCCACCGCAACCACTTACACCGGCCAGCTACACCTTGCGAGGAGCGGCTCCGGTGGGCGGTTATGCCGTCCAGTTGACTTGGGGCGACGGCCACGCCAGCGGGCTCTACTCGTTCGAGTACCTGCGCAAGCTGGCGGACTTGGCGGAGCAGCACTCCGGTCAGGCCGGTTAGCGCTCGCCGGGGAAGCCCGGCCTCAGGGCACGACTTGGGCGCGGTAGAACTGCCGGGGAGGCCACATCGCGATTGGCGGAGCAAAGGCAGCCACCACGCCGCTCCCGGTCAGGTTGGTCAACCCTTCCCAAGTGATCAGATCCGGGGAGGCCTCCACCAGAAAAGTTCCGCTGGCAGCCCCTTGGAGATCGATGCGCGGCCACCCACCTTCCAGACTGCCGTGGAGCTTGGGTTGAAAGTCCCGCACGAACTGGCTGAACGCCTCCAAATCGGTCCAGCGGTTCTGCCAAGTGGTGTACATCACGCCCTCCACACCCGTGACTTTGGCCGCCGCGGTAAGCCAGTCTTTGACCTTCGCCGGCGCATCGTCGTAGTAGCCTGCGATCATCTGGTGGTGCCCCCGGTCGGCGAAGAACTTCAAGCTGGCGTCGCGCTGCTCGAAATACCACGGCACCACGATGACCTCGCGGTCGAGGCCGGCCCAGGAGTTGGTGAGGTTGCCGCGCACAAGGTAGTAGTTATCGTGGGCGTTGTGGTGCGGATCGAACATGTCGCTCCAGACGTAGATACGCCCGCCGGGGTTGACCTCCTTGAGGATGCCTGTGCAGGCCCTGACGTTCTCGGCCAGCATGGCGCCGGCGTCCAAGTGCCGGGCTTGGCAGGCCGCGCACCAGTTCATCACGCGGATTTCATCATGGGACATGAAGTACCCCTTGGCCCCCCAGGCAGCATGCATGCGTTGCGCCTGATCGCGCAGGAGTTCCGTCGTGCGCGGCTCGGAGGGGCAAATCATGGCCTGGCCTTCGTAAACGGTGACGCCGTGGTGGTAATTCGCGCGCAAGCGGGCACCATCCGGCAGATTGACCCGCAAGAGGGGCGGTTCGTGGTAGACATTGTAGGAACCGGCCCACGGGTCCACCCCCATCTTGGGGTCTTTGAACGCGGTGAAATCCGCGCCTTCGACCAGGGCCGTGCCGCCTTCCTTGCGCACCGCCAAGGGGGCTCCGGGACGCCGGACCAGGTTCAAGAAGGCGACTTCCTCGATCACCGCGTCGTCCCACCACAAGGAGCCGGTAGTGCCCCCCCAGCATCCCAGGTAGATGACGACTTCGGAGTGGTCCAGTGAATTAAAGACCGCGTGATGGGTCTGCCAGTCCTGGGTGGCCTGCACGCCCAAGGGGTTGTAGTTGAGGGCCAGTCCGCCCGCCAGCACCTTCACCTCGGGTGTCCCGGCAAACGCCTGGGTCTTCACGCGGACCGAGACATGATACTGGCGGAAGGGTTTGACGGTGAGCTTCTGCACAATCCGGGCGTTTTCCCCTTTGGGATCGCTTACCCGGGCGGCGCCGTTGTCCGCCACCACGATGGGGTCCTTCCATGTCCAGCGGGCGAGGTTGGTGAAGCTGCCGTCGGGAAAGGAGATTGGCGGGTCCGCCACCACGCGCGCCACACCGTCGCTGACCACCAGCAGGGCATCCTGGACCGGCAACGCCTCGATGAGATTGGGGTCGTGCCAAAGGAGATCGTTGGAGTAGCCGATGGGGAACAAGGCGGGGACGATTTCAAGGCCCAAGTCGGCCCCCAGTTGGCGAACGCGCTTGAGGTTGCGGAAATACCGCTCGTCCATGTCGCCCAGTTTTCCGAATTTGGAGTCGGACAACAGCACGTGGGTATAGCCCGCCTTGGCAGCGCGACGCCAGAGGGTCTCCAGGTTGGTGATATTCTGGTCCACGTACAGGTTAACCGGGTGATAGAACCAGAGTTGGAGCTTGGGTTCAGCCTGGCAAGTCACCCAGAGGCATGCCGCACTGAACCAGCCAACGAGGAGCCGCTTAGCATTCATCTCGCTGACGATTGAACCGCAACCGCCCGGCAGAGGCAACCGGCAAGCGCGGAGGGAGTTCGCGCGGCGTGCCCTTAGGCCCGCGCCTTGAGGTACGTGAAATACAGCGAAAGCACGACGCCCAATCCTGCTTGGAGGAACAGGCCGTAGCGCCAGAAGAAGGAGGCCACCAGCAAACCCACAACCACGGCTTTCCACCAGCAGGAGGCCTTCGTTACGAACACAAACGCGCCGGTGAAGGCGACCGAGCCAACCAAAGCGATTAGGCCGTACGGCATACGCAAGTGATGTCAGTGGCCCGCGCGAATGACAAGGCAATAGCGGTACGTCCAAACCCAACCAGCTAACAGGCAATCAAGGCCACCAAGCAGGACATGAGCATCGTGCGAAGCGATTTCATCGGATTGGGCAGGCTTGCCGCCGTCCACCCCGCAGCACCCGCGTGCGCAGATGGCACCTGACCTGGAGCAAGTTCAGAGGCGCACGTGTCACGGTGCGGCTTTGTTGCGTCGCTCGGCGAGTTCGTCGGCCATCTGGATCGTCACGCGCTTGTTCAGTGGATAGCTGATGAGCAGCAGGGTGCAAATGGCGAAAAGAATGCCTACCGCGATGCCGCTGGTGAAGCGATAGCCAGCCACGGCACTCGGCGCGGAGGGGAGCGTCGTTTCGTAATGAAACAACCCTCCCATGATCCAGAGGAACGATGCGGAGCCGAGCGCCAGGCCCGATTTCAGCGCGAACCCAATCGTGGCGAACACCATGCCGGTGAAGCGCCGGCCCAGCGTCCACTCGGAATAGTCCGCCACGTCGGCGAAAATGGCCCAAGTCAGCGGGATCGTAGGGGCATAGGCAATGGAGACGAACGCCGTGATCCCGACCATGCCCCAGACGTTCGTGGGCGCCAGGAGATAGAACGCCAGCGTGCCGATTGCCGCCAAGGCGAAACCACCGACCGACACGGCCTTCTTGCCGAACCTTCGCGCGAGCGGCGGCGATAGCAAAATCACGACGATGCTCAACCCGGTGCCGAGCATGTTGATGATGCTGTTGAACACGTCGGCGACGTTCGAGCCCGCCAGATTGGCGCGATCTCCATGAACGATGTAGCCAAGGGTCTCGAGCATCCCGCCGGGCGCCACAGCCCCCGCGGGCGCGACGAGGCCGAACTGCTGCACAAAGTCGAACATGGCCGCTTTGTCCGCATAGTGATGGTAGTAGTTGTAGAGCGCGCCTCCGCGAAACGAAAGGATCGCGAAATGCACGAGGGTCCAGAAGAACATGATTCTCCAAGGGACGTTCTTAAGCAGATCGAGGAAGTCCTGTTTTGGCGACGTCTTTTCGGTTCGGGCCGGCTGGATGCGTTCGCGAGTGGTGGCGAAGGTGATCAGGAAGAGCACCAGACAAAGCACGGCCCAGATGGTCATGGTCACCCGCCATCCGTACTGCCGGTCATGGCCGATGGCAAATTTGGCCACCAACGGCAGCGTGAACCCGCCGACGACGAACTGCGCCGCGTTCACGGCGATGAAGCGGAAGGAATTCAGTTTCGCGCGCTCGTTTATGTCGCCCGTAATCACGCCGCCGAGTGCCGCGTACGGCATGTTGTTCATCGAGTAGATCGTCATGAGCAACGTGTTGGTGATGGCGGCATAGGCAACCAGCGCGCCCATGCTCCACCCTTTCGGCGTCGTGTAGGCGAGGACCATGATGACGGCCCAGGGCACGGTCGTGAACAGGATCCAGGGGCGGAATTTCCCCCAGCGGGTGTTAGTGCGATCGGCGAGAATGCCAACAATCGGATCGGCGACGGCATCCCACAAACGCGGCCACAGCAGGATGGCCGCGGCGGCGCTGGCGGTCAGTCCAAAGGTGTCGGTGTAGAAATTGAGCTGAAACAGCACCATCGTCATGAAGACGAAGTTCGCGGCGGCGTCAGCGCAGCTGTACCCGGCCTTTTCGAGGAACGGGAGCTTCTGGTTGTTGGCACTCATGGGAGATTCAGGTTTCCTCGGTCACCGTCAGAACCACCTTCTGCAAGTCAGCGTCGCGGGACGAAGTCCCCACCATGACCTCGAACTCGCCCGGCTCGACGCGGTATTTCATGTTCACGTCGTAGAACGCCAGAGACTCAGGCCCGATGTCCAAAGCCACCGTCTTCGTTTCACCCGGCTGCAGCCAGACCTTCTGAAACCCCCGCAACTCCTTCACCGGCCGGGTGACCGAGCTGACACGGTCGCGGAGGTACAACTGCACGACTTCCGAGCCGGCGCGTTGACCGGTATTGCTCACGTCCGCCAGGACGCGTGTCGAACCGGTGCGCGCGATCCTCTTCTTTGCCAGCCGCACGTTCTTCAGCTCGAACGTCGTGTAGCTGAGCCCGAAGCCGAACGGGAACAGCGGCGAGACGTCGTCCCAGAGGTAGCCGCGGCGCGCCGAGGGTTTGTGGTTGTAGTATACCGGCAGATGCCCCGCCGAGCGCGGGATGGAGATGGGAAGCTTGCCGCCGGGGTTCACGTCGCCGAACAGGACGTCAGCGACGGCACGGCCGCCTTCCTGGCCGAGGTACCAACATTCGAAGATGACCGGGACGTGTTTCGCCACGCGGTTGATCGCCAGCGGGCGGCCGTTGAACAGGAACACGATGACTGGTTTGCCGGTGGCCAGCATCGCGGCCACCAGTTCGTCCTGGCGTCCGACCAGGTCCAGGCTCGTGCGGTCACCCATGTGGTTGAGGCCCCACGCTTCGCGCGAGGTCTGCTCGTTGCCACCGAGGGCCAGCACGATCACGTCCGCCTGCTTCCCGACCTCCACCGCCTCAGCGATCTGCCGGCGGTCGTCGGCAGGATCGCTTGCGACCACCTGATCCTGCTGCCAGGAGCCTCCCACGGTGATTTTACAGCCTTCGGCATGGAGCACTTTTACGCGGTCGCCGACCTTTGCTTTGATGCCGTCGAGCACCGTCACGTTATGCTTGGGCAGTCCGCTGTAGCCGCCCAACAGCGGGCGGTTGGCGTTCGGGCCAATGACGGCGATGGTCTTCAGGCCGCAGGGATCGAGTGGCACGAGGTCATGCTCGTTCTTGAGGAGCGTGACGGTTTCCCGGGCGGCCTGGAGCGCCAGCTCGCGGTGTGCTTCACAGCCGACGATCCGGGCTGCCTCGTCCGGGTCCACGTAAGGATCGTCAAACAGCCCCATCTGGAACTTCCAGTGCAGCATGGGGGCGACGAGATCGTCGAGTTGCGTTTCCTTGAGCACGCCCTTGCGAACGAGTTCGACAAGGTGCCGGTAGCAATCCGGCTCCGGCAGTTCCATGTTCACGCCCGCTTCCACAGCGAGCCGGCAAGCTTCCTGCTTGTCCTTGGCCACGAAGTGCCCATGGGTGTCGGGCCGGTAACTCAGCTCCCAGATCGCGTAGTAGTCCGACACCACGAAGCCCTTGAAGCCCCATTCTTTGCGGAGCACGTCGCGCAGGAGCCACCGATTGGCGTGGGAGGGCACCCCGTCAATCTCGTTGTACGAGGCCATCACGCTGACGGCCCCGGCTTCGCGGAGCACGTCGCGGAATGGACGCAGGAACGTCTCCCGCAGCACGCGTTCCGAGACATTTGCCGGCGCGCAGTTTTGGCCCGACTCCGGCTGCCCATGCGCGGCAAAATGTTTCAACGTGGCCATGACGCGCTGCTTATCCTTGAACGTCGCGTCGCCCTGGAATCCAAGCACTGCGGCGATTCCCAGCCGGGTGTTCAGATAGGGGTCTTCGCCATAGGTCTCCTCGACGCGTCCCCAACGCGGATCGCGCGCCACATCCACAACCGGAGTGAGGGCCTGGTGCGTGCCGCGCACCCGGGCCTCATGGGCGGTCATGGTGAAAAGCCGTTCCACCAGCGCCGGATTGAAGGTGGCGCCCAGCCCGATGGGCTGGGGGAAGCTCGTGGCGTCAAGGGCCGCGTGGCCGTGCAGGCATTCCTCATGAAACACGACCGGAATTCCCAAGCGGCTGTGTTCGAGGAAGAACCTCTGGATGGCGTTGGTGAGTTCAGCCATCCCCCGCGCCGTTTGGCCCTTCCACGGTTCGCCAGGCGGGGCGCCGGCGTCACTGGGGCGTCCCACCTGGCCGAGGCCAAAGCCGTTGCCGAAAGCGGCTTCGGCCCGGGCAGGATCGAAGTTGCCCTTCGCATCCACGAGCTTCTGCGCCTTCTCCTGCCAGACGCACATCATCTGCGCGGCCTTTTCCTCGAGCGTCATCCGCGCGAGGAGGTCCTTGACACGACGGGCGACCGGAGCGTCAGGCTTCTTGTAAAGCGGGGCGCGTGCCTTCTGCGGGGCGGGTTTTCGGACGGGCTTCTTCGCCATAGTATGTTGCGGGTGGATTATGAGCGCGTGTGATCGCCCACGAAGGGATGGTTGGTGTCCATAACGACGCAATCGACCGGGCCAACGGGATTCCAGCGACCCGGCCCGATATTGCGCCGACGGCCCGGCCCCAAGCCTTGGGGTCCGCGCTGGCTGGCGTTCGGGTCCTCGGCCGGTTTGGGCATCACGGCATAATAGAACTTCCGGTCATCAAGCATTTCGCACCAGAGACTGCTGTAGATGAGACCGCCGGCATGCTCGATGAACTGGCCGTACAGATACGGGGAAATGGGCGGGCCTGTCTTTGAGGCATCCACGGTGGCGCTGACTGGCTGGCTGGCAGAGGGTGTTTGAGCCACGCCTGTGACCACGGCTAGAAGGAGGAGCAGCGAATAGGGTGATTTCATGATGCGAGTTCGTGCAGGCTGGCGGCCTAGCGGCGAACCGCGCCTCATTCGACCGATTTCCACCTGAACTCAGCGCCGCCTTTGCGTGCCGGGCTTGGCCCGGTGGCGCCGACTGTCACCGGCCCCGGTTCGTTCGGCTTGGTGGCCAGGTAGCGATGATTGGCCAGGGACATGAGCATGGTGTCGCCGCGCATCAGGTTGACCCATTGGAAGGACTCAGCGTCTCCCGGTGCGGTTCCGGCGAGGTCTTTCATCAAGACGCGATCCTCGATGGCGGAAACGAACCGCCCACTGGCAGCTCGTAGCGCCACGCGGCCTTTGCCCAGATCCACCACCTGGAACTTCGCGTTCTGGGGAGCGGCACCTGAGGCCTCGGGTGGGACATTTACCAGCGCGTGGTTTTGTGCATCGGCGGCCAGGAAGCTCCCGTCAGCACCGCTGCTCAGGACGATGGTCCTGCCCGTGGGAATGACGCGTTCGCTGCCACGCGCTCGTGGTTCCTCCACGGTGTAGTTGTCAAAGTCGGCATAGCCTCCAGCCTGCCCGGCGGTGTTGAAATGGAAGAGCGCGGGCCGCACGCCTTGGAAGGTGGTCAACTGAAACGTCATGGTGAACGGCTTGCCCAGCGGCGTGAATTGCCTGCCGTCGACGCTCCAACTGAAGACGGCTTCATCACTGTCGAAGTTGCAGTGAACGCGAAGCCAGAGATGTTGCGGGGGAGAAACCGGACTGTTGGTGGGGGCGTTGGTGGGGCTGGAGGCGGCCAAACCGGGGCCCCGGCGCCGGCCACCACCGCCGGTGAGCATCTGCAGCGCCGTGCCCTCAGCCGTTTTCGCCACCCCGATCCAGGCATAAGGGGAACTCAGCAACCCCAGTCCGGCGGTATCGCCGACGGCAAGGCCCGACGTGTCCAATTCGACGGTCATGATGGATTCAGGTCCGGGCGGCCGTTGGCAGAGGCTGTTGCGCGCCGAGTAGAAGTCCTTGGCTGGCAAGGAATGAAGGCGCAGCACACCCGGCTTCTCGGTGAGGGACCACTTGGTGTCGTCAGGAACGTGATTCCATTGCGCGTGGGGATTCAGCTTGGGGCCATCGAAACTGTCATCGTGGATGAACGTCGGCTTCGGTTCCTGGGGGTGCCCGGTGTTGGGCTTGATCCAGGTATTCGGCGCCTTGCGCAAGTTACCCGGCAGACCGATGAGCGGGAAGCCGTTGTCCCAGGTGACGGGGACCAAAGACACCATCCGGCCGGCGCTGCCGTGATCCGACATGATGACGCTCCACCACTCGCCGGAGGGAGTGTCCACGATGCCACCCTGATGCAGCCAGAGCCCGCGGTCGTTGGCTGGGGCGCGAAGGGGCGCTGCCGCCGTCACGCCCAGCGATTCGCCTTGAACCATGCGCTCGACCTTCCAAGGGCCGTCGATGGAGTCAGCAATCGCGACCATCTGGTCCACCGGCCCCCCGGGAATCGCGGAGACATCCACGTACTTGCCGTTGATCTTGTAGAGGTGGTGGCCCTCGCCCATCCGGCCAACGAGTGCGCGTTTGGGCGCATTGGTGTTGAAGGACCTCAGGTCCGGGGCCAGTTCCTCAATGGGATATGGACTGCCGCCGCCCGAGATGAGGTAGACCTTGCCGTCGTCGTCGAAGAGCACCGACATGTCATGCCTGCCGGGCAGTTGGTTGTGCTCCCATGGGCCGTTGATTGACTTCGATCGGAAGACCTGCAGGCCGGCGCCGTTGACGTTCGAGAGAATGTAGAACATGCCTTGGTGAAACCGAAGGCAGGGCGCCCAGATGCCGCGGCCATAAATGTCGCCCCCTTCGAGGCGGTAGGCCGGGCCCAGATCGAGCTTCTCGGCGCAGTAGCCGATGAGTTGCCAGTTCACCAGATCCTTGGAATGCATGATCTGAACCGCCGGCATCATGTGCATGGTCGTGCCGGCGAGGTAATAGTCCTCGCCGACACGGATCACGTCCGGATCCTCGAACTCCTCGTAGAACAGCGGATTCGAGTAGGTGCCATTGCCGTTGTCGGCGGTCCAGTGCCTGGTCGCCGCGGGAGGAAGCCCGGGTGAATCCGTGGGCGCGGCGAAACCCGGCGCGGTACCGCCTGCCAACAGGCTGGCGAGGACGGGCAGGATCAGAACGGATTGGTTCATGGTTACTTGGTCTTCAGCTTCAAGACGGTAACGGAGTAGGCGGGGAACTCGCGGCTGAAACTGGCGCTCAGGCCGGTTGCCTTCGCCGTGCGCGGGACGACCTTCCGGGGATCCTGGAGCGAGTTCGTATCGTCCAGGTTCTCGCCCACCAGGGACACCACTTCGGCTTCGGGCTCGATCTTCGAAGCACCGCTGATCTGGATCTGGGCTTGCCTCGCCAAACCCGACGTGTTGACGACCTTCAGGTAGATCACGCCGCGCTTGCTGTCACGGGTGGCGCTGAAGAAGACTTCCCGAAGTTGCTGCGCGGCGGCAGGAGCGCCAGCGCGGCCTCGCCGCTCCCACTTGCGCGTCGGGATGTCTCGCGCATCGGTGGCAAGGATTTCATCCCCGACCATGGTGCTGAACATCATCTGGGCGTAATACGAGGGCGAGCCGTAGCTCGTCAGGGCGTCGTAGCCGATGAGATCCGAGCTCCATTGCATCGAACGGCCGTTGCCGGTCAACTGGCTCACATTGACGAGCAGCGGAGCATAGCAGGACAGCAGGACGATGTCCGAATTGCGTTCCATGCAGGTCATCCACGCCCCGTCCCCAAGCGCCCCGGCCATGTTCGGTGTGGGGGAACCGACGCGCGTGGCCCATTCGCCGCAGAAGATCTTCGACGGATTGGTTCGTGAGTACGTGTCGTATCGGAAGGATTGGGCCATCATCTCCTCCAGGTTGCGATAGAAGTGTTCGTCCACCAAATCCGGGGTGCGGCTCTTGACCCACAGGCTTTGGGGCTGCTCGTACCCCGTTGAGGAAATGACCTTCAGGTGCGGGTATTTCTTCTTGATGGCGTCGTAGAACTGCGCGAACCGCCCGTCGTAGGTGCCGTTGCGGTCGGGACCGCTGCGGTCGAACCAGTCCTCGTTGCCGACCTCCACGTACTGCATCTTGAACGGCTTGGGGTGCCCGTCTTTCGCGCGCTCTGCGCCCCATTTGGTGGACTTGGCGTCCCCGATGAGATACTCGATTTCCTCAAGCGCTTCCTGAACGTAGGGTTCGAGTTGCGGCCCTGCTGCAATGACGCCACCGCGGCCGAGGCAGTAACCGGCAAACACGCCGAGCAAGGGTTCCATCTCGAGATCCTCGCACCATTCGGCGAATTCGAGCAGCCCCAAGCCATCAGTGGACCAGTAACCCCAGGGGCTCGGATGGCCCGGACGCTGTTCAACCGGGCCAATGGTCTCCTTCCAATTGAACCGCTGGTTGAAGGCATTTCCCTCCAGGTAGTTGCCCCCGGGGAAGCGGAGGAATTTGGGCTTCATGGTTGCCAGCCATTCCATGAGGTCGGCCCGATTGCCGTTTTGGCGGTTCTTGTACGTGGGCGGGAAAAGCGAGACGTTCTGTAGCCAGAGCGTCCCCGGGGTGGTTGTGGTCAGCTTGAACACGTTGTCCTTTGACGCAGGCACGCGCTTGGTCTTGAGCGTGGCCTGGTACTCTTTCCACTCGCCGCCGATCTTCGAGACCTTCGCGCTGGCAAACACTGTCTTGCCGTCCGCGCTCTCCAGGCTCACCGTCACCGGCCCTTGGAAGCCCTCGGCCCCTTTGGCGAAGAAGGACACGCGATAGGTATGGCCGGGCTTGACGGGGATTCCCCAGAATCCGCCGTTGGCGACGCCGGCCGGGGAAGTCGCGGAGGCCGACGAGGCGTCGAGCTTCAGGCTGACGTTGAGGAATTCGTTCAACGGTTGATTCGTGTCGAGCACCATCGCGGCGCCCCCAACGGCACTCCAGTACCTCGGCTGCGTGTTGGGTTTGAAGGTGACCGGAAGATACTTCCCCACCTCGTAAGTCTCGGGCGTGACTCCCGGGACAACCGCATCCGCCTTGAACGAGCGATTGCGAATCAGTTCCCCGTAGACGCCGCCCTCGTAGGCAAAGTTGATTTCCTCCGTCATGAGCCCGTAGAGCATGGGGCTGACC
>CAYYMW010000126.1:7448-16354 GCA_964472515.1 uncultured Verrucomicrobiota bacterium | reverse complement strand
TTGGTCAGAGACCGCTGCGGGTATCTTCCCGCGCTCGCGCCTCGCCGTCCGGCCCCATCCCTCGCCCCGCCGGGTAGTCTATCCCACCGTCCGAGCAGTATGTGCGCGGGTCTTGCCAGCCGGATGAAGTCGCGCCATAGTCGGTTCCATGGATCGGTCACAAGCAAAGGCCGGAGCTGATCGCCCCCAGGCTGAACCCAATTCAGGGCCCCTGCAGGAGGCCGCCGAGGCCGCACGTTCCCCTGGTTCCGCCGAGGCGGTTCCTCCGGTGCCGTCGTTGACCTTCGAGCAGGCTTTCGACGCCCTGGCCAACGCGCTTCAAGGCAGGTGGGAACTGCGGCCCCTCTCCGACCAGGGGGCGGAACTCGCTTTTCGATTGCCCCCCCCGGAGGCACAGCGCCTGCGCGAGTGGGTGGCGCACAAGGCATCCGCGCAAGCCAGTTCCACCGAGGCCACGCGGAAGCTGAAGGTGCTGGCCGTGGACGACGATCCCTTGGCCCGGCGGTTGATTCACGCCGCTCTCGACGGCGATGCCCGGCTGGAAGTGCTGGATGCCTCGGGCGGCCAGGAGGCTTGGTCCATGCTGGATGCCGGTCTGGTGCCGGAGCTGATGCTTTTGGATGTCCTGATGCCAGGCATCGGTGGCTTGGACTTGCTTCGGCAGATGCGCCTGGATGCGCGCTTCAAACGAGTGCCGGTGATCATATGCTCGGCGGTGGGGGATCGGGAAACCGTGCTCCGTGCCGCGCCTCTGGTGGTCAAGTCATTTGTCATCAAGCCGTATGAAGCCAGTGTGTTGCGTATGAAGACGCTGGCTGCCTTGGAACTTCCGCCCGAGCCGGAAGCGGCGTCCTAGACCAGTTATGGCGCTCCTGCTTGGCGGCGCAGCCGTTGCTAGTTATACTCCAGAGCATGCAGCGAGCGGGCGTGGCCGCATTCGCGGTGAGCCCTTCGACCACTCATGAAGATTAAGACGCTAATCGTGGATGATGAGCCGTTGGCCAGAGAGCGCTTGCGCGTACTGCTCGAAGCCCAGCCGGACATCGAGGTGTTGGGGGAATGCGGCGATGGCCGCGAGGCGGTGGAAGCCATCGAAGCCCAGCGGCCGGAACTCGTCTTCCTGGACATCCAGATGCCCGAACTCGATGGGTTCCAAGTGCTGGAGAACCTGGATGTCGACCCGTTGCCGGTGGTCATCTTCGTCACCGCCTTCAACCAGCACGCGATTCGCGCCTTCGAGGTCCACGCACTCGACTACCTGCTCAAGCCTTTCGACAAGGAGCGGTTTGAGCTCGCACTCTCCCGGGCGCGCAACCACCTGAACCGTTCCCAGGGCGGAGATCTTACCCAGAAGCTCTCCGCGCTCCTGGCGGACCTCCGGCCCGAGCCCAAGACCACCGACCGTCTGGTCATCAAGACTTCGGGAAAGGTGGTCTTCCTGCGGACTGCGGAGATCGACTGGATCGAGGCGGCGGACAACTACCTGAACCTCCACGTTGGGGCCGACTCGCACCTTCTCCGGGAGACGATGGCCTCCATCGAGGAACGTTTGGATCCTGCCCAGTTCCTTCGGATCAGCCGGTCGACCATTGTGAACATCGAGCGCATCCGGGAACTCCAGCCCATGTTCCACGGCGACTACACGGTGATTCTTCGCAACGGTACCCGCTTGACTCTGAGCCGGGGCTATCGCGACAAACTGCAGCAACTGTTGGGCAAGAGCTGAGGTGGATCGTAAGTCAACCCGGCGCGCTCATCCTCAAGCGCTCCTCCCAATGTTTCAGCGCCGCCTGCTGCGCTGAGTTCAGTCGGACACCCGGACGTATCGCCTGCAACCACCTGACCGCCTCCGCCGCGGTGTGCGCCTGGCCGGACCCCAGCAGATGGGCCGCAACCACGGTCGCACTGCGCCCGTGGCCGACCGCACAGTGAACGTATACCCGTCCTGTTTGCAGCGCCCGGTTCAGGAACGCGGTGGCGGCTTCCATGCCGGCCGCATCCGGCGCCCCATGATCAAGCAACGGCAGACAGCAATACTCCCGGCCAGCTCGCAGGGCAGCCGCTTCCGGAAACTCGCAGGTCAAATCCAGCAGATGCGTCACCTCCAAGTCGGCCAGCCTGGGACGGTCCAGCAACCCAAGCCGGCAACCGAGGAAGAGCCCGGGGGTGATCTCGTGGCACGGCTTCTCGCTGGCCAGGAACCGGTATAGCAACAGGCCCAAACGACTCAGCGCGAAGTAGGGTCCGTGGAGCACCCAGGCCCACCAGGCAATGGTTCCGTTCGCGCGCTTCCCGAATAAGGCGGGCCGTTGCAGTGTGTACGCGGCCACCACTTGGGCAAAGGCGAGCGCCGCCCAGGCAGCGAGCCCGCGTGCCGTCCAGCCATGCGCTTCCAAGGCGGCGACGACGGCCGCGGCCGAGAGGATTGAGTACCATCCTATGATGGGAGCAGGCACACGCTTTGCGTGGTCGCGAGGCGGCCATACGGCCGATGCGCGCCGCGAGGTCAGGCTGATCGGTCCTTCTGGCGGTGCAGCGCGGGATCCACGGCTGCCACCATGGCATCGACGTTCAGTTTGCCACCCAAAAACACATTCAACCGCCGGGCGGCCTCCGCCGGTTGGCGGACGACCTTGCGGTAGTCCAGATGCAGCACACGAACATGCGGGCGCGCCGCCATGACGCGGGCAACATCGCCGGCTTGGCGGTCCAGCACGGCTGCCAGTTCGGCCGGCCCCAGCGTCCCCTTGGCCTTGCCTTGGCGTTCCAGCATCGTCTGCTGGGAGGCAATGACCTCCTGCAGGTTGCGATGCATGAAGATGATCCGATAATGCAGCGGGGGCGGCAGGAAGGGGAGCAGCTGCGCCACGATCTTGACC
This sequence comes from uncultured Verrucomicrobiota bacterium, assembly GCA_964472515.1. Taxonomy (GTDB): domain Bacteria; phylum Verrucomicrobiota; class Verrucomicrobiia; order Limisphaerales; family J093; genus CAYYMW01. The sequence goes on along the minus strand of CAYYMW010000126.1, from coordinate 13,475 downwards.
ACTTTGCCTTTGGCCTGGGGCACCCAGGAGGCATCGTCACGCAGCCGCGTGGCGGGCTCGTATTCCAGGTAGCCGCGCGGGTTGTCGGCATCGGCCACCCGCTTCCCATCGGTCAACGGCACCAGACCGCCCGCCACCAGCATCTGCATCATCATCGAGGTGCCCGTGCGGGGCAGGCCCGCCACCACGGTGACGATTTCCTGCGCTTCGACTCCCGGCCATTCGGCGGCGCCTTCGTGACTTGGCGGAAGTGATTGAGGGCCGCTTCGAACCGGCGCCGCGGGGGGTGGGGTGGTGGTCTCGGTCTGGCGGGCGGTTCGAAGCTCCTGTGCCCGTTTCCGCAGGCTTGCCGCGCGTTCCTGGTGTTGGCGGGCACGCTCGGGGTCCTGCAGGCGGTCCGCATACAAGCGAGCCAGCGCCTCGTGACCGGCGACCATTCCCGGCGCCTGCGCAAGCGCGACGCGCAAGGCCTCTTCTGCTTGGCGATCCAAGCCCATGGCTTGGAGGGAGAGTCCCAACATGGCCTGCAGGAAGGGTTGGTGATAGACCAGGCTCAGGCTCTCGACGGCGGCGCTGACCGCCTCGGGGTGGCGGCCGGTTTCATAATATACCCGGGCGCGCAGCGCCAACGCCTGCCAGTCCGCTGGGTCGTCCGACAAGCAATGGGTGATCCACTTCATCGCCGCCTCGTAGTCGCGCAGCGCGGTGCGGCTCTGGGCGAAGAAGCCGGCCAATCGGGGGACACTTTCCCCCCAAGCCTGCTCCATCTCTCCCAACAAGACCCGGGCCTGCTCGCCCGCAGAGGGGTCTTGAGGCGCCTTGGCCAGACACAGACGCACCCGCAGGACCAGCCGCATCAGGGCATAGCCGGTGGCTTGCTCGGCCAGGAGGCGGCGCTCGAACTGTTCTCGGCGCGCCTCGGGCTGCTGGGCCTCCAAGTCCTCCGTTTTCAGTTCCTGACCCTGACGCTGCTTCAACTCCTCCGCGGCCTTGACCGCCTGCGTCTCGGCAGCGGCATCGAAGGCGTCGAGCACCTCCTGCGCCCGGTCGAGGCGTTGCCATTCGAGGAGGGTCTCCACCAAGGCCTGGGCAAAGCGTCCCGCGGCTGGCTTGTTTCGATGCAACTGTTCGAGCACCTCCGTTGCACGATTCAGGCGGCCGGCGTCGCGTTCGGCCCGCGCCTCGTTGTACCGCAGCTCTTCGACCGTTTCCACGAGGTTCCGCGCGCGGTCCTCCCCCGGTGGCGCCAGATAGCCCAGTTCCACCAACTGCTTCATGGCTTCCACTGACTCATAGGGCTGGAGTTGCCGGTCCGGTGGATGCCGGCCATCCTCGCCCGGCACGGCGTCCCAACTGGCCACCGCCGGGAGCGGTTCGAGCGCGTCGAGCGCCGTGTAGAGGACCTTTCCGTCCATGTCGGCTCCGGGCGCGATCCCGAACAACCGCAGGATCGTGGGGGTGGCGTCGAGGATGCTGGCACCGTAGACGCGTTCCCCGCGTCGTACTCCCGGCCCGTTGAGCACCAGAACCCCAAAGTGCCGGTGTTCCACCGCCGGACCGGCCGCTTCGGCGGGTATGTGCCGGGGACGCAGATGATCCGAATGGAAGCCGTGGTCGCTGAGCAATACGACGGTCGTCTCAGGCCCGGCAATTTCCAGCAGGCGGCCCAGCATGGCGTCGTGATAGCGGTAGGCGTTGCCGAGCACGTCACGATAGAGTTCGAACGCAGGGTCCTCAGTCCAGGCCAACTGCGGCGGGTGGTAGCCCATGAACCGGTGCGAGAAGTGGTCGATGGCGTCGTAATAGATGGCGGCGAAATCCCACGGTTCGCTGGCCAGCAGTTCGGTCGCGACGGCGTGCCCCGTCATGGTCTCCGCCAGAATCTTCGCCAAGGCATGCAGGCCCTTGTCTTTATCCTGGTCGACCCGGTTGAATTCGGGCACGAACATCCGCAGCATGCCGCCGTCGATTTCCATCGCATGCACCCGTAGGTCCGCCAGGCGCGTCGCCAGTTCGGGCGGATGGACCGATCCCGGGGGCACGGGCGACGGGGCCGCCGGATCCTCCGGCACCTCGCGGAAGAAGTTGGACACCATCGCTCCGCGGATCGGTTCGGCGGGATGGCTCGGCCACCAGCCCACTACAATCGACTGCTTGCCGTGCTGGTGCAGGATGTTCCAGAGGGCCTTGGTCTTCCGGCTGAGGATGGTGATGGGCCGGACACTGGCCCCGTCCGGGGTCGGTTCCGAGAAGCCCAGAATGCCGTGCTTATGGGGCCGCTTGCCGGTGGCAATCGAGGTCCACAACATCGGGCTCAGCATGGGGTGGATGGTGGCCACGTTTCCATGCGTGCCGGTGTCGATCAGGCGCTGCAGATGGGGCATCTCCCCCTTTTCCATCAGCGGGCCGATGAGCTTCCAATCTGCGGCATCCCAACCGATCAACAAGACTCGCTTCACATCGCTCATATAAGCGTGGGGGCAATAACCGAGGGCGCCCAGCGGACTTTCCCCGGCTTGGCAGGGCGGCCTGCGTCGTCCAATTCAGCAATGGGAAGGCGCCGCCGTCGTGGCACTCCGCCTTTCCGCAACCGCCTCACTTGCCGCTTTTGGCGGGTTTGGGCGCGCTGCCGGCGCCTTTCTTGCCGCCGCCGGCGGTGAGGATCGTGCCCGTCAGCAATCCCAGGCCGAAAAACGCCGCATACATGATTGCGGCCGGTTGTTTGAGCGGTGGCACCAGCAACGGCGGCAGGGAGAAGGACACCAACTCCTTGTTATACATGCCGATCATCACCAGGAGCAGCAAAACGAGGACACTGAAGACCGTCTTGAATAAAAGCTTGGCATTCATAGCGCGTACCGGGGCGGACGATAGAAGTGGGGATTACGGGCGTCAATGGCCTTCTGGAGGGCGGCCGAAGGTTCCTCGCTTGCACCCGGGCGGAATCGGCTTATCGTGAACTGACGGGTCGCGGCGACGCCGCGAGACGGGTTTGGCGGACACGGACTGACCATTGAACTGAGCAAGGCCATGAGCATCATGACAAAGACGGGCGACGACGGCTCCACCGGGCTGATGTACAATCGCCGGGTCGCGAAGACCGATCCAAGGGTGGAGGCCTATGGCACCGTGGACGAGCTGAATGCCGCGCTGGGCATGGCGCGGGCCAGCGCGGTCAAGCCGGCGGACAAGGAGGCCCTGCTTGCCCTCCAGCAGGAACTCGTGGCCATGATGGGGGAATTGGCCACTGACCCTGAGGATCGGGACAAGTATCTGGCTGACGGCCATCCGGTGATTACTGCGGAGTCCGTGCAGAACTTGGAGATCATGGCCCGACAGGTCGAGGGGCAGCTGCGTCCCATTCGCACCTGGATCATGCCCGGGGATAATCCGCACGCCGCGGCGCTGGATTTGGCACGGACGACCTGCCGCCGGGCGGAGCGGTCCCTCTGGGCGTTGGGCGAAGGGGGCAAGCCGGTGCCCACGGAGATTGGCCGGTACCTAAACCGGTTGGCCGACCTGCTCTGGCTGCTGGCCCGCGTTGCCGAGGGGCATCTCAAGTAGATTCCCGCACGACGGCTAGCCGAGCCGCCGCAGCACCACTGCCGCGAGCGTCAGCACCACCATCAGGCCGGCGGGCATGAACTTGCGCGTCTTGGCCAGGCGGCCGGCAAACACTCCCAGCAGCAGAACCAGGAGCACGTCCGCCACCCAGGCCGGGCCGAGCCAGCCCATCTCCCAAAGCACGAACGCCAGCGAAAACGCGACGGCCGCGATCAGCGACGGCTTGCTGCCAGCCTTCACAAAACCTGCCACCCCGCCGGCCAGCAGGAAGGCGGTATAGACCCAAATTACCAGATTGCCATTCATGTCAGGCCTGCAATGTGGCCCAGCGACAGGCTTTGCGCAACCCGGGGCAGGGGCGCCAGCCCGGCATGGGATCAGGGCCGGAGTTCCCGGGGCAGCCAGCGGGAAAGCAAGGGGGTGGTGCTGAGGGTGGTCACCAGCGCCATGATGACAAACATGGTGAACAACTGACGGTTGAGGAGGCCGAGGTCCGCGCCGATGTTGATCGCCACCAGGCCCATCAGGGCGCGGGTGTTCATGAGCGCCGCCACGCAGGCAGCCTCGCGCTTGGGCTGTCCGCTCCAGACTCCCCCGAGCCAGCATCCCCCGAACTTCCCGGCCGTTGCCGCCACCAGCACGGCCCCGCACCCCAGCCAGGCCATGGGCGTGGTGAGCGAACCCACCTCCGTGCGCAGTCCGGTGTTGGCGAAGAAGATGGGTACCAACGCCACCAGGACGAAATCAGCCAGCTTGGTCCGCCACAGGCGCGCCAAGGTGGTTTCCTGATGCAGGGCCACCCCGAGCACGAAGGCGCCAAAAATGGAGAACACTCCCATCTGGTTGGTGACGATGGCGCACAGGAACAGGGAAACCAGCAGCAGCGCCAGGAAGCTCCTGGGCAGGGTGTTTTCCGGCGAGAGTTGCGCCACGCCCCGCCAGATCGCACGCAGCAAGGGGCCTACCCCGTAGAGCACCGCGCAGGCGAAGAGGGTTACGCCTCCGCCTTGCAGGACCACGGCCACCCAACTGAACTTGGCGGTTACCAAGGCCGTCGCCGCCGCGAGCAGGATCCAGCCCACTACATCGTCGATGGCGGCGGCACTGATGGCGACCACTCCCAGCGGCGTCCGCTCCAACTGCATCTCGAGCAGAATCCGCCCCATGATGGGGAGGGCGGAGATCGAAAGCGCGATGCACACGAAGAACTGGAAACCCCAATAGGGGGTGTCAGCCGCGAATTGGCGGTGCAGCCAGGGACCCAGGAGCAGGCCCGCCAGAAAGGGCGCCGCCATGCCCGTCACCGAGACGGCCAGCACGGTGCGCGAGCGGGTGGTGAGGTGGCCGAAATCGAACTCCATGCCCACTTGGAACATCAGGAAGATCAGCCCGATTTTCGCCAGCAGTTGGAGGGATTGCTGCGTCGACTCGGGAAAGAGCCAGTGCATGGCGTCCGGGAAGAGCCAGCCGAAGCCCGAGGGCCCGAGCAGGATGCCCGCCAGAATTTCCCCAACCGCCAGGGGTTGGCCGAACCGCTTCGCCAACCGGCCCCCAAACCAGGCCACGCCCATGATGGTGACCCACTGGATCAGCACGAGCTTGACGTGACCTTCGACGGCAGTTGGATTCATCCGGGTGCTCTGGACCGTCGATAAACTAGCCTTGAGCCGGTACGGCCGCAAGTCGCCGGTCACCCGGTGAGGACCTCCCGCTCAAAGCCAGCTCTTGAACCGGCGGATGTAGTACACCTTCGCCAACTGGGCGAGGAGGCCGTAAGCGATCAACACCATCGGCAGATACAGGAAGAACCCCATTGGAAGGGGCTGCAACTTCAGGAACGGCGCCAGGGGCGAGAAGGGTATCGCCATGCCGGCTACCATCACCGCTGCTGTGGTCGCCAGGACCACCGGGGCGGCGGTGCTCTGGAGAAACGGGAGCTTCTCCGTGCGGATCATGTGCACGATGAGCGTCTGCGTGAGCAAGCCGACGCTTAGAACGATCATCGAGGCCATCACCAGCGTCGCCTTGATATCGCTGGTGAGCCAGGAAACCAGACCCAACACTGCCAGCACTCCGTCAAACGGATGTTTGGTGGCCGCCCAGAGCACCGCCGGCCAGGGCGGCGGCCGCTGGCTGCTCAATTCGTTGCGGCCGAAGCGGGCGAGCCGGCTTCTGGCCTCCGCCCAACTCAAGCCCGCCGCCCGGGTGCCCAAACGATCCAACACCTCGCTTTGGCGCGCACGGGCGGCCTCGGCGATATGGGGATACCACTCCAATGCCGTTGGCGGGTTCATTCGCCCCTGGTCCGGGGTGGGCTACCTTTGCCCGAACGCTGCCCGAGTGCCAGTCCCGGATTCAGCGTCGCCCAGGCAGCCGGGTCTTCCTGGCTGCGCGCTGGGTGGCCGCGCGCCCAAAAACAAGGTTGCACTCGAGACACAATGGGCTTAAGCAGGAGCGCGTTCG
>CAYYMW010000126.1:0-7438 GCA_964472515.1 uncultured Verrucomicrobiota bacterium | reverse complement strand
GCGTTCGGATCAAGCATCGGCATGGAATTGGATCATCTCGGTTGGCGGCCACAGGACGAAGCGGCGTTTTCACCGTGGGCTCAAGCGGGTTTCCACCCGGCCCGGGTTGCCATCGAGGACAAACATGCCTACGTGGTCGTGGGGGCGGAGGGAGAGGTTCAGGCCACGGTTGCCGGGAAGCTCCTGCATCGGGTGGATTCCCGGGCAGCACTCCCCAAGGTGGGCGACTGGGTAGCTTTGGCCAGGACCACCCATCCGGGCCACGCGGTGATTCGTGCGGTGTTGCCCCGGCGTTCGCAACTCGTGCGCAAGGTCACGGGGAGGAATTCCGAGCAGCAGGTGCTCGCGGCCAACCTCGACATCGCCTTCGTCGTGCATGCGTTCGACCAGTCGTTCAACCGCCGGCGGTTGGAGCGCTTCATGGTTTCCGTGCGTGAGGGGGGAGCCCAGCCGGTGGTGGTGCTGAACAAGCTGGATCTCTGCGCCAGGCATGAGGAACAACTGGCGGAGGCGCGCCTGGCCGCGGGGGAGACACTGGTGATTCCCGCCAGCGCTCATTCGGGCAAAGGCATAAAGGAGTTGCGGCGGCTCATTCGCCACGGGCAGACGGTCGTTTTCGTCGGCCCCTCGGGCGTGGGCAAGTCCAGTCTGATCAACCGGCTCTACGGCGAGGAAATCCAAGCCACGCTCGAAGTGCGCGAAAGCGACGCCAAGGGTCGCCACTCCACCACCTGGCGCGAGTTGATCCTCCTGCCCAAAGGAGGCCTGGTCATCGACACCCCGGGGATGCGCGAGTTCCAGCTCTGGGAGGCTGGCGAAGGCCTGCAGGGCGCTTTTCCCGAAATCGAGGCCCTGGCGGCTGGTTGCCGGTTTCGCAACTGCGGGCACGATGTCGAGGCTGGCTGCGCCGTCCGGGCCGCCATGACTGCGGGCAAGTTGCCGGCGGACCGCTATCAGAGTTTCCTGAAGCTCCAAAAAGAGGCCGACTACATCGCCGAGGAGCGACGGCGGCATACCTACCACATTCGGCACCGCTCCGGCCGACGGCCGCTCGCCGATGACTCAGGTGGCGTCCGCGGTTGGGCCCGGCATCGGCAGGATGCCGAAGAGTGAGCTGGCTGCGGCTCAAGGAGTGGTCACCAACCCTACGCGGTAGAATCGTGCAGCTACGCCCTCCGGGAGGTTCAACCTGACCGTGACGGGAGCAGTCTCCCAAATCCCCACCACGTTCGCCACAAACTGCCATTGCGCCGAAGCCATGGCATCCGCGGTCTCGATTCGATAGGACCGGCCGGCGATGCCGTTGAAACTCAGTACGAATTGACTGCCTTGCACCTGTGCGCCGGAAACCAATACGTCCACATGTTCGGGGTCGGTATGGGCAAGAAACTCCTGGAGATTCGTCAAGCCGTCATGGTCGGGGTCGCCGTTGGCACCGTCCAGCCCCATGGCGGAGTCGGGATTGAGGTGGTGCGCCCACTCCCACTCGTCCGGCAATCCGTCGCCATCCGCGTCGAGGCTGGGATGGGCCGGAGTGGCTGCGCCGGGGTTTGGGGGCAGGGCCACCCAGGCGGCGGGGTCGCTTCCCAGCAGCACCGGGATGCCGCGCTGCAGTGAACGGACTCCGCTCGCGGCGATAGTCGGCCAGGGCGGCCGGCTCGAAAACGTGGCGCGGTCAACCTCGATCCAGGGGCCATTCGTCGTCGCCGCCAGATGCGGGCGCAGCAGTTGCAGGGTACCCCCCGTTGCCCCCAGCACGCCGTGCCACGGGCCCAACAGCCGAGCCTCAGACGCCAACGCATAGCGTGCCAGGAAGGCCGCCCGCGCCATCGCATTCGTGGCCGGATCGAACGGCACCAGCAACAACGAGCCGCCGCCCGGCAGCACCGAGTCCGACGGAAACGCATAGTCTACTGTGCCCCGCAGCCGCCATCCGGCCGACGCCGCGGTGGGAGGCTGGAGCGACACCGCACTGTCGATCAGGTTGCGTAGTTCGATAAACTGGCCGGGCACCCCGGTGTCCCCCAAAGCGGGCGCCTCGGACATGATCTCGTTGAGCACGACCGGCCCTACCCGGGCAGGAGCGTTGGCTCGGCCCCGGCCTTCACGGAACTGGAAAACCGAGGACGGTTGATCCTCGCCGAAGCTCGTTTCCGCCAAGGCGGAAAAGTCCGTCCCTACCGAGGTGGGAGTGCGGCCGAACGAGAGGCCTTCGTCCGTTGGCCCATAGGGCGCATGGGCTTGGTACCCGGTCAACTGCCCGGCCTGGTCGACCGCCGACAGCAATAGCTCACCGCCGTTGAGCGGATCAAGCGTCAGGCGGCCCGAGGCGCCGCCGGCCGCCGCAAACTGGTTGCCATAGAGCACCAGATAACCGCGCGCCGGCAGCCGCGCGTCATCCGGCAGGCGGAACTGCCGCGGATCGGTGGGCGAAGTGCTTAGGTACCATCCGCCCACAGCGATGGGAGTCGCGCTCAGATTGGCCAACTCGAGGGCGGCCTCCTTGGGCGGGATCGGACTGGCCAGAACCTCGTTGATAGCCCAGTCCTTTGGGACCACGTAGTTCATGGCTGACGGAGAGGCGGTGCCTGAGAACGTAAAGACGTTGGTGCCGCCGTCTGGGAAGCGGCCTTGGGAAGCATCTGGCGCCTGCGGCGGATAGTCCACGCTGTCGACGATGGCTAGCGAGGTGTCGTAAAGCCGGATCGTCTCCCCCTCGGCATCAAGGCTGAAACTGAGGTGGTTCACGCCGCGGTCGATCAGACCGTCCGCTTTGAGCATGAGGTATCCCTGCCCGGCCATCAGCGAGACAGGCGGCAGAATGTGTTTGGTTTGACCGGCGAGCGAGGGATCGTCCGTCAGGGTGAAGTTGCCCAGATCGACGGGGAAGGGATCCGGGTTGAAGAGTTCCACCCAGTCGCCGCCGTCCCCGTTCACCATCCACTCGTTTAACCGGACCGCCGCCGCATTCCCAAGCAGGGCAGGCAGGGTGTTGACCGCGCCGGGAGTGGGAGCGTCCATCAGCGACCAGACGTTGCCGATTCGTCCAACCGAACGGTTCGCCAGTTGCGGACCATAGGCCAGATGGTCGACCAGGAGACCCCGCGCGTCATGCAAGTCAATCATCCCCCCTTCTCGTGGGAGCGCGCGCCCGGCGTAGAGCACCTCAGTCTGGTTCGTCGAGGCCGGCTGGGTATCGCAGCACCATACGACCAGGAAGCGGTCGGCGGCCAGTTCTACGCCGGCCGGAAACGTCCAGCGATCCTGCCCGGAGACACCCAGGCTCAGACTCATTCCCGCCAGCGAAAGGGTTTCGCCTGTCGGGTTGTAGATTTCCACCCAATCGGCCGTCTGCCCCAACGCGTTGGTGACCTTGTCCAGATTGTGCGCCATGACCTCATGGATGACCAACCCTTGAGTCTGGTTCGCTTGGCGGTTGGGCTGGCTTGGGGTGGGGAACAGGCTGGCCCAGGCCCCGTTCCGATCCGGGAAGCGGCCCCACGAGACCCCTTCGGCCTGGGGCTTGTAGCTGACGCTGCTCAACACACTTCCATTGCGATCATAGAGCACGACCACTCCTTTGTCGGCGTCCAGCCGGAAGTCGAGATGGTTCGGCGATCCGCTGGCGTCCGCGGGAATGGCCAGCAAGCCTCCGGGTGCAATAAACGACAATGCCGGCAGAGGTGAGAACGAGTTCGTGGTGGCTAGCACCAGGCCATCCGTTGCCACGGCTAGGGCAGCGTCGCGGTTGGCCAGCTCGATCCAGTCGTCCCCTCCGGCGGGGGCGTTGGCAACAAACTCGTTCACTACCAGGTTGGTGGCGGCCGCCAAGGGGGCCGGCTCGTTGGCCGCGCCCAGCGTGGGGTTGCACAACTGCCAGAGCCCCGCCCCCTCGCCCGCGCGGCCGATGGTGAAAGCCTCCAGTTGATGGCCGAACGTAACGGCATCGGCCCGGGCTGCTTGTGCGTTGATCAGGAACACCGATTCGCCATTGCGATCCAGCGCGAAGCCGGTGTGAAGGCCGGGTTGATTGGTCAAGCTGTCCGCGTATACCACCAGTAGCGAGTTCGCTTGGATCAGCGTGTTGGTGGGGAAGACGAAGCGAGCCTCGTCCGCCCGATCGGTGAGCACCCATCCGCTCAAGTCCACCGTTCGTGGAGCGAGATTGCGCAGTTCGATCCAATCGCTTTCAAGCGCCACCGAGGGCGGGATCTGGTTGGTGAGGCTCTCCGCCGCATGAATCTCGTTCAGACAGACCCCCAGGGCTGGCTGGTTCGAATGGGCGGCTCCCGGTGTCCCGCCCGCCTGCGCGCTCGCCTGCCAGTTGGCCGGATCGCGCGGATTTCCCATGGGATCGACGAACTCCAGGGAGGCGCCGCTTCCGTCCGCGGAGGAGGGCCAATCGCCTCCGTCGTCGTAGGTCACGCTGAAGACCACGCGGCCCTGGCGGTCCAAGAGAGCCATGGTCTCCCCGCCGTTGGCCAGGCTCCCGCCAAACCAGCCGTAGACCGCCACGCCCGGGTAGCGGCGGGCAAAGGCAGCCGGATCGGCGCTTGAGGCCAGGACCAAGCGTCCCCCCGCTTCCAGCCGGGACCCCTCCAGAAACCGGTACTCGACCCCGCGCAGGCTCATCCCGCTCAGGTCCATCGCCACTCCCGTGGGGTTCTGCAGTTCAATATACTCATACGCCTCACCACCCGGCGGGTGGTACATGAGCTCCGAGATCCGCACAGGCGAGCCAAACTCCTCCACCAGGAAGGCGGCCTCCGTAACCGCGCTCCAGTTTGTGTCCCATTTTGTGCGCGCCTTCACCAACAACGAGCGGTCCAGTACCAGCGGCGAACCTGCGGAATACGCCAGCGCGTCTCCCGATACCTCCCCGGTAAAGCGTGCGCGCGGGTCGGCGCCGTTGGTGGTGTAGAAGATCGTGCCCACGGCGGCAGAAAGCGTAAGCGCGAATCCGGGGGTCACCCGCCCGCCGAACTGGCTGAAAACCGGGGCGTTCGATGACGCCAGAAGACCGGCTTGGGCAAAGTGATTCGTCAGATAGCGGCGGCGGTTGGGAATCCAGTTGGCTCCGATGGTGTTGTCGAACCCGGAGATGGTCGGCGTCACGATACTCTTCAGCCATTCGTACCGCGCTTTGATGCGCTCGTCGGTCATCGCTCCGCCGTTGAAGAAGTGCTTATGCACCCGGTCGGCAAAGAGCAGGCGGAACTCGGGCGCAAGCTTGAGCTTGTTGAACATCTGCGCGATTTCCGAATTGCTCCAAGGCGGCGTTGTGGTGCCCAACTGGTTGGCGATGGTGTTGTGCGACGGCCCGTTGTTGTACCCGAACGACCACTCAGCGTCCCACGCATAGAAACGGTACAAGCCCGCCGGCGTGCGCTCGCGTGCCGCCCGCCAGTTGTTGTGCGGCCAGTCGTCCACGTCCCCGTAGATCAGCGGGAGGAGGTACTCGACCGTGTTGGTCAGGTCCATGCGGCGCTCCAGTTGCTGGTAGTTGTTGGCGACCGCCAGATTGTTGGTGCGGATGAACGCCCGCAGTTGTTCCCACGCCACGTTGTCCCCCTCGCGCACCTCGCCGGACATCGCCATGAGGTCCCAGTTGTTGGTGCCGCCATGCCACGCACGGAAAAAGTCGGAACCGATCCGCTCCGTCGGGTTGTAGTAGCCCTTGTAAACGCCGTTGAGGAACAGGTTCACAAACGTGCCGTGCGCCGCCACTTGGCCTACATCCGACTCCAACTGCCGTGCCAGTTCGTCGCGGATATATGGATTGGTCGGGTCGTTCATTCCCGCTCGCAGGACGATTGTGTCGAACGATTCGACGGTGATGCCGGGAAAGAGCGGATACTCCAGGCGTCCCGGCCCGTAATCGCCGCGGAAATAGAGGCGAAACGAGTACTTGTTATAGGGCAACTGGCTGCTGCGGTAATCGTAGAGATTGCGCACATAGCCGCCCCCTTGCACCCGAATCCCGCAGTCCAAGTGGAATCCACCGTTGTCCTCCGGGCGGATGAGTTCGGCCGAAACGGGGCGCTCCCAGGCCAGGCCGTGCTTGGTGGTGTTGCGCGGATTGACCTCCATGATCCCCGATGGGCCGTAGAGGTTGTTCGACGCCGTCACCAGCGACAACGCCGGCAGATAGCGGCGGCTGACCGGCAGGTTGACGAGGTAGGTGTGCGTGTCCACCCGGGACGGCAGCCAGTTGGTGCGGAAGGCCGCCGCCCGGATGATCCTCGTGGCGGTAACGGGAATCAGGTTGGTGTAGAGAACGCCGTTCGTCTCGGTTGGGAGGCTGCCATTGGTCGTGTAGCGGATCCAGGCCTCGGGAGTGGCGCAGGCGAGCGAGAGGTTGAACGGCTTGCCAAAGAAACCCCGGGACACGCTGAAATGCACCGGTTCCACCATCGCCGAGATGAGGCTGGCTCCGTTGACGCCCCCGGGCGTCGCCGTGGCGAAGTACCGCCAATCTCCCGCAGCGGTCAACCCATACGAATAGTTATTGCGCTGGGGGGGATATTTCGGGGCCAGTTCACTCACCATCCGCCGGGGATACTCGCCGTTGGCCAGGCCCAGGTACTCGCCCTCGACACTCAGCTTGAAATTGGTGTGCAGCCGGCGTCCCACGCCGGCGATCCGCCGGTCCTTCCCCGAGGCAAAAACCACCAAGGACTCTCCGGGCGCCAGGGTCACCTTCGGGAAGGTCCATTGCCCGGGCTGTGCGGGATCGTCCGAGAGGGTCCAACCTTCCAGGTCTACCCGATTCGTGCCCCGGTTAAGCAACTCGATCCAATCCTGCGTCTCGCCGTCCTCGTCGGCCAACCGGTTCACGTTCTCCGCCATGAACTCGTTAATGATCACATCGGGCTCCGGCAGTTGCGGATCGATGGTGCAACTCCATGAGCCGCCCTCGAACAGGCGTGGCTCGAGCGAGAGGTCGGCAATCCCGGAAGGCACCGCCCAAGCCAGCGTCACTGCGCCAGGAGCCTGCGCCCCAAACTCAAAAACATAGGGACCCGCCGATACGCCGGAGCAGCGCACCGCAGGCTGCCCGTTGATGAGCAAGTCTCCGCCATCGACCCCGCCCACCGGCCGGTCGAACAGCACCTCTACCGCCGTCAACTGCCTGACCACTCCCCCTGCTGGTGGGGTAACGCTGATCACGCGCGGATGCGAGGAGTCGAGCAACTGGTAGTCCCAGCGCGCCCCCGGGCCGGTCGGGTTAAACAGGTTTGGCGGAGTGTTCAGATCTCCGATGCCGCAGTGCATGTCCCAGAAGATCGCGACGGTGCCGAACTCGGGCGGAGGAAAAGTGAACGTATACGTGGCGCCTCCCCCCGTGACTGAGGTTGCAGGCAGATCATTGACGCGCAGGTCCGCCGCATCGGCCCCCGTCACCGGTTCACTAAATACGACCGTGATCTGGGTCAGG
>CAYYMW010000125.1:0-16363 GCA_964472515.1 uncultured Verrucomicrobiota bacterium | reverse complement strand
GGGCGCGGCGGCTTTACGCCGGGGAGGCGCTGGCGGTCGAACTGGACGAAACGGTTTACGCCTTGGACTCGACCACCATCGATCTGTGCCTGGAACTCTTTCCCTGGGCGCGGTTCCGGCGGCACAAGGCGGCCCTCAAACTGCACACCCTGCTGGATCTGCGGGGGGCCCTGCCGACCCTGATTTACTTGAGCGACGGCAAGCTCCATGACGTGAACGTGCTCGACCAATTGCCGCTGGAAGCCGGGGCGTACTACGTCATGGACCGGGGGTACGTGGACTTTGGCCGCCTGCACCGCTTTCTGGAGGCGGGGGCGTTCTTCGTCACGCGCGCCAAGCGCAATCTCAGTTGCCGGGTGGTCGCGCCGCGCGCGGTGGCCCCAAGCGGGTCGGTGCGGGCGGCTCTGGGGGAGCACCCACAGCGGCGCGCCGCCCGGACCGAACGGCGTGCCGTCGGGCAACTCCAGTCGGCTGGCTTCGGTGGCCACCAGCGCCACCTGATCGTGGGTGTAGGTTTGGAGGTGGTTGTCGTCGTTGACGACGATGTCCAGCCGGTTGGTTTCCGCCGCCGCGTCGTAGACGATCCCGATGTCGGCGTGTTCGTAGGTCAGGCGGGCAAAGGCGGGTTGGGCTGCGACACAAAGACCGGCCAACGCAGCCAGCAGCACCGAGGCAAGATAGCGAATCATAGGAGTAAGAGCAGGAAGACGCGGGCTGACGGGTGGTGAGACCTTCGCCAGCCCGGCTTGGTCCAAGGGATCAGGCACGACGACCGAGCCGGCACCAACCCAGCGCCACGCCACCGAACGTCAGAAGCGCCCAAGTGCCGGGTTCGGGGATCACCTCGAAACGATAGGTGGCCACGTCACTGAGGGCGAAAAGGCTGCCCTCCACCAGGGTTCCGGACGCGCGCAAACCGAGCTCATAGGTTCCCGGCGCGCTGAACGCCCAGTTCACGTGCCGATGGCCGCCCGCAAGGAGGTCCACGTGGTCACTCTCGGTGATTCCGTCGGCAGAGTTCATGAACACGGTGGGGGCTCCCAGTGCTCCGATCTCGTACATGAAGAACTGGCCCGGACCCGTCACGCCCGCCAGCGACAGGGTGATCCGATCATTCGCGAAGACACCGGCCTCCTGCTCTTCGGTCCCCAGCCCCAGGAAGAGCAGGGATTCCTGCTGGTGTTGGGGGAGGATGTACACCGACGTACCCGCACTCCCGAGGAAGCCGTAGCTCGGACTGCCCGGCACCGTCGTGAGGGCTGCGCCTCCGACCTGCAGGAGGGCTTCGCCAGGGGCGTACTCGGCTGGCGGTTGATCCTCATGTCGGCCAATGTGGAGGTTCCACCCGTCCGTTTCGTAAACGATGCCGACGTCGGTGTGCCCCTCCGTGAGCACGGTTTGGGCGCTGAGGATGGGGGTGGCCGCCAGGAATGCCGCCAGCCCGAGCTGGCGGACGGCGGACGTTTCGCAGAGGGTCTGAAGGTTGGTCTTCATAGGGTGCTATTTGTGAACAGGCTGATTCAAACTGCAGAGGAGGATTGCTAATGGATCATTGTGGCGGCTTGGCGAAGTTGTCGCCGGTTTCGATGCGGGTTTTGAGCCGGGCCGCCTGAAGGCTGGTGGCGTGGGTGTCCGCGAAGAGGTAATTGGCCGTCGCGCCGTGGCGATCAGGTTGGATGTCGTTGGTAACGTTGGTCCAGGTGGTCCAATTGCGGGAATGGGTGTGGTCGTTGTAGATGCTCGCGGACACCTTGTCCGAGACGATGAACACGGTATGAGTGTCCACCGGGCGTGGAAGGGCGTCCAAGCGGCGGAAGGACTCGACCATCCCCCCGAACGGGTCGGTCTTGTCGACCGAGGTGTATTCGTTCATGACGTAGCTGCTGCTGTGGGCCTCCAGGCGTTCCCGGCCCTTGGGGTCGCCCGGGCAGGTCCGGATCCGATCCACGTTGCCGAGATAAGGGGCGAGGGTGTAGACCCAGCAGGCGTTGGTGCCGGTCCCGTGCGTCGTGGTCGGGAGCCAGCCGCGGTTGTCCTCCGCGTACATGTGCATCCCCAGCCCCAACTGGTGAAGGTTGGAGAGGCAGGCGATGGCACGGCCCTTGGTCTTGGCGCGGGCCAGCGCGGGCAGGAGCAACCCGGCGAGGATGGCGATGATGGCAATCACCACCAACAGTTCGATCAAAGTAAAACCGCGGCGCGGGGCTCGCGCCGAAAACACAGGATTCATATGTCTGGAGGCCCGCAATTGCGCACCGCCGCACGGCGGCACAGGGCAACGGGCAGACCCGGTTCAGGGGGAAAGGTCAGGAGACCCCCGTCTGCGCGCGGGCGGCGGCCATGCACAGGCACACCTCACCCACACGACGGCGGGGGAGCCGGGAAGAGGCTAGGCGGGAAGCGGCGGAGCGCGGCTGGGAGCCAGCCGGCCATCCGGCGAAACCCAAACGGGCGCTTGGGTCGAGACAGCGGAAAGGGACAGCAGGGGCGGCGCTTCAACCACGACCACCGGATCGGCCGACGTCACCTGCCCCTTGGCGAGCAGGGTGGCGGCGCATTGGTGCTGCGTGGTGGCGGCGGCGTGGCCGTGGATGAACTCGTGAAGTTGTGGAGAAACGGCCAGCAGGTTCAGCCACACGAAGAGCGCGAGTGCGAACAGGGCCGTCAGCCGCTGAGTGAGCGGCAAACGAGATTCGCTGGTGGCGCGTGTGACCTGCACTACCGATGATCATACGAACATCGCGTCGTTTGTCAAATCCACCGCGGCGGCGATAGAGCGCGGCCGTACCACTCGTATGGCAAGGTTCTTCTGACCGGTCGCAGAGGGTGGGTGCGCTATCCGCGCCTCAAGAGCGATGCGAGGGCAGCGCCGGTGTGGCTGGCCGCACAGGCCGCCACCTTTTCCGGGGTGCCGCACATCACCAGACGGCCGCCGCCGTCGCCCGCTTCCGGGCCGAGGTCGATCACCCAGTCAGCGCACTTGATCAGCTCGAGGTTATGCTCGATCACGATGACCGAATGGCCCAGGTCCACCAACTGTTGGAATACGCCCACGAGGATGCGCACGTCCTCGAAGTGCAACCCCGTGGTCGGCTCGTCGAACAGGAACAATGTGGGTTTCGCGCCAGGCTGAGCCGCGCGGGCCGCGGCTTTTCCCGAAGCCTCGGCCAAATGGGACGCCAGCTTGAGCCGCTGACTTTCTCCGCCGGAAAGGTTGTTCAGCGGTTGGCCGAGCCGCAGGTAGCCCAGGCCCACCTGTTGCACCCAACCCAGCAGCGTCCGCGCGCGACGGGCCGGTTTGGCTTCCTCAAACAACGCCAGCCAATCCATCGCCTCATCCACCGTGAGGTCGAGCACGTCGGCGATGGTCAGCGCAGGACACTTGGGCTGCGACGGCTCGGGCCGAGCCTCGCTGCCTCGCCGCGCTGACCTTGGCACCGGGACATCATGGGTGATGAGTCCGGAAGGCTCTGCCACTTCCGACGGCGCCACGCTCACCTCCAGGATGTGCGAACGATACCGCCGCCCATCGCAGCCGGGACACCGGATGAACACGTCGCTGAGAAACTGCATCTCGATCTTCTCGAAGCCTGCGCCGCGACACCGCTCGCATTGGCCTTGCGCCGAATTGAAACTGAACGCGCTGGATTTGAGGCCCCGCTGTCGCGCGACCTCGCTTTGGGCGAACAGCTCGCGCACCTCTTCGAACGCGCCCACGTACACCGCCGGGTTCGAGCGCGGCGTGCGGCTCAGCGGCGATTGGTCCACCATGATCGCCCCGCCCAACGCCTCCCAGCCGGTGAGCACCGCTTCGCCGTCGGCTCCGCCTTCCGCCTGGTCGTCATCATCGGCCTCGGTGTCATGGTCCAGTCGGCGCGAGGCGGCGTCGGTAGCCGCCCCAGCCGCCAACCGCGCGACCAGCGCGGGATAGAGCACCTCGCGCACGAGCGTGCTCTTGCCGGAGCCGCTCACGCCCGTCACACAAACCAACCGCCCCAAGGGCACGTCCACTGACAGGTCCTGCAGATTGTGCCGGCGCGCATGGGCCAACTGCAGCCACTCAACTTCCTTGCCGTCCTTGCCCTTGGTCGCGACGGGCCGGCGGGCTGCGAGCGGGATCGTCTTGCGCCCGCTGAGGTAATTGCCCGTCAGACTGTCGCGCGCCTTGAGCAACTGCGGCACCGTACCCTGGAAGACAACCTCCCCGCCGGATTCGCCGTGGCCCGGGCCCAGGTCCACCACCTGGTCGGCAGCGCGGATCACCGCCGCCTCGTGCTCCACCGTCAGGACCGTGTTGCCCGCGTCTCGCAGGCGTTGCATCACGCGCACCAGGCGGTCGGTGTCACGCGTGTGGAGCCCCACGGTCGGTTCATCGAGCACAAAGAGCGTGTTTACCAAGCGCGCCCCCAGGCAGGAGGTCAGGTTCACGCGCTCGGTCTCGCCGCCGGATAAGGTGCGCGTGGGGCGCTCCAGGCTGAGGTAGCCCACGCCCACTTCCACGAGGTAGCCCAGGCGCGAACGCACTTCGTTCAGCAGCAGGCTCACGGGATCGACGGTCGGCCGCGGATGCTGCTTGGCCAGGTTCTCGATAAACGTCAACGCCTCGTCGATGGGCAGGCGGTAGAAGTCGGCGAGCGTCAGGCCGGGCGTCGCCTCCACGGCATCCACCGTGTACCAGAGGGCCTCCGGCCGCAGCCGCCGGCCCTGGCAATCCGGGCATGGCTGATAGCTCCGGTAGCGCGAGAGCAGCACCCGCACATGCATCTTGTAAGTCTTGGACTCCAGCCAGCGGAAGTAGCCCTTGATGCCGTACCACGCCCGCGGCCACTCGTGCTCGGCGTCGCTGCCGTAGCCTTCGTCTCCCTCCAGCACCCACTTCTGCCACTTGGGCTCCAGCTCGTTGAAGGGGACATTGGTCGGCACGCCGCGCTTGCGGCTGAACCGCATCATATCGGTCTGGCACTCGGCGCTGAAGCCGCTGTGCCACGGCCGCACCACGCCGCCGGCCAGCGTCTTGGTGCGGTCGGGCAGCACCAGGTTGTAGTCGATGCTGATGATCCGCCCGAAGCCCTTGCACGCCGGGCACGCTCCCAGCGGGTGGTTGTAGCTGAACAGCGCCGCCGTGGGCTCGCGGTATTCCAAGTCGCACGGCGCGCAATGCAGCCGGTTGGAAAAGACCAGCGTTTCGCCCGCTCCCGCAGCCGGCCGCGCGCTTAATCGTCCCTTGCCAAAGTGATACGCCTGCTCGCAGGCCTCCGTGAAGCGCGCCCGGCTGGCGTCCGTCACACGCAGGCGATCCTGCACCACGGTCAACGCCGCCGGACTGCCACCGGCGAACCGCGCCGGGGCGTCCTCCACACGGAGAACCTCGCCCTGGCGCCACAGCCGCTGGTAGCCCTGCCGCGCGATCAGTTCGAGCGAGTCGGCCAAAGAGAGCTTCTCCGACAGCGGCAGATCGAAGGTCACCAGCACCTCCTGACCGGCCAGCTCCCGCCGACAGGCCTGCCAAACCAGTTGGGGCGAGTCCCGCCGCACCAACCGCCCGCACCGATGGCAATGCAGCCGGGCAATCTGCGGCCAGAGCAACTTCATATGGTCGCAGATCTCCGTCATGGTGCCGACGGTCGAGCGGGTGGTGCGCACCGTATTGCGCTGCTCCACCGCAATGGCCGGCGGGATGCCCTCGATGCTGTCCACCCGGGGCTTGTCCATGCGGTCGAAGAACTGCCGTGCGTACGGCGAAAAAGTCTCGATGAACCGCCGCTGCCCCTCGGCGAACAACGTCTCGAACGCCAGCGAACTCTTGCCCGACCCGCTCAGGCCGGTGACGACCACGAGCTGGCGCAACGGAAGGTCCAGGTCGAACCCCTTCAAATTGTTCTGCCGCACGCCCCGCAGGCGGATGACCCCGGGCGGTTTTTGCTTTGCCATGCCGGAGCGAATGTAAGGCGCGCGCCGGGCGTGTCAAACGGGGAGAGAGGTCGGCCTCGGTTCGGCTGTGGGGCACGCCTCGAACCTGGAGCAGACCTCGTGAGGACTTTCACGAGGCCCGGACAACGATTTCTGTTTGACGGGACCTGGACGCTGAAAGCGATAAACGGATTGCATCAAGGCCAACCAACTGCGAGTGTACTAACGACGTTCTGGAAATCCATTGTAAGGCGGACACGCGTATGGACGATGACGCAACGGTGTGCAAGGGTGTGTGGTACAGACATACTCGAAGAACTTGGACCTGGCGAAGCCTCAGGGAGTGGGCGTGGACAGATAGGGGCGTTCTGGTCCTGCGAAAGGGCTCGCTGGAGTTCCTTGGAGCAGGAGGGGCTCTCCGCATCACCAGCGTTGAGGCCGTCAGCGTTGGCAGGCAAGGAACAGCAGACTGGGCCAATCTGTGGGTGCGCCTGGACCTCCCTGACGGCCAGAAGGCGTACTTCGCTGACGGCAGGTGGTTGGGCTGGCACGGCCTGTTTGGCGGGACGCGCAAGCTGGGTGCGGCAATTCAACGCGCCTTGCCCGTGGGGACACGCACTGGCTAGTTACGAGGTTTGATGAGCTTGGTGGATCGCATGGAGCTATCATCATGAACCCCCATCCGAGAACGCTGGATCGAACGTGCAAGCTCGCGTGGGCGAGCACCGGGCTTGGGTTGCTGCTGCTGGTTGTGTGCCTGCTGGCCCGGCTGGCAAAGCCGGTCCTGATCCGCATGAGCGGCTTCCAGGTTAGCGCCACCGAAGTGCTGCCAGGTGCGGCAGCCTTCTTCCTGTTGGTTGCGGCGTTCCTGCATGCGAGATTGCTGCTCACATTTGTGTCCTCCGGCCCTTCTCCCAGCTTCGCGAGACCTCTCATCACCGGGCTATGCCTCTCATTGATTGGCTTGACCACAAGCGCACTGCTGGGGATGGGCGGAATGCGCCAGCGGGGTTTCGACCGAGACATCTCAATCCGCAACCCTCTCACCGAAGAGGAGCGGCTTCAGCAGGCTCAGGTAGAGCTCCAGACTCTGGAGGGCGCGCTGGTCGGCTACCGGATGATCCATGGCAAATGGCCGGTTCCAGTGCAGACCAACGCGGATACGATCCTGGGCGTGGAGGCCCACCAAGCCTTTGTGGAAACCGTTCTCAAGGGGGTCGGTCCCGGCACGTTCGCCGGGGTGTTCATCGGCATGCGGCCTGAGTCGTTCACGCAAGGCAAGCTCCTCGACCCTTGGTGGCATCCGTACCACATCGTCCTCGACAGCAACGGCGACGGCGTATGTGACACCGACGCCATCGGTCCTATCAAAGGCAGGGAGGTGGTGGCTTGGAGCGACGGTCCCGGAAAGGTGTACCTACAACCGCAGGTCCGGTAGGGAGAGGGCAAGCCGAGCGCGCCAGACCACCCGGCCGAGCAGGGAACTGGTTGGCGTACCGCAGGTTTCCAGCCTGCTGTATCGCAGGCATCCCTGCCTGCTTCAACCCCTGCTGGCCTCGGATACCCGGCATCGCTGGCCGGAACTCCTAGCGCGTCGGGACCGAGCTGTGGGCGGGAGCAGGATATCGCCCATTCAGGGCTCACGGTTCATTTGGGGCCGTGTTCCCAGGCCGCTGGCCTGGGCTGAGGAGTGGTTGCGCCTTTGGCGCACAATGGGGGGCAACGCGAGTCCAGTAGATCATAGGGAGCGGCGTTGCTGTGCGCAATGGCTTTGTCACGAAGCACGTCCCGATGTTCTGGGGTTGTCGGCTATTCCATGTCATGACTGCGGGCAAAGCAAACCGCTCCTCCAGGGAATTGACAACCCCGAACGCTCCCGTAGCTTCCTTTTATGAACTCCGCACCCATTGGTTGGGCGATCGTCGGCACGGGCCGGATCGCGGCCCGCTTCGCCGGTTCGCTCGCACGCTCGAAGGACGCCCGCCTCGCCGCCGTGGTTTCACGCGATGCCGGCCGCGCCACTGCCTTTGCCGCCGCCCAGGGCGCGCCCGAAGCCCACTGCTGTATCGACCCAGCCGAAGCCGCCACGCTCCCCGGGGTGCAGGCGGTATACATCGCGACGCCCCACTCGGAGCACTATGTGGCCGCGCTCGCGGCTCTCCATGCCGGCAAAGCGGTTCTTTGCGAGAAGCCGATGACTCTCAATGCCCGCGACACCGGCGCCTTGGTGACGGCCGCCCGGGCGCGCGGAGTATTCCTGATGGAGGCCATGTGGACCCGCTGTCTGCCGGCGGTGCGGCAGGTGCAGGCCTGGGTGCGCGAAGGGCGGATTGGGGAGCCCCGGCTGGTCAGCGGAGGGTTCGGCTTCGGCGGCACCGGTCACCCCCACCGTCTCACGGACCCCACCCTGGGTGGCGGGGCGTTGCTGGACGTCGGGGTCTATCCGATTGCCTACGCCATGATGGTGTACGGGGCGGAGCCCACCACGATCACGGGCTGCGCCCGACTGGGACCCACCGGCGTGGATGAAGTGGCCTCGATCAGCCTTGGTTTTCCCGGCGGAGGGTTGGCCGCGCTGAACTGCGCCTACGTGGCTGAAACCGACAAGACGCTGCGCATCCATGGCACAAGGGGCAGCATTTCCTCCGATCTCTTCTGGCGGGCAACCTCCGCCCGGCTGGAACCCACGGCCGAACCCGTTGACACCTTCTATGAGGAACCCCTCGTGGACGGCTTCGACCACCAACTGGCGGAAGTCCACCGCTGCCTGCGCGCGGGACTGCTGCAAAGCCCGCTCATGACGTGGGAGGATAGCCTCGCCTTGGCCCGCACCACGGACACCTTGCGCCGACAGTGGGGTGTCATCTACCCGGGCGACCCCGGCGTCTGAGGCTGGCTAGCGATGGAAAGGCCTGCCGGCAAGCGTCAGCCGAGCAGCTTGAGTACCGAGCTCGGCATTGAGTTAGCTTGGGCCAGCATGGCGGTGCCGGCCTGGACCAGGATGTTGCAGCGCGCGAAAGCACTGCTCTCCTCCGCCACATCCACGTCCTTGATGCGGCTGTTGGCCACGTTCAGGTTGTCCTTGAGCACTGCCAGTTCCTCACTCGTTGAGCCCAGGCGGGTGATCGCCGCCCCCACCGTGGCGCGGTTGGCCGCCAGTTCGCCGATCGCCGTCTTGACTTTGGTCAGCGCCGAGGCGGCGCCGCTGGAGGTGAGGATGTCCGGCGCCGGCGTGGAGGCGGGCGTATAGCTCAGCGTGGCAGTCATGGTGATGTCACTGCCAGTAAAGTTGCTCAGGTTGTGCAAGCCCAGCCCGCTCAGCACGTTGTTGGTGCCGCCTTGGACGATGTTTGAGCTGGGAGTGATCGTCACTGAAATCTCCCCCGTGCTGGGATTGTAGGAGGCCGACCCCGCGCCGTCGGACTGCAGGGTGGAATTGAGCGTCGTCACAAAATCCCCCAAAGTGGTGCTGCCGGTGAAACTGGGGGTGAATGGTCCGGGAATGGTCGGGCCGTCGATGTACGTATTGCCGCTGGTAAAGCCGGGGATGATCTCGTCGAACCGCACGCTGGTGGGTGGGGCCATCGGCCCGACGGCAGGCGTGGCGCTGATCGCATAGGTGGCGCTGATGGCGCTCATCTGCACGGTGCCGCCTTCGGAATCCGTGGTCACCCCGAACGAGCTGCTGCCGAACAGACTCACCCCGTTGAAATCCTTGGAAAGCGCGCTGGTGATATACCCGTGGAGGGTTTGGAACTCCGAATTGTAGAGCGTGCGATCGGCATCCGTCTTGGTGACATCCTGGGCCAAGACCGCCAACTCGCTCATGCGGTCCAGGGCTTTGCCGACCTTCTTGAGATAGCCGTCCTGGGTCTGGCAGAAGGAGGTGGCGTTGCCCAGGTTGGAGATCGCCGCCCCGGTCCGGCTGATCTGGGAATCCAGCCGCATCGAGACGGCCAGCCCTGCGGCGTCATCCTCAGGGGAAATCAAACGAGATCCGGAAGACAACCGGCTGAGAGATTTGGCCAAGTGACTTGAAGACTCACTCAGCAACCGCGCGCCGGTCAGCGCGGCACAATTCGTATTGATGACCATAAGACTCGTCCGTGAATCTGCGGTTATCGTGCAGCCTCGCAGCGGCGTTCCGTGCCGCTGTGTCAAACCAAACAAGGGTCTTCTGACCCGCAAGACCGCTCTCGGCCTTCTTGGTTAACTGTGACAGCTTGCAGTGGCATTATCGGCAAGGATGCGGGAGTGCTTTAGCGCCGCTGCTGACAATCTGACCCGGCTGGTTCGGAAAAACCAACCACCGTTCGGTTCCATCGAGGGGTAATCGAAGCCATCCGGATCAGGTCATCCGGAGACTCGGGAGTCCGATTTCGGCGGGGCAGCGCTGCTCCTGAGGGTGCCATCCCGTCTTGATCCGAGGCGGGCTCAGGTGTCGCTCACCCAGCGCTTCTTGGCGGGATGGTGGACCGACGACTGGCCAGTCCAGGGTTGGCCGATCAGCTTGGGGAAACCGCCCGAGTGTCTGGGGTCACGACCTGCGCCGCAAAGAGTAAGAACTCAGAGCAATCCCCGCAGGGCCGCAGCCAAGCGCTCCAGATGTGCCTCCGTGTGGTTGGCGAAGACGGCGAAGCGCAGAACGCCCTCGGCCGGAATCCCCGAGTAGGCTTTGATATAGGGGACCATGATTCCCTTGGCTTTCAGCCCCTCATGAATGCCTCGCATGTACTCGGCCGTGCCAACACTCACGCCAAACTGGGCGGAATGGCCGTCGGGCACGGACCATCCCAATTCCCTCAGCGCCGCCCGCAGCTTGGACGCATTGGCGCGAAGCCGCTGCCTCAACTCCGGCTCGCGCAGGACCAGTTCCAAGGCCTTGGCTGAGGCTCCAGCTTCCGCAGAAGCCGGCCCGCTGGCCCCATCGAAGTAGTGCGACGCCTGGCGCGCGCGGGCCACGAAGGCGCGCGTCCCGGGCACCACGCCGCCGAAACCGCCCAGCGCCTTGGAGAGCGTTCCACAGACCCACAACTGCGTCGCGCGAGGCAATCCACCGCCGTTCACCTGCGGCCACAAACCGGACTCCTCGTAAACCCCTCGGCCGTGCTCGCCCAGCACGCCGAAGCCATGAGCGTCATCCAATAGGAGGTGACTCTGCGGACAGCCCGCCAGCGCACGCAGGAACCCGGCCACCGGCGCCACGCCTCCGGAGGTCGGCCCCACGGCATCGGCCATCACCAGCACCCGCCGCCGACCTTTCACCAGGCGGGCCAGGTCCTCCGCATCCCGCGAGCGATAGGTGACCACCGGTACGCCGGCCAGCTTCGCCGCCTCCTGCACGCAGTAATGCGCCGACTGATCCAGCAACACCGCTTCGAGGCCAGGTGCCAGCGCGTTCACCATCACATGGTTCGCCACGTAACCACTGCCGAAGTAGAAGGCGTCCTCGGTGCCGAAGAACTCCGCCGCCCGTCGTTCCACCTCCGCCACGGCGGGGTTCGTGCCAAACCACGCACGCGAAGTGGCGCTGTGGACGCCGTAGCGCCGCAGCGCCGCGCAACCCGCCTCGATAACCTCGGGATGTCCCGCCAAGCCAAGGTAGCTGGTGCCGCCGAAATAAAGGTAAGACACGCCGTCGATCGTTGTCTCCGGCCCCGGGGCGCTCTCCATGCACGAATACGCAGCCATACTACGGGAGACTATTCCAGAGCCACCCCGGTGTGACAAGCAACCCCGTAGGCATCATCGACCGTTTCCCGTGCCTGGCTCCACTGTTTGCGTTGCGCATCGGCCAGATTCGAGTCATGGTGGACGAGTAACGCATGGCTGCTCGACGCGCATGAAACCGTCGCTGGTTCTGACCTGTCTGGCCGTGGCATGGCCGCTCTCCCTGGGAATGGCCGCGCCGTGGGAGGCCGCCCGGCCGAACACCATCTCCTTTCCGGCCACAGACGCCCGGTTCCTCCGTCTCCTCATCCTGGACTCTCCCCAGGGACAACCGTGTCTCGACGAATTGGAGATCTATGGGCCGGAAGGGACCAACAACCTGGCCCTCGCCAGCACCGGAGCCAAAGCCACCGCCTCCTCCTGCCTGACCGGCTACGCCATCCACCAAGTGGCGCATCTCAACGACGGCCTCCATGGGAACAGCCATAGCTGGATCGCCGCCGGGAACCGGAACGAATGGGCGCAAATCGAACTACCGTCGGCCATGCAGGTGGCGTCGGTGGTCTTCTCACGGGATCGCGAGAGACGCTTTGCCGACCGCCTACCCGCCGGGATTGAGGTGCGGGTCTCCGCCGACGGAACGAACTGGCAGACGGTGGCCCGCGAGAGCGCGTACCCGTTGCTGCCGGAGGGCGCGGTCTCCGAAGCAGCACTGCTGCGCTATGCCTTCGAGTGCGAGGATCTGACCTGGGGCAAGGTCGGCCCGGCTGATCCCGTGAGCCGGGTACTCCAGCAAACCGAACTGATGCTGGACCGGTTCGCCGCAAAGGGACTGGAGGTTTCGAGCGAGCGGCAGGAACTCGTGGAGATGCGCCGCCGGGAACAGGCCCTCCGCTCGTCACCGCCCAACGGGCCGCAGCGCCACGAGTTGTTTCTGGAAGCGCGTCTGGCCAAACGCCGGCTCTTCCTGCGCGAGCCTGCCCTGGCCGCGTTGGAGCGCATCCTCTTCGTCAAACGCCAGCCCTACGAACCGTCGCACAACTACAGCGACATTTTCGATCCTGCCGGGGCGCCGGGCGGGAGCGTGTGCGTCCTGGAAACCCCGCGCGTGCAGGGACGCTTGGAACCCGGGCAGGGGGTCGTCCGGACGCTGTTTGATGCGAAGAACGGGGTGGCGCGCGATCCCGCCCTGAGCTTCGACGCCCGGCAAGTCTACTTTGGCTACCGGAACACCAAGGAGGACTATTACCATTTGCAGGTCATGAACCTCGATGGCACCGGCCTCCGGCAACTGACGGACGGGCCGTTCCACGACTACTACCCCTGCCCCCTGCCGGATGGTGGCCTGGCGTTCATCACCACACGGTGCAAGGCGCGCTTTCTCTGCTGGCGGCCACAGGCCTTCGTCCTCTTCCGCATGGATGCCGATGGGGGCAACTTCCGCCCGC
This sequence comes from uncultured Verrucomicrobiota bacterium, assembly GCA_964472515.1. Lineage (GTDB taxonomy): Bacteria > Verrucomicrobiota > Verrucomicrobiia > Limisphaerales > J093 > CAYYMW01. Next base: position 3,335 of record CAYYMW010000125.1, on the reverse strand, counting down.
TCTCTCACGCGAACCTGAGCGAGTGGACCCCCGCCGTGATGAACGATGGGCGTATTCTCTGGATGCGCTCCGAGTATCTCGACAAAGGCGCCGATTTCGGCCACACCCTCTGGGCCATTCATCCGGACGGAACGCATCCCAGCCTCGTGTTTGGCAACGACACCCTGAACTGTTATGCGAACGGGCGGGAGGTGCCCGGCACCGACGAAATTCTCTGCACCCTGGTGTCGCACGGCGGCGATCTCAACGGGCCGCTTGCCCTGCTGGACCGGACGAAGGGACCCTTCGAGCCCAAGGCCATTGCCAACATCACACCCGACGTGCAGCCCCAGTACCACATGACCTGGGCGCGCCAGCAGTGCTTCCGCGACCCGTTTCCCCTCGACCGCGATTACTTCCTTTGCAGCCACGCGCCGATGGACAAGTTCGGGTTGTACGTGGTCGATCGCTTCGGCAACCGCGAGTTGCTCCATCTCGATCCGGCGATGGGCAGCATGGCGCCGATGCCGGTGCGGGCCACCCCGCGTCCGCCAGTATTGAGTCCTGCCACCGAAGCCGAGGTCGCAGCTGAAACCGAAGGTGTCTTCTTCGTGGCGGACGTCTACCAAGGCTTGGACGGAACCGTCCCTCGCGGCCGGGCCAAGTACATCCGGGTTTGTGAAGAGGTCCGAGCCGGCCTGACCCAACTGGCCAACGGCGAGTTCCAAAAGGACCACGAGCCGTTCCAGGATTGGTACGCCACCCCGACGCACAAGGTCACCGGCCCCGCGGGCTGGCCCAGCTACGTGGCGAAGGCCAACCTGGGCGTTGCGCCAGTCGAGGCGGACGGGTCTGCGAGCTTTCGCGCCCCGGCAGGGAAGGTGTTGTACTTCGAGTTGCTCGACGCGCAGTACAACGAACTGCAGCGCATGCGCAGCGTGGTGCAGTTACAGCCCGGCGAGAAGCGGGGTTGTGTCGGCTGCCACGAGAACCGTCAGTCGGCGCCGCCGCTGGCTTCGCGTTCGGCGTTGATCGCTGCGCGCCGTGCGCCCAGCGTGCTTGAGCCTCCGCCTTGGGGAGCCGGCCCGTTCGCCTATGAGCAGGTGGTGCAACCGGTCTGGAACACCCACTGCGTCCGCTGCCATGACGCCAACGACAAACAGCGGATCGATCTGACCGCGAAACGGGATGGCGATGGCGTGCCAGCCTCATTCCGGACCCTGATCGAACAAGGCTGGGTCCACTATTTCGATTACACATGGGGACGCGAGCACACCAAGGCGCAACCGCTTACGTTTGGCACCGTTCAGAGCCGGCTCTGGAAGGTCCTGGACAAGGGGCACTACCAGGTCGAACTCTCCCTTGAGGAAGCTCATCGGGTGAAGTGCTGGACCGACCTGAATTGTCCCCTGTGGCCTGACTACGTGTTCCGGCCCGCGCGCCTCGGAGTCGCCGCCTCACCGTAACCGCCCGCGCCCGTCCGAGGCAAGGCGGTTACCCCGCCTCGGAGCAACTCCAGCCTGCGCGGCTCTCACTCAATCCCGAGCCGTTGTTGGATCTGCTCCAGCGGCACGCCCTTTGTTTCCACCACCATGAACTTCACCCAGACCAACTGCAGCACCATCATGCCGCAGAAGATGAGAAACACAACGCCGGGGGCGAGGGCCGCCATCATCAGCGGGAAGAACGAGGTGAGCAACGCGGCGAACACCCAGTGGGTAGCGCTGCCCAGGGCCTGCCCCTCCGCGCGGTGACGGTTCGGGAAGATCTCGGAGATGAACACCCAGATAACCGCGCCCTGCCCGACAGCATGCGCGGCGATGAAGGCGAAGATGCAGACCAGCACCATCAAACCGCCCGAGGCGGCGGCCTTGGAAGCCTGTTGCAGGGCGGTGTTCGCGGTTGCCTTCACCGAGTCCAGGCTGGCGTCGGGCGGAAACACCACCGGCTGCGCGCCCGAGGCCGCCACCTGGGTGGCCGCGGCGAGGTGCTGCTTCTTGACCTCCAGTTCCTGGGTCAGGGCGGCAACGCGGGCGGGGTTGGCCGTGCTCAGGCTCGCCACGGCGGACTTCACATCCACGGCAGCCGAGGCGGCTTTGAATTGGGGCGCCCAGGTAAAGAACGCCGCGGCGCAGAGCCCCAGCGAGAGAATGTAGCCGAAGGACCCGATGAAGAGGAGGGTGCGGCGTCCCAGCCGGTCGATCAGCCAAAGGCCAACGAACGTGAAGATCAGGTTGGTCACCCCGATACCGACGGATTGCGCCAGGGCGTTCTCGCTGCCGGTAAGGCCGAAAATGCGCGGCGCGAAGTAGAGGATCGCGTTGATGCCCGAGAGCTGGTTGAAATAGGCGATGAGGAACGCCAGGAGAATCGGCACCCGCAACTTCCAGGACCAAAACCGCGACGAAACCGCCCGCTCCGACGATGCGGCGAGAATCTCGTCCGCGTGGGCCTCGACCTGCGCCTGCGTCGCCTCCGGTTCGACCAACTTGAGGACCTTCAGGCCCGCCGCACGATCACCCTTGCGTCCGATCAGCCAGCGCGGGCTCTCCGGAATGCCAAAACAGAGCACCGTGTAGATGATGGAAGGAAAAGCGGCCACGCCCAGCATCCAGCGCCAGGCATTCTCGCCCACCCCCGCCAAAGCGGCGTTCGAGGCAAACGCCACCAGGATGCCAAACACAATGTTAAACTGAAACATGCCGGCGAGCCTGCCCCGATAAGCCGGTGGCGCGATCTCCGAGATGTACAGCGGCGCGGCCACGGTGGAAATGCCGATCCCCAGCCCCCCAATGAACCGGGCCACGACAAACGAAGTGACGTTCCAGGCGTAGCCGCAGCCAACCGCCGAGATGATGTAGAGGATTCCGATAAAGGTGAGGGTGGGTTTGCGGCCAAACCGATCCGTGGGCCAACCGCCGAGCAGCGAGCCCAGCACCGTCCCGTAGAGCGCCGCCGCCATCGCCACGCCATGCAGTCCCGGGCTGAGGTTCCAAAGGGACTGGATCTTCTGTTCCGCCCCGGAGATGACCACCGTGTCAAAACCGAAGAGGAAGCCGGCCAGGGCCGAAGTGATCGACCAATAGAAGATACGCCATTTCATAGGTTTACCATGGTGGAACCCAGCCGCCGCCGCAGGTTCCCGATGACGGCACCCACACTCCGACCCGATCACCGGCCAATCCCGGCAAGGTACGGCTCAATCCGTCATCGGTGCCGCGTGGTGCCATTTCGCCATTCTGTGCACGCCGCCCCCCTTGGCGTCAACGGGTAAACGGGACGGGTTCTCTTCGCCTCTTCGCGGGTGTGAGACAAAATTCTTCCCGAGGGCGAATTTCGCCTTTTTTTGTGGCGTG
>CAYYMW010000124.1:0-16407 GCA_964472515.1 uncultured Verrucomicrobiota bacterium | reverse complement strand
AAGGTGGTCCGCCCCGCGCAGAGCCGCCGCAGCGCCTCGCGGACCAGGCGTTCGGTGCCGGAATCCACGCTGGCCGTCGCGTCGTCGAGAATCAGGATGCGTGGGTTCAAAAGAAACGCACGCGCCATCGCGATGCGCTGCTTCTGCCCGCCGCTGAGCGTAATTCCCCGCTCGCCCACCCGCGTATCATACCCTTGCTTGAGGCCAAGAATGAACTCGTGCGCCTGCGCGGTGCGCGCCGCCTCCTCGATCTGCTCCCGCGTCGCCTCGGGCCGGCCGAAGGCGATGTTCTCCGCCACCGTAGCGGCAAACAGGAACGATTCCTGGAAGATCACCCCCACGGAACGGCGCAGCGGGGCCAGCTCCAGATCCCGCACGTCCACCCCGTCGATCGACACCCGGCCGGCCGTGGCGTCATAGAACCGCGGGATCAGGTGCATCAGGGTGGTCTTGCCCGCGCCGGTCGCGCCGACCACGCCCATCTTTGCTCCGGGCCGGGCCACGAAATCGATCTCGTGCAGGGACGGCTTGCCTTCGAGGTAGTGAAAGGAAACGCCTTCGAACCGCACTTCCCCGGGGCCGTTGGGCCACGGCTGCGTGCCGCCGTGAATCTCCGGCGCCTGACGGACCACCTCCATCACCCGCTCCGAGCTGGCAGCGGCGTTCTGGAGGATGTTGGTAAACTGGCCCACCATCGTCAAACGGCCGCCCACGGCGAGCAGATAAAGGATGACTTTGGCCAGATCGCCCATGAGGAGCTCACCCCGCAACACGGCCTGGCCGCCGAAGTAAAGCGACACCGGCACCGCCAGCGCGTACACGAACTGGGCCAGCGGCACGCGAACCGCCCAGCCGGTCAGCGTCCGTTTAAAGTGGGAAAGGTACTCCTCCTTCCTGGCCCGAAAGCGGCCCGTCTCGGCCTGTTCCTGGGCGAACGCCCGCACCACGCGCACCCCGGCGACATTCTCCTGCACCACGGTGGTCATCGCGCTATGCAGGTCATGCACTTTGCGCCATTGCGGCTGCAGTTTGTGGGCGAACAGGGCGATCAAGCCCAACGTGGGGAAGATGGTCAGCAACGCCACCGCCCCCAGCACCGGGCTGACGAGGAAGATCAGGACCAGCGTGGTCAGGATTGCCACCACCACATCCAGGCTCAGGAATAAGCAGGCAAAGAGGAAATCCTGCAACCGCCAGACATCGGTCGTGGCGCGGGAGATGAGTTCGCCGCTCTTCATCCGGTCGTGGTAGGAGAACGTCAGACGGTGTATGGCTTGGAGCACATCGAGACGGATATCCGCGAGCACCCGTTGGATCAGGCGGTTGCGGATGGGCCCGAGGATGATGGCCAGGCCCGCGCGTGCCAGCGCCATCGAAGCCAGCAGCCAGGCGTAAGTGCCAATGCCGAAATCGCGCTCGCCGCGGGCCAGGGCCGCGCGCAGGGCGTCCACCGCCAGTCCCACCACCTGCGGCATGGCCATCTCGAGGGCCAAAATGGTGAGGAGCAGTCCCAGCGAAGCCGCCACCGCCACCGGATAGCGCCCCAGATAGGCCACCACCCGCCGGAGGTCTTTCCAGTTGCCTTTGGTTGCCTTGGGATCGGCGTTCACAAGCACGGGTCGTTTAGACTGCGAAAATCAGACCGGCACCGGTGCGACCCCTGATCACGTAGTCGCAGATGGATTTGCGGGGCGGAGCCGGGTCTTGCACCAAAACCATGCCTCCTCAAACGGCCGCCGCCTCGAGCCTGGCGCCACAATGATGGCAGAACCTCGCCTCGGGCGGGGTCCGGTGCTCGCAGGCAGGGCAGATTCCCTCCGCGCGCAAATGGCGATGGTGGATCACCAGGTTGCGGATGTAGGGAATCCAGGTGAAGGCATAGGCAAAGATGAAAACCGAATCGTGCTGATAGAAAGCCGCATAGGAGAAGAGCAGCAGCGAACCGCTCAGACTGAGCCACCAGAAGGCAACCGGGATCACCACCCGCTTCTGCCGCTCCGTCACGTACCATTGCACCATAAAGCGGGAGAAGAAGGTCACGTTGCCCAGCCAGCCAACGACCTTCCATACGTGCCACTCGATGCCGAGGAAATTGCCGCGGTACCACAGCAGGTCCGTGATGACATTCATAACGCGGGATTTAGACCGACTCCAGACGGAGTGACAAACCAATTTCGACTGGAAGCCGCCTTCCTCCAGTGACCACTGCCCAAGCCTCCCGCGTTTGCCGGTGCCGACCGCTACAGCATGATCGCCTTGGTCACCTCTTGCTCGACCGCCTCTCCGAACAAGCGTCGGACCAGCGCCAGTCCAAAGGGGATGCCAGTACCCGCCCCGCGGGAGGTAATGAGCAGTCCATCCTCCACGACGCGCTCGGCGGCCAAGGCGCCGGGAAGCTCGGCTTGGGTCGAAAAGTGGGCGGTAAACCGCTTCTCCGAAAGCAGACCGGCATCCGCCAGCACCAAGGGCGCGGCGCAGATGGCTCCCACTGGTTTGCCCTGCGCGGCAAAACGCTTGGCCAGCTCCGCCGCCCGTCCATCCGTCCTGAGGACCTTTACCCCTGGCCCTCCGGGGATCAATAGCATGTCGAACCCTTGGCTGGCGGCCTGGGCCAGTGGGGCATCGGCTCGAACGGTTACTTGGCATCGGCCGGTAACGTTGAGCTCCCCCGTCAACGACGCCATCACCACCTCCGCGCCGGCGCGGCGGAGCAAATCCACCGGGGCGAGGGTCTCGATCTCCTCAAATCCCGGCGCCAAGAGACACAGTACTCGTTTGGACATAGGTCGAACGAACCGCTGCTTCTCAGTCTACTCCCAACCGGCGTTTTCGCAATGCCTTCCGCTGCCTGCAACTCAAGCCGGAGCCGCTTCGAACCGACGATTTGCCTTGCCAAACCGCATGTGCCATTCTTGGATGTCGTGGTTCTGAGGATCCCTTGGTTGTTGTGAACAGCCGAAAGGTGGGTTGGGTGAAGAATGGCGAATGACGGTTTGTCCGAGGCCCACGATGGCTATGCACAGTTGTAGCAGGATCCGTCAGCTAGCCCGCTCATATCCAGCGGGCCGACCAACCGCGATCAATGCGACCGCGGTTCTTGCTGCCTCCCACAGGCTAAGCTCGCCACCGCCATGAAGGCAGCTTGGCTGGAGCCATCTGAGTACTTGGAATGGAACGCGTTTGTAGCCGCGCACCCCCACGGAAGCGTCTACAACCTTTCGAGTTGGCTGGCCGCCTTGGAGGCGGCTTTTTCCCACATGCAGGGTGGCATTGTGGGGGTGCGAGAATCGCCTGGCGGACCCCTGATCGCCGGGCTGAGTGTCTGCGCGGTAAGAAGTTGGTTGCTCGGAAACCGACTGGTAGCGGTTCCCTTCGCCTCCGTGTCCGACCCCTTGGTGACCAGCCCGGAGCACTGGCAGGCCGTCTGGCCGTTGCTCACGGAATTTCAGGCGCGGCACCACGCCAGACGATTGGAGATTCGCGCCACCGGCGGCACCCCGCCCAAACCGCACGAAACCTGCAGCCAGGCTTCTCTGTTCTCCCACCACCTTCTGGACCTAAGCGGCGATGCCGAGGCCATGTTTCGACGCCTGCCTCGAACCTATCGCCGGCTCATCTCGGCGGCTGAGAAGCAAGGAGTCCGGGCGCGTGAGGGAACCGGGGAAGCCGACCTGCGCCAGTTTTACCTCATCCTGGCGCAATCCCGTCGGCGGTTGTCCCTGCCCCTGATCCCCTATCGTTTCTTTGCTGAGGTCTATCGAGCACTGGGCGCGGCCCAAACCCACATCCTCCTGACTGAACTGGACGGCCAAGTGGTTGCCGGGTCGGTCAGTTTCGGTTTCGGAGGCATCTGTCACTTCGAGTACATCGGGGTCGACCCGGCTTTGCGGGATCTGGGGCTTGACCGGTTTGTCGCCTGGTCTTGCATCAAGCTCGCGCTCCAAAAAGGCTATCGCGGCTTCGATTTCGGACGCACCTCGAACAGTAACGAGGGTTTGCTTGCCTACAAGCGTCTCTGGGGGACACGGGAAGCACCCCTGACCACCTTCACCTACCCGGCCACGGTTCACAGCAAGGCGGTCACGCACGATTCCAACCCCCTCTACGGGATCATGCGCAGGGTCCTCGCGGCGGTCCCGATGCCCATCTACCGTGCCCTCGGTGACTTCTGCTACCGCCACCTCGGCTAGCCTCCCTGCTTTCATGAGTTCCATGCATCGCCAATCCACCGAACTGCTCGACCTTGCCGTCACTTGCGCGCGCGAAGGGGGGGCGGAGTTGCGCCGCTGGTTCGGGGGCCAAATCAACCCCCGGCTAAAGGAGAGCCAAAGCAGCGTCGTCACCGACGCCGATCTGGCGTCCGAGAAGCTCATCCTGGACAGGATTCGCCGCCAGCGCCCTCACGACGGTCTGATCGCGGAGGAATCCGGCTACCAACCCGGCACGAGCGGGCTCACCTGGGTGGTGGACCCCCTGGATGGCACCTCGAATTTTGCCGCCCGCCTCCCGTGGTTCGGGGTCATGGTGGCGGTCTTGGAGGGGCCGGAGACCGTGGCTGGGGCCATGTACCTCCCCGTAGAGGACACGCTCTATGCCGCCTCACAGGGTTCGGGAGCCACCAAGAACGGCCAACCCTGCCGGGTCAGCTCGGAGTCCGACCTGCGCCAAACCCTGGTTACCTTCGGTCTCGATGCCACCGACGATGAAGCCCTCATGGCGCGGCAGGTCGAGGCCATGGCCGCCTTGGTGCGGGCAAGTCGGAACCTCCGCACCACCAACAGCCTGGTCGATTTCTGCCCCACCATCGACGGCCGATTGGGCGGCTCGGCCAACCTGAATACCAAGGTCTGGGACATCGCCGCCATCAAGCTCATCCTCCGGGAAGCGGGGGGGCGGTTGACCGATCTTCGCGGCAACGAGCTCGTTTTCACGCTCGATCCGGCCATCGTGGAGCGCAGCTATGCGGTCGTGGGGGCCGGTCCCGCCCTGCTACCGCAAATCCTGAAGACCATCAGCCCCCTCGCAGACTACCAGCATCGCGACCGGATCGGGGCGTGAGGGACCAAGCCGGGCACGGTCAAACTTGGTGATGGATTCAACGGTGGAACAAAAAACCGCCAGCAACGCCGAGGCGCCGGCCACCCCGAAGGCCTGGCAGGAAACCGGGTTCGCCGCCGTTTACACGGAGCATTCCCAGGCCATCTACTACCTCGCGCTGCGGTTGCTGAGCGACCCGACCGCCGCACAGGACGCCACCCACGACGTCTTCATGAAGGCGTTCCGCAAGATCGGCGACTTCCGCGGCGACGCCTCGGTGCGCACCTGGCTCTACCGGATCACCATCAACCACTGCCGCAACCTGCTCCAGTCCTGGCATCAACGAACCATGATCGCCACGGACGACGAGGCCGTGTGGGAACGGGCCGGGCATACGGACAGCCCGCTCAAGCTCATCGAGATTCGCGAACTGGGGGAACGCATCCAGAAGACCTTGGAAACCCTGCCCGAGGAATACCGGATCCTGCTCCTGCTCGTGGCGGATGAGAAATTGAGCTACCAGGAGGTCGCCGAACTCACCGGCCAGAGCGCGGACGCCGTGCGCGGCAAACTCCATCGTGCGCGCAAGGCCTTCGTGGCCGCCTTCCCCCAAACCGCTTGAGGCTTCCCATGGAACCGAACCTTCCCCGCAACGAACTCAGGCAACAGCACCAGCAGAACCAGGAGCTGGCTCAAACCCACGGCCTGCAAGGCGCCCAGGGTAAAGAGTTCTCCTCGGTGGAAGAGATGCTGCGTTTCGATGCCTCGCAGAACCCGCCGCCCGAGTCCATCCGGAAGCGTCTTGAATCCTCCCTGGAGGTCGAACCGGCACCGCAGAGACCTTGGTGGAAGCGCTGGTTTGGCGGGAGCGATCAGGCGTAGCCAGCCTCCCAGGAACTGTTTCCGAGCTGGCCAAACCGCGACAAGCCGGGCAGGCTGGGGCCATGCAGTTCCTCGAAGAGTTGGAATGCTTGATCGGCGCCCGCTACCCGTTGATCTACCTTGTCTCGAGCGAGGAAAACCGGGTGCAACAGATGCTGCTGGAAGTCGCGCGCCGTCGCCACAAACAGCTCTACGAATGGAGCTGCACCACGGGGCTGGCGCTGACAGGCACCTCGATCCAATCCCAGCGCCAACGCACCGCCCCGAGCCGTGATCCCCTGGTGGCTCTGGAGGAGGTCATCGACCAGATCCAGCCCGCCATCTTCCTCTTCAAGGACCTGCATCCCTTTCTTGCACGGCAGCATCACACCGTCATCCGACGTTTGAAGGAGATTGCCGTACATCTCAAGAACTCGCGCAAGACCCTGGTAGTATGCTCGCCTGTCCTGGAGGTCCCGCCCGAGCTGGAGAAGGAGTTCTCCGTGCTCAGCCTGCCTTTGCCCAACGTTCAGGAACTCGGAGGGCTGCTCGACGGCGTCCTCGAGGAGGTGCAGCAGCTCGAGGGCGTACAGGTGGAACTGGACGACGAAGGCCGCGAACGCTGGCTGCAAGCCGCCCTCGGCCTGACGCTGGCCGAAGCGGAGAACGTGTTCGCCAAGGTGGTGGTCAAGTTCCAGCGCCTCAACGGCGACGATGTGGGGGAGATCTTTGCGGAGAAGCAGCAGGTCGTCCGCAAGAACGGCCTGCTCGAATACTGCACGCCCACTGAACACCTCGATGAGGTCGGTGGGCTGGAGCAGCTCAAGGATTGGCTGGCCCGCCGGGCGCTGGCTTTCAGCCACCAAGCGCGGGAGTTCGGCCTGCCGTCGCCGCGCGGTGTGCTGCTCCTCGGCGTGCAAGGTTGCGGCAAGAGCCTCTGCGCCAAAGCCGTCGCCAACCTCTGGCAACTGCCCCTCCTGCGCTTTGACATGGGCCGCATGTTCGGCAGCTTCGTCGGGTCCTCGGAGGAGAACGTTCGCCGGGCCATTTCCGTGGCGGAGTCCGTGGCTCCGTCAGTACTGTGGGTCGACGAGATCGACAAGGCATTCGCCGGCTCCCAAGGTTCGGCGACCGTCGATGGCGGCACCGCCGCCCGCGTGTTCGGCACGTTTCTGACCTGGCTTTCCGAGAAGAAGGCGCCGGTCTTTGTGGTGGCTACCGCCAACGAGATCGCCCATCTGCCGCCGGAGTTGCTTCGCAAGGGACGGTTGGACGAAATCTTCTTCGTCGACCTGCCCACCGCCGTAGAGCGGGAGGCCATCTTTCGCATCCACCTCCATAAACGGGGCCGCGCCCCCGAGAGCTTCAACCTCGAAGCCTTGGCAGCGGCGGCAACGGACTTTAGCGGCGCGGAGATCGAGGAAGCAGTGGTTAGCGGGCTGTACGACGCCTTCTACGCCGGTGAAGATCTGGCCGATACCCACGTGCAGACGGCGGTCGGTCAGACCGTACCCCTGGCCCGCACCATGTCCGAGAACGTCCAGCGGCTCCGCCAGTGGGCGGCCGGACGAGCCCGCGCAGCGGGCCTGGCAGAAGTCGGTTCTTGAGTTTTTCGCGCGACTCCACTAAACGCCCCCGATGCGCTTGCGCCCATGGTTGTTCTGCAGTCTGGTCTGGTTGGCCGCCACCGTCGGCTGCGCCCGGCACCGCTCGGCGACGCCCGAGCCGGCCGCAGCCCACTCCTCCCCCCCGGCCATCCGGACTTACCAGCTCAAGGCTGCGGAGTACTGGAGGCTGAACGCTCCCAAGGGCGAACGATTCGATGCCTCCGCCCTGCTGCGGCTGCCGGACGCCAGCCTGATCACCGTCAGCGATCGCGGTCCGACGCTCTACCGCATCCGGTTTGGCGATACTCCCCACGAAGCCGCGCTTGAACCCATCCCGGGTTGGTTCACCAGCGCCCAACTGGAACCGTTCCGCGCCCAGAAGAAGTGGCGGTATGATTCGGAGGGGCTCGGGCTGGACGAGCAGGGACGACTCTATCTGGCGGAGGAGGGCAATCGCTGGATCATGCGTTTGGACCCCGCGGCCAGGCAGGTTGAGCGCCTGGCCATCGACTGGACGCCGGTCTCCAAGTACTTCTCGCGCAAAGATGGCAATGCCTCGTTCGAGGGGGTGGCGGTGGGGGGAAACCGCTTGTATGTAGCCAACGAACGCCAAGTCGGCCGGATCATCGAACTGGACCTCGCGACCCTGAAGATCGTCGATGATTACAGGCCCCGTCCGCTCGGCTCCAAGAGCATGGACATCTCATATTCCGACCTGTCGTGGCATGGCGGCCAGCTCTACGCGCTCCTGCGGGACGATCAGTTGGTGCTCCAGATCGACCCGGCGACGCACGAAGTCAAGGCGCAGTTCGATTACGCCTCGCTGGAAACGGAGCCTGAGTTCGCCTACCTCGGGCTGGGGCGCGTGGGCCTGATGGAGGGCTTGTCGGTGGAAGACGACGCCATCTGGCTGGTGGTCGATAACAACGGCTGCCCGCGTTTGCGCAACCCCACCGACACCCGCCCCACCCTGTTCAAATGCCGGCGTCCGGATCGTTGAGATGAAGCTGGTGGTTTTTGCCCACGTCCCCCCGCCACACCACGGCCAAAGCCAGATGGTGCAATGGCTGGTGGAGGACTTGGCAAAACCCACGGAGCAGGCGAGCCCGGCGATCACGAGTTGGCACGTGGACGCCCGCCTCTCGACCGGTCTGGACGACTTGGGCGCGGTACGGTTGAGCAAGGTGTTCCTGTTACTCAAGTACTGCGCTCAGGCGATCCGGTTGCGCCTGCAAACCGGCGCTCGCACGCTCTATTTCGTTCCCAGCCCGCCCAAACGCTCGACTGTCTATCGCGATTGGCTGGTAATGCTCCTCTGCCGCCCGTGGTACCGGCACTTGGTATTGCACTGGCACGCCGTAGGCCTGGGGCAATGGCTCGCCGACTCCGCGCGTCCGTGGGAACAGTGGCTCACCCATCGGTTGCTGAGCGGCGCAACCCTCAGCATTGTGCTTTCCGATTACAACCGATCGGATGCCGAACGCTTCTCACCCCGCCAGATGGCAGTCATTCCCAACGGCATCCCGGATCCCTGTCCGGACTACGACACACGCATCGCTCCCTTGCGTCGCGAACGGCTCGAACAGCGCAAACAATGGCTGACTGGGCCAGCCCCTGACCCCACCGCAAGGGCCGCCAACACGATACGGGTTCTCTACCTGGCCCATTGCACGCGGGACAAGGGGTTGTTCGACGCCGTCGAAGGAGTCGCGCTGGCGAATCGTCGGCTGGCAGGGGAGCGGCGAACCGCGCGGCTGCACCTCACGGTGGCAGGCTCGTTTGTCGCCGCCCAGGAACAACAGGAGTTCGAGCGGCATCTGGATCGACTTGAGGCTCGTGGCTGGGTCACGTTGGCAGGTTATGTCAAAGGCGAGGAGAAAGCCCGCCTGCTCAGCGAGGCCGACCTCTTTTGCTTCCCGACCTACTTCGCCAACGAGGGCCAACCGCTGGGCTTGATCGAAGCGACGGCCTACGGCCTGCCGGTGGTGGTGGGCCGGTGGCGCGCGGTACCGGAGTTGGTGACGCCCACGTATCCCGGCTTGGTCGAGCCCCGCCAGCCTGCCGCCGTGGCCGAAGCCCTGTTACGCATGGCGAGCCAGAGCGGCGAAGATCTCCGGGCAAGATACCTGGCCCACTACGCCCTCGGCGCCCATTTGCAGCGCATGCGGAAAACCCTCGCCAGCCTCGAAGAGGCGGACTAACTCACACGGGATTCTTCCGACTGGCAGCATGCGTCCTTGCCGACACCTGCTCGCAGCGCCCCAACCTCGATCTTCCTCTGTCCCGCACTACGCCGAACCAGCCCGGATGAAGCTGAACGGGCTCGTCGTAGGCAGCCGATCCGCCTGATCGGCTTGAGGACACTCAAAACACAAAAACCCCTGGAATACAGGGGCTTACTCACCATGAACTGTGGTTGCGGGGGTAGGATTTGAACCTACGACCTTCAGGTTATGAGCCTGACGAGCTACCGGGCTGCTCCACCCCGCGGCACAGTCAACGGCAGTGAAAATAGTCGTGTGCCTAAGGGAAAGCAAGTGGTTTTCCACAACCGGCGACGATTGCACAAAACACCCAGCGACGCGGCGATAAATTTGCAGTTCATGCGCCGGATTCCACTCTCGACACTTCCGAAAACAGGCATGAGCGGCCCTATCCCATCACCCATTTTTGCCACACCAGGCCGTCCGAACCAACCCGTCCGTCACGGATGCACGAGTCAGCATGAGCATGCAACCCACATTTGGTTTGTCCCCAGCAGTGAAGGAACGCATGCAGTCGGCTCGCGAGGCTGGCGAACTGACCGCTCAAACCGCCTGCGGACCCTCAACCGCAACGGTGAGATGGTAAGCATGGCGATCACCCCGGAACGGTCCGCATGGCTGGCGGCGGGGTTCGCCCGGTGGCGGGTAATGCGGCACCTCGGCCTCCGGACACTTTTCGCCACGGAGACGCATCCGGCTCGGCGCAGGCGGCTGGGGAATTGAAGGTTGGCGCTCGTGCGACCACCGTCCCCCGGCCGGTTGAGCGCTGGCGCCCGGGCAACCCGAATGTCCATTCCAGCCAACCGCGAGACCATGGATCATTCGAATGAAAGGGCTTGGCAGTCTCACAAGTTGCGCTAAGCTGCGAGCGATCTCACAACACCATGATCTCGATCAGGGTAACTCTCCTTCGGCAAGCGCTGATGACCATTTCGAGCCCACTCCGCGTGTCAACTCGCTTCCGGCGTGGTCCGTCCTCGGCACGTCGTGCCGCCACCCCGCTGCTGGCGCTCTGCCTGGCCCTTTCCGACCAAGCCCAGCCACGGCTGACGAAGGCCGAACCCGCGAACGGAGCGAAGGGGGTGCCTTGCAGCCTGCGCGAGATCGTTCTGGGCTTCGACCAGGCGATGGACACGAATGGGTGGACCCTCCGCCGGTTGGAGGAGGCCACCGCACCGGGCATGGACGACGAACGGACCGGTTGGCGGAGCGAGCGGACGTTTGTTGTCGGCGTGCAGGGCCTGGCCGCCGGCGTGACGTATGGCCTGCAGCTCAACGGCATCAACCGCACCGGGTTCAAGTCCGTCAAGGGCGAGGCCCTGCCCATCACAGGATACTCGTTTGTCACCGCCTCCGCTGACGCGGCGGAGGCTGCCCGTCCAACCGCCGCCGAGAAACCGCCAGCAGCCATGAACCCGCTTGCCCGTCCCGCCGAACCGGCCCGCGCCTCCGCTTCAGGCGCCAACCCGGGCTATTACCTCAGCCTGTTTGTCGAGCCGTACCAGGGCGCGTTTTACATGCTCCTGCCGAAGGGATGGAAGACGGAGGGAGGGATGATTCCGAGCGGGGTGCCATGGAACAAGGTGGACTTGATTGAGAGCAATATCCGTTTTCGGGCGACCAGCCCGGATGGGAAGTCGTTCTTCGGCTGGTATCCCAAGTTCTACTTTTCCGATCCGCGGCACTTGGCGCAAGCGAGCATGGGCATCCTGAATCCGCAGCCTGGCACGGTGAGCGATGGCGTCTGGTTGTACCCGTACATGACCATCCCGCAGTTCGCCCAGACCATCATTTTCAACATTTTCGCCAAAGACGAGTTCCAGAATCCGCGCCTCCTTGGCGGGGTGCAGGACGCGCCGGATTTGCGGCCGTGGGTGCCCAAGCACGTGACGCGCGCGCAGTGCGGGTATGTCAATTTCGAGTGTGGCATCAAGGGAGTGGCCATGCGGGGCCGACTGTATGCGATCCTCGGGAATCTGGCGGACCAGGTATGGTCGAACAACGCCACGTATGGACTGGTGGCGCCGACCGAGCGCTGGGGCGAGGACTCGCGGTTAATGGAGTACTGCATCCGGACGTTTCGCCTGAACCCGCAGTGGGTGGCGAAGGCCTCGGCGGCGGAGATCCAGCGCGGGCGGCAGATGGCGGACTTGCAGCGGCAGTTGAACGAGGCGGATTTGCAGATGCAGCGGGAGCATCTGGCGCGTTCGAGCGACAGCCAGAACGAGTTCTACAAGGTGCTGACCGGCCAGATGGAGGTGCGCGATCCGGCCACCAAGGAGGAGAAATGGATGCCTGCCTACAACCGGGCCTACACCGACGGGAACGGGAACTACTACCTTTCGGACTACGGCGGGAGCCTGCCGGTGGAAGGAGACCCCAACTGGCGTCCGCTCCAAATCATCAACCGTAACGCGCAGTAGCGGGGCAATTCAGAAGAGGCCGGGGAATTCCTGGACCAACCGATCCACGTTGCCGGGAGTGACCAGTAGGTAACGGCGCTCGAACTCCAAGCGGTGGTCGCGTTCGAGGGCGGTGTTCTCGCTGGGGGCGCCGGGCCGGGCGACGACGGCGGCAGCAAGTTTGCCGGAGTGGAAGGCCGTCCTGACGGTGGCTGGATCGCCCAAGATGCGGAAATCGGGGAGCAGCAGGGCCAGACGAGGCTGAGGTTGCCGCCAGAGATCGAGTTGGAGGAGGTCGACCGGGAGGCCGATGAGGCTGACGATGACGGAAGGCTTGCCGCTCTCGATCCACAATCGGTCCCAAGCGCCCACCTGCGTCAGGAAACTGAGCGGGGTGGTGGCGTTGGGAGGCATGGGGACGGAGCTGGGGTCCTTGCGTGCGGCCTCGCTCAAGGCGGGACTGAAGGCGCCCGCCCAGACGGCCTTGGAGCCCAAGCCAGCGCGCAGCCCTTCGATGGCCGCAGTCTGGAAAGTGCGGGTTTTGGCGGGTTGGCCGGGCAAATCGGCGAAGGGATTCGTGAACACGGCCACCCTGGCTCCCGGCGCGTTGGTGGCCAGATACTCACCTAGGACCCGCAACGCGACGGACCGGCGATCGACCGCCTTGCCTTGCACCCCGCCCGGGGCTTGGAGCCAGAAGCCCACCGCTCCGACCACGGCGAGGCCGAGGAGGCCGGCCAGGATGGCGTTCCGCTTGGAGTTACCCGGGGTGGTCATGCCTCCTTGCAGTTCAGAAGTAGCCGGGAACGGTGTCGACCTCGAAGAGGCCTTCGATGCCCAAGCCCTCGAGCCGCTTCTTTTTGCAGGCCTCGACGTGGCCGTCGATGAACAGGCCGTTGGCGGACGCCCCGTGCCGGGCGTGAACCTCCTTTTCGCTTTCGACGCGGAAGCTGTAGAACTGCTGCGCCCCCACGCCCTGGCGACCGCGGCTGGTGGTGTCGGCCACGTGGAGGTAGTCGAGGGGGTTCTGGATGGCTTCGGTTTGGAGGATGTTGTTGAAGCGGCCGGTGACGTAGTTGGTGGGCGGATCGATGCGTACACCGTAGGTGCGCACCCAGTTGGTGAACTTGCGAGGAGGATAGCTGGGGCAGAGGAAGAGCTCGTGGGCTCGGAGGTTCTGATTGGTGCTGAGCACGCTGGCCCAAGTGATGTCCTTGTTCAGGGGGTCGTTGAAGAAGACCAAGCCCCGATGGTCCTGGGCATAGATGAGGGTGGCGATGCCCAACTGCTTGAGGTTGTTGGTGCATTGCACGTGCTTGGCCTTGGCCTTGGCATTGCTGATGGCCGGGAGCAGCATCCCCGCCAGAATGGCAATGATGGCGATCACCACCAACAGCTCGATGAGCGTGAACGCCCGGCTGTCCCTTCGATGCATCGATTCTTTCCGGCTGCCGTTGGCCCTGGACCCGGCGGATTTGCCTAGTCACCCGCGACAACCTCAACCTACACTACCGCATCGGCACCATGGGTCAATCACAGGTCACCGCAGGTGGGAGACGGGCCGGGCGCGCCTCCGGAGGCAGCCGCGCCGACCGCGTTCGCTGGCATGCTCTTTAATTCGAACGTCTTCCTGCAATTCCTGCTCGCGTTCCTGCTCCTGTACTGGCTGGTGCGCGGCAATCTCGCCGCCCGCAATCTGCTGGTGGTGGCGGCCAGCTATCTCTTCTATGGCTGGTGGGATTACCGGTTTCTTGGCCTGCTGTTCGCTTCCTCGCTGCTCGACTTCGGCGTCGGCCGCGCCTTGGATCACACCGATGATCCGCGCCGGCGGAAGCGCTGGGTGTCACTGAGCCTCCTCGGCAACCTGGGGATCCTGGGCTTCTTCAAATACTACAACTTCTTCGTCGATTCGTTCGCCACGCTGCTACGGGAAGCTGGAATGGAACCATCGCTGTCCACGCTCCGGATCGTGCTCCCGGTGGGCATTTCGTTTTACACGTTTCAAACGCTCAGCTACGCGCTGGACGTCTATCGACGCCAGATCCCGGCGACGCGCGATTTCGTCGAGTTCCTGGCCTACGTGTCGTTCTTCCCGCAGCTGGTGGCGGGTCCGATCGAGCGGGCCAGCAACCTCCTGCCGCAGTTTCAGCGGACCGTGCGCACGACGCCCGCGATGTTCAGCGAGGGGGTCTGGCTGATGATCTGGGGGATGTTCAAGAAAGTGGTGGTGGCGGACAGCCTGGCGCCCCTGGCGGATATGGCGTTCGCCCAGACCTCACCCGGCGGGACGCTGGTGGTGCTGGGGACGGTGGCTTTTGCCCTGCAGATCTACGGCGATTTCTCGGGCTATTCGGACATCGCGCGGGGTTTGGCCAAGTTGCTTGGGTTCGAACTCATGGTGAACTTCAACCTGCCATACGCCGCGAACAACATTCGCGAGTTTTGGCGGCGCTGGCACATCAGCCTTTCCACCTGGCTGCGGGACTACCTCTACATTCCTTTGGGGGGAAACCGCCTGGGGCCGAGCCGGACATCGGTGAACCTGTTGCTGACGATGCTGCTGGGCGGGCTTTGGCACGGGGCGGCGTGGAATTTTGTTTTTTGGGGCGCCTGGCATGGATTTGGGCTGCTGGTGTATCGGTGGTGGAGCGAGCAGCGTCCGGAGTCCCCGCGCGGGTGGCATCCGGTGGCCTGGGCGGGCACCATGGCGTTTGTGCTCTACGGCTGGCTGTTGTTCCGCGCGACCTCGATGGCGCAAGTGGCCCAATTCACGCTCGCCTTGGCCGACGGCTCGCTCCCGCCGTGGATTGGCAGTTACCTGCTGACGCTGGCGTGGTTCGCTTTGCCGCTGGCGGTCATGCAGGCATGGCAAGCGTGGCGCCAGGACCTTCTGGCACCGGTGCGGCTCAGGTGGTGGTGGCTGGCGCTGTTGGAGGGCGTGCTGCTGGCGGCGGTGTTGCTCTACTGGGAGCGCGATGCCTCCCCGTTCATCTATTTCCAGTTCTGACCATGGACAGCCATCACTATGACTATACGCTGAAGGACGTGGTGCGACGGCTTGGCCCGAGCCTGGCGGTGCTGGCGCTGGTGGCGTTGGTCGTCAGGGTGGGGGTCGCCGCCGGGCTGCTGCCTTCGGCCCGTCCGCTCCAAGACATGGACCACACCGTCCTTGCCCATCAGGCCGCCGCCGCCTTGACGGCGGAGCCGGCGGAGATGCTCCTGCTGGGTGATTCCTCCTGCCTGATGGGGGTGGAACCGGTCCGGCTGGCAACCCGCACCGGGCGTTCGAGCCTGTGCCTGGCCACCATGAGCTACCTGGGTTTGGAGGCGCAGGGGAGGTTGCTGGCGGCGTACGCGCAACGTCATCCGGGTTCGCCGCAGTGGGTGCTGCTGCTCATGCATCCCGAGGCCCTGCGGTTGCGCGAAACCTCCTCGTACCATGAAGCGCTGCTCCGTTCGCTGGTTGAAGGGCAGAGGGTGCCTGATCAGCCGGGGGCGCTGGCGGGGCTGCAGCAGTTCTTCGGGCTGAGCGACCTGCGGAGCCGGGTGCTCTCCCGGTGCATTCCGGTGCCGCTGGCGGGGGAGTTTGGCCGCTTCTACGGTTTTTCAGCCGACCTTTGGCGTCACCTCCGGCAGCATCGGGGGGCGGCGGTCGATCCGAACAGCTTCTCCGCTGCGGAGGCGCGTGGCAACGCCGAGTACCGCCTGGCCAAGCGGATCGAGGCGGAGAGCCATGCGTTCCGACGTCAGTTGCCGGCGGGCACCCGCCTGGCTGTGGGGCTCACTCCCTCGCCAGCCGGGTTCGCGCTGGCAAACCATGCGGAGACCGCTGCGGGCATGCTGCGGCAATGGGGGGGCTGGCTGGAACCGGACCTGCTACTGACCAACCTGCCCGTCACGTTGCCGAATGATCTCTTTGCGTCCACCACGCACCTGAATGGGGAAGGACGCCACGTGTTTACCGAGGCGTTGGCGCGGGAACTTGCGAAGGGGTTGCCGACACGATGAGCCGCTTCGCGCAACGAGGTGGTTCGCCCGCCCCTGCTTCAAGACGATGAATGCCCGATCTCCTCTCCCCCGCGCGCCGCTGGCATACCGGGCTCCGGCCTGGCTTGCAGCGCTGGTACTCTTGGGCACCGCCCTCCGTGCGACCGACTATCACGTGGACGCCCAACGCGGGGATGACGCGAACTCCGGCACCCGGGACCGCGCGGCGTGGAGAACCCTTGAGAAGGC
>CAYYMW010000123.1:5760-16520 GCA_964472515.1 uncultured Verrucomicrobiota bacterium | reverse complement strand
GGCG
The DNA here is from genome assembly GCA_964472515.1 of uncultured Verrucomicrobiota bacterium. Lineage (GTDB taxonomy): Bacteria > Verrucomicrobiota > Verrucomicrobiia > Limisphaerales > J093 > CAYYMW01. Next base: position 16,516 of record CAYYMW010000123.1, on the reverse strand, counting down.
TGACTGGCGCGGCGGCCTTGGGCGTGACCGGGGCCGGCGGAGGAGCCTGGTGGTGGGGGCGGCTGTGCCAGAGCAGCCAGCCCACCAAGCCGAGGCACACGGCGGTCAACAGCCCGTAGAACCAGCCTCCGGAGGAACTGGGGCGCTTCCGTGATCCCTTGTACCGCGTGTAGATTTGCACGGCCCGGGTGAGCCTCGGTTGAGGCTTGGTGCCTTGATACTATCGGCTGGGACTGGCGGAGGGTTGATCTGGCGGTCCTTGGAGCAGCGCCGCCAGATTGTACCGCGTGTAGCGCGCATGGCTGGCCTCGTGGTCCGCATCGGCGTTGGCGACCCAGAAGTCCAGCGTGTCCGGCGCGAACAGGACCGAGTGGATGTTCGATTTCATGCAAACCGGCCGGTCCATCAGATGGCGGGCGCTCTCCTCGTCCAGCCTGCCATGCTGCTCCTTCACCCGGGCGGCCAGTTTCTCGTAACGGTCGCCCGCGCTCAGCACCACGGCGTCCGCAATGGCATGCGGGAGCCGGGGGTGGCTTTGTCCTGCCTGGATGACCTCGAAGCTCGCCGGCGTGGCGGCGATGCCCACCGCGCGTTTGGCGCGGCCGTCCGCCACCACGTAGAAGTACTCGCATGTGCGCGGGCCGCGCTGGAGGATGGCCAGGGCCTCATCCAGCGTGGACGCCCGCTCCATCACCTCGCGGAGCAATTCGGCCATCGGTTTGCCATCCCAATTCCCCTCGCCGCGGCCCCCCATCTCGCCAATTGATATATGCTGCTCGTTCATGGCGGTGACGGTGCCTGCCAGCCCGGCGTAGCCCACGTTGACCCAGGCGTGCCCCTGTTCCGGCCGGTGTACGATGACCACCGCATTGCCCTCGAGCCCCACTCCGCGCATGTAGTCCAGGATGCGTCCATGGTACATGCGCCCCCCGGCCGTGGAGCTGCCATACACCGCGAACCCGCTGCAATGAAAGAGCTCGGGGAAGATGTTGGCCAGGCGAACTTCCTGCCGTTCCAGTCCGGAGGCGTCCGCCAAGGCATCCATCTCCCGGAGGTGGCGCTCGTCGATAAACGGACGCAACCGCCGCTGCGCCTCCTCGATTTCACCGAAGAACCAGCGTCCCTTCTCGAACGAACTCCCCACGCCAATCCCGTACACCACTTTGTTCACCAGATCGCGGACGGACGGCTTCATGAGCACGCCGTGTTGGCGGCCCATTTCCTCCGGCGTGCCTTGGAGGTGAAGCACGCGCGTGCCGTCGTAGTCTTCGAGCCAGCCGCTCCCTTCGGTCGCCAGCACCTTGCGCGCGCCCGTGCTGGGCGGCAGGGTGGGGGCCTTGGCCGTCAAGACGGAGAACGCGGCCGGTAGGAACCGGGTCAGATGCGACAACGCAACCGTCTCGATCTTGGCCCCAGCCGGAGCGGCGATCTGCCATTCCTTGTCCGGCCAGGCTGGTTCAACCTTCAGACCCTGAAGCTCCACGGTGAGGCTGGCGCCGCGAGGATGCTTCACCTTGATCCGGGCCGGCAGTTGATCCGTGTCGCGGATCCACAGGGTCAACTCAAAGGCCGGGACCTTGTAGACCTGCATCGCCGCCGGTTGGGGGGTGGCCTTGACGACGTGGCAGGCTTGGCCGTCAACCGTCTCAGACGGCAGACTCTCCGCCAACATCAGCAGGGGGGCTAGGAGGAGTTGTTCCCGGGGCAGCGGTAGCTTGATCGGCGGCAATAAGTTGGTGGCAAGGCTGTTGGGCAGTGCCGAGAAACGCGCGATCCCGGTCCTGCCCACCGTGCCGAACTGCTTTCCGGGGGAGTAGATCCACATTTCCTGCCCGAGCCGGCCCATCGTGAGCGGATGGCGCTCAACCGTGGCGCTCAGACGAAAGCGGTCAGGCGCTTGGTACGCCACCTCGGCGGACTGTCCGGCCAACCCTGACAACGGGGCGGTTGCCTCTAATACAACGACCTTGGCGCTCAATGTCTTAGGTTCAAGTGGCGAAACCGGCTCAAGTAAGGGTACCAACCTGCCGAAAGTGCTCATCAGGAGCTCGGATGCCGTTGCCGGGGCCGGAGTTTGGGCGTGTCCCCAGACCGCGAGGGTGAGAAGCAGCGCCAACGCGAAGGGTCGGAAAGGCTTGCGCATAAGCAGTAGACCGATGACAAGCAATCTAGCCGAGCGTGGACCAGGACGCCAGCGCGGAATGCAGTGTGGCTGCAGGGAGGATGCTTACCCTCGCAGTGCCGGCACCTGAAGGCGGTTGCTCTTTTGACATGGCAGTCGAATTGCTTTAGTCTGCTTGACACTATTAATGGGGTCATATGGTCCTATTTCAGTACAGTCCAGGAATGGGTGAACGCGCCGTTGCGCCAGTTGCCTCCCGGAGGCGGGCCGCGCGGGCGTTCACGTTGGCCGAATTGATGATCGCCGTCGGCGTGGTCGGTTTGCTGGTCTTTGTCAACTTGTCCGCCATGTATTTGGCGCGGATGAGCAACTACCGCGATCTGGACCGCGGAATCATGTCGGATTTCCTCCAGCACTACGTCGAGCAAGTCAAGGGTCTGGAGTTTGCCAACGTGGCGACCAATTCGCCGATCAACGGTCTTTACAACGGTTTGGCGGGCGCTCCGCGGATCGCCATCCCCACGTCGACGAACTGGTTTTCGCTAAACACCACCAATTACCAGACCTTTCACCCTGACTTGGTTTGGCTGACCAACCGGAGCCCCGAACTGCGCGTGGTGTTGAGCACGACCAATGTGAGCGGGCTGCCGCACACGAAACACCTGCTCGTCGAGGTTCGCTGGCGCCCCCCCATGGGCAATGGTGACTTCATGAGCCGAAGGTTGGATGTGGTGCGCGTGCGGGATCTCTAAGCCAAACAAGCAAGGCTGCCATGCTGTCCAGGAAACCAACGAGCATTTGCGGAAAACGGTACACAGGCCCGGCCACGGTCGGGATGGCTGAGCGTTTGCGGCGGGCCAAGCGCTGGCGGTTCGCCGCGGGAATGACGCTCATCGAGATGATCGTCTCGTCCGCCGTCGGGGTCCTGGTCATTGGCACGCTCTTGACGCTGGTGGTGCAGGTCGCCAAGGAACAGCGGCGCGGATTAGTGGACGTCACCCTTCAGCAGCAGGCCGGCATTCTCGAGGACAAGCTTACCCGGTTGGTCCGCTCCATGAGCGCGAGCGAGACGATCCTGTTGGCGGATCCCATCGCCGCCGGCTCTCCCTTTTTTCGCCGGGTGGTGATGGCGCGCGGCCAGACGCCGACCTACCCGCGCGAGGAGATCATCTACGACGCGGCCTCCGGCAAAGTAACGCACGATCCGGATCGGTCCGTCTCGGGGAACGAGTTGGTGCTCTTCGCCCCCAGCGGCAAGGCCAGCATGATGGTCCTGCGCAACATGTACTTCTATTCTTCCTTCAAACTTGACGGGTCTCCCGATTCCTCGGTCTTAAATGTCTTTGTCGAGTTTGACGACAACACTTTCGCGGGCCGCAAGGACGCCAGCGGCTCCCTCAAGAAGACGCGCATCCTGCGCACCTTTAGTGTCAAGATGCGCAACAACTAGCTGGAGGTTCCCCATCATGTATCGCCCTGCAGTTACCCACCGGCCCTGGCGTCCGCACCGGACCCGCGCTTCCGCGTTGCTCCCCACTCTTGTCTTCGCCGGCATCATGGGGATGACCACCCTGAGTGTCGTCGAACTCACCTCTTACCGTGCGCGCACCGAGAACGCGCGCTGGACTTCCAATCAGGCCTATTACCACGCGGAGAACGCCCTCAGTTGGGCCGTGCAAGTCATCGCCGATTCCGTAGATGGCGGCGCCGCCGCCGCTTTTTTGGGACAGTACAGTCTTTCGGAGGGCACCCTGACGCTGCCGTACCTGGCGCAGCAACGGGCGGATCCGGCGAGCGGGCTCAAGGATGCTTGGGTGACCATCGAAAACGATCCTTCCGGTCTGGCCAACCTCTATCGGGTGACGGTCTCGGCCCAGGTGGTGAATCGGATCCGGACGATCCAGGCGGTGACGCGCAAAAACCCGCCCAGCGTGGTGTTCGATTACGAGTACTTTCTGAACAACTGGGGTTGGTGGTGGGGATCCTCGATCACCGGCAACGGCGACAACCGCGCGAATTGGGACTTCGATTTCAAGGGCAATCCCACGGTCAATGGGGGGGTGCTCGCCAACGGCAACATCGAATCCAACGGCGTCAAGGTCGATCCCTTCAACTCGACGCCACCCTTTATTGGTTTAGCGGGCAACGACCCCATCTCCTATGTGAAGTCCGGCGTGCCGCGGGTACAGATGCCCAACCTGCTCGATTTCACCTATTACCAGCAACAGGCGACCAACAAGGCGGGCAAGCTCTACGTCGGCGCCACCCTGGTGGTGGACAAAGTCCGCACCGACGCCGCCAAGCCCGGCCTCTATCTGAAAGGCACGGCCACCGACCCGATCAAGATCAGCGGGCCCGTGGTGATTCCCGGCGATGTGGTGATCAGCGGCCCGATTACGGGACGCGGCACCCTCTATGTTGGCGGTAATCTGTATCTCGCCGGGGACATGACTTACGTGAACGGTCCCAGCTTCAGCACCCCGCCCACTTCCATGACTCCGGCGAACAGGGACGCCTGGGTGCAAACCGCCATCAGTGACAACAAAGACTTGGTGGCCTTTGCCGTGCGGGAAGCGATTCTGGGTGGCCAGGTCAACACCTCGGATTGGAAGGCCAACTGTTACGACCCCGCTTCCTACGGGCTCAAGAACGTGGGAGGCGAAGCCAGTCTGGGTCCTGACGGCATCCGTGGCACTCCGGACGACACCACCTCCTACTACCATCAGGTCGGCACAAACTGGGTGACCACGACTTCCTACGATGCCGACGGCGACGGCATCATTGACGGCAACTACAATTACACGACCCAATTGACGATGGATGCCACCCGCGCCGGCAAGATCGGCAACTACCCCACCACCAGCGGGACGCCCAACGCGTACGACACGGTCTCCACCGCCAACTTCAACCGTCTGGACGGGGTGTTCTACTGCAACCACGCCATTGCGATGCGCATGAGCAAGAGCAACGCGCAATTCAACGGGGCCTTGATTTGCCGGGACGAGGCGATCATCTTCACCAGCACCCTGAAGTTCAATTACGATCCCCGGATTCACAGCCGCTACTCGAACGATCCCAACCGTTACATCGACCTGGGGTTGCCGGTGGCGATCCGGGCGCGCATCGAGCGCATCGATGAAATCAAGCCGGTCGAAGGTTACTATGTGGCCGGGCCTTAGCCGGTGCCGCTTTTCGCTCCCCATGAAGCCCCTCCTTGCTTTCGCTGCTCCCACCGCCCGCGCCGGGCGCGGACTGACCCTGCTGACGCTCGGTGCCGCCTTGTGCTGGCCGTTGGCCCTCTCGCTTCGGGCCGTTGACCCGCTGCCGCCCGAGATTCAGGCGGCCTCCCCGGCGGTCCAGGCCCAATACCTCGAACGGCGCGGACAGGAATCGGAGGCCCAGCGCAAGGAAGCGGCCCAACAACGCTACGAACAAAAGTTGGAGATGCGGCAGGCGATGATCACGGGAATGGTGAAGGAGGCTGACAGCCGCCGCGCCGAACTGGCGATCGAAGCCGCCTCGGGAGCCTCGGCGGTGCCGGCGGAGCTTGATGAAACCCGGATGCACCCGCTGGCCCGGCCGTCGTTCTGGCGGAACCTTGGACTGTTGCTCCTGGCCTGCGCCTTGGTCTACCACTTCCGCGACCGGCTCTTTCGCCGCCTCCACACCGCCCCCGCGAGAAGCCATCTGCCCCCCCGGCCCTAAGCGGCCTGCCTTCCTGCGCCCGATCGCCGAACCGGCCCGCAGGCTGCCTTAATGCCCGCCTGCGGGTTCCTCGCTCTTGCGTTCGGGGAAATCGAAGCCCACCTTGCCGTCCTCGCCCAGGACCAACTGCGCCGGGAAGGGACGGCCGGCCTTGGAGATAAACTTGGTGAGCAAGTCGGTCTTCCCGGTGGCCAGCAATTTCTCCATCTGGGCCGGTTCGATCGGTTGTTGGAGGATGACCTTGCCGGACTTGAACTTGCACGGCTTGGTCGCGGCCTGCGATTTCTCGCACAGGTAGTGGGTCTCGCTCTGGTAGACCGGGCTGCCGCACTTGGGGCACTTCCCCAGCGAGGTCTGCCCGGTGAAGTCGACGGGCGCCGCCGGTTCCGCCGATTTGGCGGCTTTGCGCGCGCCCTTGCCTTTGCGTTCCTCGAATTGGAAGCCGACCTTGCCGCCCTTCTCGAGCACCAGGAAAGCCGAGAACGGCCGGCCTTTGCGCGAGATGAACTTGGTAAAGAGGTCGGTCTTCCCGGTGGTGAGGAGCTTCTGAAGCTGGGCGCGGTCGATGGTCTGTTGCAGAATGACCTTGCCGGACCGGAAGGTGCAGCCCTTGGGTTTGCCGAAAGCCTTTTCGCAGACGTAGTTCATCCCGCTCTCGAACACCCGCGCCTGGCAGACCGGGCATTGGCCCAGCGGTTCCTGCTGGCTGAAGTCCGGAGGGGTGTCGCTGCCGTTGCCGTTGGCGGCGTCGTCCTGCCCGAAATCGAACTCCGCCTTGAACTCCGGCGTCAGCTTCACGATCGCCGAGAACGGCCGGCCCAGCTTGCTGCGGAATCCCGCCAACGGTCCCAGCGTCCGCTTGGAGAGCAACTCCTCGATCTCCTCCGGAGCGAACTGCCGTCCCGAGACGATCTTCCAGAGCGCGAAGTCGCACTGCTGGCACTGGAACTTCTTGTAGTTCTCCTTCATCTCCCCGCCGCACTTCGGGCAAGGCACCTTGAGCGACACGTAGTCGCCGGGCACGGTATCGCTCTCGTGGGATTTGGCTTGGCCCACAATATGGCGCGTCATCTCGGCGATCTGGCGCATGAACTCCGGCCGGGCCAACTCGCCGCGCTCCATCTGCTTGAGCTTGTATTCCCAATCGCCGGTCAGCTCGGGGGAACAGAGCTCGGGAACGCTCAGCCCGCGCAGGAGAGTGATCAGGCTGAAAGCCTTGGGGGTGGGCTCCAACTCCCGGCCGTGGCGGAGCAGGTACTTCTCGAAGAGCAGGCCCTCGATGATCGAGGCGCGCGTAGCCGGCGTGCCCAAGCCCTTGGCGCTCATAGCCTCGCGCAAATCCTCGTCCTCGATCAACTTGCCCGCGCCTTCCATGGCGGAGAGGAGCGTGGCCTCAGTGAACCGGGCCGGCGGCTTGGTCTGGGCCGCCTTGATCTCGACCGCGGTGGTATCGACCACTTCCTTGGGCTGGATGGGCACCAAGTTCGGCGTGTCGTCGCTTTCGACTTCCTTGCCGTACACCGCCATCCACCCGGCGTTGACCAGCACCTTGCCTTCGGTCTTGAACGGTTCCCCTTCCACCCGGGTGATGCGGGTGGTGACCAGGAACTCCGCTGGCGGATAGAATACCGCCAGAAACCGCTTGGTCACCAAGTCGTAGATCTTCGCTTCCACCTCGCTCAAGTGCTTGGGCGGCTGCGAGGTGGGGATGATGGCAAAGTGGTCCGACACTTTCGCGTTGTCGAAGACGCGCTTGTTCGGGCGCACCCAGCCGGATCGCAAGATCTGATCGGCAAAGTTGGTGTAAGCCGTGGCGTGCATCGCGCCCAAGGTCTGCCTGACCGTCTCCAGGTAATCCTCGGGCAGCGCGCGGGAATCGGTACGCGGATAGGTCAAAGCCTTGTGCTTTTCGTACAAGGACTGCGCGATCTGCAGGGTGGTTTTGGCGGAGAAGCCAAACCGACCGTTCGCCTCACGCTGTAGCGTGGTCAAGTCGTACAGCAGCGGGGAGACTTGCGTGGAGGACTTGCTCTCCTCGGTAGCTATCCCGTTTTTGCCCAGACATTTGGATCGGATGGCCTCCGCCTGCCGCACGTCCCAAAACCGTTCCGCCTTCAGCTCGGAATCGCCGTTCTTCTCCTTGGTGAACTTCTCGTCAAACCACCGCCCGGTGTAAGTGCCAGCTTGGGCCTGGAAGGTCGCGTGCACCTCCCAATAGTCGCGCGGGACGAACTTCCGAATCCGCTCCTCGCGCTCCACCACGATGGCCAGCGTCGGCGTCTGCACCCGGCCCACCGTTGTCAGGTGGAACCCGCCCGACTTCGAGTTGAACGCCGTCATGGCCCGCGTGCCGTTGATCCCCACCAGCCAATCCGCCTCTGACCGGCAGACGGCCGCGTCGGCCAACGGTTGCATGGCCCGGTCCGTGCGCAGGCGGGAGAAACCGTCCCGGATGGCCGAGGGCGTCATGGATTGCAGCCACAGGCGCTCCACCGGCTTCTCCACCCCGGCATGCCGCATGATATAGCGGAAGATCAGCTCCCCTTCGCGGCCCGCGTCACAAGCATTGATGACGCTATCGATATCCTTGCGTTTGAGGAGCTTGACCAGGACTCTGAGCCGGCCCGCGCTCTTGTCGATCGGTGCCAGGTCGAAGTGGTCCGGGATCACCGGCAAGTGGGCAAAAGTCCACTTGCCGCGTTGCACTTCAAACGCGGCCGGCGCTTTCAACTCCAGAAGGTGACCGACCGCTGAGGAGATCACATAGCGGTCGCTTTCCAGGAAGTCGTCGTGCTTCGCAAAGCCCCCGAGGGCTTTGGCGATGTCGCCCGCTACCGACGGCTTCTCGGCGATGATCAATGCTTTTCCCATGCCAGTAACCTGTGGGTGCAACCCGGGTGCCACAATACCTGCCAGCGTCTGCACGCCACAAGAGCGTGAAACCTGAACAAAACCTCGCCGATTGTCAAATCTCCCGCGCAAACCGGCGCCGCGCCTTGAAGGTGCGAGGGGCGGCCGGCCAAGCCGGTGGCGCAAAGCCACGCTCATTGAACAACTCTTTGCGCTCCAGTGTCGTCGGCTTGGTCAGACCGCCGGGTATTGGCCCACGCTCCGTTGCGACCGTGGTGTGCCACCCCGGAGGATTGGCCCAAGTCGCGGGGCACCACGTTTCTTCAGAGGAGGGACGCTGGCATGCGTCAGGCGCCGGAGAGGATGGCCGCCGGAAGATCGAATGTCCGGGGCGGATGAGGCGTCCACCGTGGTATGCAATGCAGACTCGCGTGTTGGCTGGCGGCCCTGATGCTGCTGGCAGTGGTCCGAACCTCCGCGGCGGCCGAAGGTCCGGTTCCCGCCAACCCCAAGGCCTCCGCCACTGCCCGCTCGGTCCTGGCGTTTTTCCACAGCCTCACCAACCGCACCGAGCGCAGGGTGTTGTCGGGCCAGTTTTCCAACTTCGGTCCGGGCACCGATCTGCGAATCATGGAGCAGGTCCACACGAACACTGGCAAATGGCCTGCCCTGCTGGGGGTCGACTACGCGGATTTCAGCCGGGGGCGGCTGCACTGGGCCAATCCGAACCAGGCGGCGGTGGCTTACTGGAAGGCCGGTGGCTTGGTGACCGTGAGCGCGCACTTGTACAACCCCGCCAATCCCAATGGCGGCGGGTTGCGCGAAAAGGGGGTGGATATCGCCACCTTGCTTGATCCTGCCTCGCCGACCCACGAGCGTTGGATGAAGCAACTCGACGAACTCGCCCAGGGCTTGCAGGAACTCAAGGACGCCGGGGTGGTGGTGCTGTGGCGGCCCTTCCACGAGATGAACGGCGGTTGGTTCTGGTGGGGGGCGCAGAAACCCGAGGCTTTCATCAAAGTCTGGCGCCACATGTTCGATTACTTCACCCAGACCAAGAACCTGGACAACCTCCTATGGGTGTACGGTCCCAACCACGGCAACAAGACCGCCGCCTATTACGCCGGCGATGCCTACACGGACTTGGTCGGAATCGACGCCTACACCGATCTCATCGATCCGGAGCATATCCGCGGGGTCCGGGAAGTCGTGACGCTGGGGAAGCCCTTCGGGTTCACGGAATACGGGCCGCATGGGCCCCAGAATCCACCGGGTGACTACGATTACCGGCGGTTCGGCGAGGGCTTGCAGAAGAACTTCCCCGAGGCGGTCTTCTTCATGTCCTGGAACTCCAAGTGGAGTCTGGCCCAAAACCAGAACGTAGCGGACCTGCTGGCCAGCCCGCGCATCGCCAACCGCGACGACCTGCCCAAGGACTGGAGCGCTCGCTGACACTCCCCGGTCGGGAGGCCGCGACTGGAGGGCCAAACCGTTCCCGGGCGGCGTTTTTCCATGAAATCCGGCGGGTTCTCTGCTATGTTAGAGTACCTTAGGACCTGCCATGAAAACACTTCCGATCCCGCCGGAGTCGATTCTGGCCGCCAACGCCGCGTTGGAGGCGGTCCACCAGGAACAGCTTGAGGCGCTCGCCGCCAGCCTGAAAAGGCGGGGATTGCGCCTCGATAGGGTGGTCAAGGCCGCCGCCCGCTTCGAGGTGACGCTGCCCTGCCGGGCTTTTGGCCTGCGGGGTGGGCGTCCGGAGCGCTTTCCGCTCCCCGGCTTGCCGGGCGACGTGGAGGAGGCCTTGACGGATGCCGCCGTGGCGCATCAACTCACCGGGATCGCCCCTTCGGTGTCCTTGCAGTGCCCCCAGGAGTTGCCGGCGGATGCCGCGGCTTTCCGCCGCCTGTCCCGCCGGCTGGGGCTGGGCTGCCAGGTGGTCCTCAGTGACACTCAGGAGGACGCCCCCGGGCGCAAACACTCCTATCGGCATGGATCGGTGAGTCACACCGACCCGGCCGTGCGTCGTCAGGCCATCGAGCAGCACGTGAATGGCGTGGAGGCGGGGCGCGCGCTGGG
>CAYYMW010000123.1:0-5750 GCA_964472515.1 uncultured Verrucomicrobiota bacterium | reverse complement strand
CTGCTGGTGTCGCTGTCAGATGGCGGTTGCTGTCCGGGCCAGCAGCATTTGCGGCGCGGCCTGGATCGGGTGATCGACTCGCTGGAGAACGTTTACAGCGCGCTGCCCCAAGGCTGCCGGCTGTTGCTCAAGCATCATCCCGTCCTGTCGGCGTGCTACGCGGCGGTCATCCCGGACTGGGGCACCTCGCTCATGGTCGCCCAGGCCCTTGGGCCGCAGGCCTTTTGCCTGGTCGATTTGGGCCAGCAACTGCCCAACAGCAACGTCGAGCAAGTGGTTGCGCGGCTGATCTCGGTCAACCGGCTCGGGGCCGTTCAGTTCAACGATTCGCGCCACGCAGATGACGACCTCGCGGCTGGCTCCTTGAAGCCCTACCAACTCTTCCTCGTCCTGAATGAGTTGGTGGATGCCGCCTCCGACGCGCAGGTGGGCAAGTTCCGCCCGGTTTTCCGGCCCATCCACATGCTGGATGGCTCGCCGAGCGTGAAGGACCCCATCGAGGAGTTGATGGTCTCGGCCATGGAGGTGCACCGCGCCCACACCAAGGCGCTGCTCGTCGACCGGGAAGCCCTCGAACACTACCAGCAGGCCAACGACGTGGTCATGGCTGAGCGGGTGTTGCGCATGGCGTTCGATACAGACGTCTCACCCATCCTGGCCGAGGTCCGCCGGCGCCAAGGGGCGGCCTTGGACCCCATCGCCGCCTTCCGCGAAGCTGGTTACCGGGCCAGCCGGTCCGCCAACCGCGCGGCGAAGTAGACGGTTCGGGATATCGTCCTTTGGTCGCGCGCGACGGAGGGCGCGGGAGGCCGTTGATATGAATCCGGGCGCTGCCAACCACCAACGGCCTTGAAGACTGCAGGCCGCCGGTGCCCCCGGGGATCGCGCCACCTTGCCGTGGCGGTCCCCTGTGGCCGTGGGGTTACGTTACTGCCGTCACAACGTGAGTCGGCACTCGACGTTTGGTATTACTCCGCGCCGCTTGAGTCGGAGGTCACCCGTGGGTGTGGCTACCGTGGGGTGGTCCGCATTCGGGAGAGCGAGATACCGGACAGGCTGGCCAGCAGGGCACCGGCGCCTGCGACTCCCGTCGCCCACGTCACCTGCGGATGGGGTGAAAGCTCGCGGTCGATCTCTTCGGAGACTACTAAGGGCATGTCGACCGGGTAGCCTGCCGTCCGTTCCTTGTCGATGGATGCCATCAGCTTCGCCAACCGTGGTTCGAGGTAGGTTTCGGCGATGGCTTTGGCGACTCTGGCATCCTCATCAGGGTGCTCCCCGTGAACATACAGATAGACCAACGCGGGGCCGCGCATCTGCTGAACCTCGATGCGGCTGCGCAGGTCGTCCACCACAGACCGAAGCGTGGCAGGGGGCCGTTCGATGGCTTCATTGACCGCTCCAAAGCAGATCCCGCTTCGTCGCACTGCTGCCTCCAGCAGGGCGCGTGACCTCAATTCGGCCAGAGCGTTGGGAACGGCGCTGGGGTCGAAGGCCAATGTCCGCGGCTTCAGGAGCGGATCGGTGCCCGTTTCACCCGGATCCGCCAGCAGATCAAGTATTCGCCCGGTCCTGTAGTAGGGTGGGAGCGAAGTCAGCCAGCACACTCCCGACGCCAGTAGAAGTACGCCCAGCCAGAACCCGGTCTTCAGCCGCCCGCGCAACTGGTGCCGAGCTGACCGTTGTGGTTCGTTCGGGGTGTTCAGCATCACGCAATGCTGTGGTCATGGACATCCGGTGCGACCGGGTTGTTCAAGTCGCACGTGTGGCGAGGTTGTGCATGAAGGGGTGGGTCCACCCTGCTTCTTCCGCCAGACTCTGGTGTCCCAACGACCGAACATAGTGCACTTTATATTCAGACGCTAAATCTAAAGTCGACTTTCGATATCGATATCACCCTGATCTCCAAGTGCTTAGCCGCTAGGCCCCAGCCCCAACAGGGGCCTCTTCAAGTGAGTTCCGCGCTCTGGGTTCGTCGTGGAGCGACGAATCGCCTGTAGCCGCGGGCTACAACCAATGGATAGGTGGCCGCAACGGAAGCGTTGCGGAGCGCCCCTTGAAGGGGGCCGAGAGGGGAGAGGTCGTGGCGTTTCCACGAGTGGCTGGGGTGGAGTCACCGCTGGTCATATCAGCGGATTCTGAGGCGCGGGCCCGATGATTTGCGCCCTCAACACACGGTCAGCCTCGGCGTTCGCGAGCGCCAAGTCTTGCTGAACAATGTGGACGTGGGCGGAATTCGCGTTGCGCCAGGCTTCCGGCGGGAGGCGGAAGCAGGCGGTCGACGCAAGCGTGCCGCGCTGGCGAAGGAACGCGCTAGACGGCGGGGACAAGCCAGCCCCACGGCAGCGCGACCATGGATGCATCGAGCGGACGGGGGCGGCCGGCGTACAACACCACGCCACGGGCCAGGCTGTTCCGGGGCTTGAGCGAGGCGCAGAACGCCCGCAAGCCGGCGGTTTCCGCCATGCCCGCCTGCGCGCCGGTCTTGACTTCAATGGCGACGAGCCGGCCTTCTTCCTCGATGATGAAATCGACCTCGTGGCCCGCCCGGTCGCGCCAGAAGTGGATGCGGCGCTTCAAGGGGGCCAGGCTCGCCCAGGCTTGGAGGCTCTGGTAAAGGGTTTGTTCCAGCCAGAAACCGCTGTCCGGCCGGCGCGCTGCTTCTGTTCGGCTGCGGATGCCCGCCAGGAAGGCGGCCAGACCGCAGTCCATCCACTGCAATTTCGGCGCTTTGACCAGTTGGGAACTGGCATTCGATGAGTAGGGCCGTAGCCGCGTGATCAAGCAGCCGGCTTCCAGCAGGTTGAGGTACCGATGGGCGGTCGGGTGGCTCAACCCGGCATCTCGCGCCAGGTCGGCTTGGTTGACCAAACGACCGGTGCGGTGCGCCGCCAGGACCATGAGCCGCTGGAAATCCGGCAGGCTCGCCACTTCACTCAATTGCCGCAAGTCACGTTCGAGGTAGGTTTGCGTATACGCCCCCAGCCACATCGCACGGTCCTCGTCCGCTTCGAGAGCCAATGCGGACGGAAAGCCTCCCCGCAACAACCAAGCGGTCCAGTCTCCGGGTTCGTTCGGCCACTCCCGATAGTCAAATTCTGGCGCGAATAGCCGGTCAATCATCGTCAACGCTCCAACCCGCCTCTGCCATTCGGTGGGGCAGAACGGGGGCAGCGTCAGGTAAACCGCCCGGCCTGCCAGGGTGTCCGCCACCCGGCCTCCCAGCAGGAGATTGGCTGAGCCAGTGAGCAGGAAGTCGCCGGCGATGCGGCGCTCATCGACCGCTCGTTTGACCGCGAGCAGAAGCGAGGGAGTGCGCTGGACTTCGTCGAGGGTGACCGGGCGGTCGGCGAGCAGGGCCTCGGGGTGGCGCGTGGCCTGGTCGAGGACGCCGAGGTCGTCGAGGGTGTGATAGGTCCGGCGGGGCGAAAACTGGCGCACCAAGGTGGTCTTGCCGGTCTGCCGGGCGCCGATGACCACCGTGACCGGCAAAATGCGCAAGGCGGACTGCAGCACCGGCAGAAACCACCGTTCGCGAAGATCGTTCACAGCGTGAAATAAATCATTTCACGACCTGAAATACAATGAGAAACCAACGCAACCCCCGGCGGCAGAGGGAAGCGCCAAGCGGACGGTGTCCGGTCAGCCCTGGAAGCTCACCGGCCGCGCTACGCATGAATCGCCCGACCGTCGACGGCCAAGGCGGCTTCCTTGAGCGACTCGGAGAGCGTCGGGTGCGGGTGGCAGACGCGGCCAATGTCCTCGCTGCTGGCGCCAAAGGCCATGGCGGCGGCGGCCTCCCCGATCATCTCGCCGGCATGCGGCCCGATGATGTGGACACCCAGCACGCGGTCGGTCTTGGCGTCCGCGAGCACCTTCACTTTGCCGTCCGTGGCCATGAGGCTGCGCGCCCGGCCGCTGGCCAGGAAGGGGAAGACGCCTTTGCGGTACTCCACGCCGGCCTGCTTGAGCTGCTGCTCGGTCTGGCCCACACAGGCGATTTCCGGGTGCGTGAACACCACGCCCGGGACCAGATTGTAGTCCACGTGGCCGTGGCCGTTGACAATCCCCTCGACACACGCCACGCCTTCTTCCTCGGCCTTGTGGGCGAGCATGGGGCCGCGGATGACGTCGCCGATGGCATAGACCCCCGGCGCGCTGGTGGCCAACCGGTCGTTCACCGGGACGCGCCCCTTCTCGTCAAGTTGAATGCCCACCGTGTCGAGGCCCAGGCCTTCCGTATTGGGAGCGCGGCCCACGGAGAGCAGCACGCGGTCGCAACGGATCGGTTCCGCCCCGGCGCATTCCACGATGCACCCCTCGCCGTCACGCCGCGCGGCGGTGACGCGCGTGCCCAAGCGGAATTCGAGCCCCTGGCGGGTGAAGATGCGCTGGGCTTCGGCGGCGATCTCGTCATCCATGCCCGGCAGGATGCGGTTGAGGAATTCGAGGAAGATGACCTTTGCGCCGAAGCGGTGCCAGACCATGCCCAGCTCGAGGCCGATGTAGCCCGCGCCAATCACGACTAACTCCTTGGGCACCTCGGCAAAGGCCAGCGCCTCCGTGCTGGTGCCGATCCGGTCGCCGTCCACCTCCACGCCCTTGAGCGCGGCGGACTTGCTGCCCGTCGCCAGGATGATGTGCCTGGCCTTGAGTTCGGTCTCGCCCTCCTTGCCTTGCACGATGACGCTGCCCGCTCCGGCCAGGCGGCCGGTGCCCGCGTAGCGCGTGATCTTGTGCTTGCGGAACAGAGCGTCGATGCCCTTGGTGAGCGCGCCGACCACGTCCTGCTTGCGCTTCAGCACGGCGGGCAGGTCGAGTTCGACCTTGCCCACGCGGACCCCGTGGCGGGCGAGGTGGTTCTTCGCTTCGTCGTAACGGGCGCTGGATTCGAGCAGCACCTTGCTCGGAATGCAGCCCACCCGCAGGCAGGTGCCGCCGAGGACGGGTTCCTTTTCCACACAGGCGACCTTCAGCCCGAGTTGGGCCGCGCGGATGGCCGCGACGTACCCGCCGGGGCCTCCGCCGATCACCACCAGATCATGTTCTTGCGCAGGCATGGTCAAATCTCGATGAGGATGCGGACCGGGTGTTCGACGAGTTCCTTGATCCGCTTGAGGAAGGTCACCGCTTCGCGGCCATCCACCAGCCGGTGGTCATACGACAGCGCCAGGTACATCATCGGGCGGATGACCACCTGACCGTTGAGCGCGATCGGCCGCTCTTGGATGCTGTGCATGCCCAGCACCCCGCTCTGGGGCGGATTGATGATGGGCGTGGAAAGCAGCGAGCCGTACACGCCACCGTTGGTGATGGTGAATGTGCCGCCGGCCAGGTCATCCGGCTTGATGGTGTTCTCCTTGATCTTCTGCGCGAAGGCCGCGATGGCCTTCTCAATCTCCGCGAAGCTCATCCGCTCCGCGCCGCGCAGCACGGGCACCACCAGGCCGCGGCCGCCCCCGATGGCGATGCCGATGTCGTAGTAGTTCCGATACACGATGCTGGTGCCGCGAATCTCGGCATTGACCTGCGGGAACTCCTTCAACGCCTCGATCACGGCCTTCACGAAGAAGGACATGAAGCCCAGCTTCACTCCGTGCTTCTCCAGGAAGCGTTCCTGGTGGTCCTTGCGCAGGGCCATCACGGCCGACATGTCGACCTCGTTGAAGGTCGTGAGGATCGCGGCCTGATGCTGCGCTTGGACGAGACGTTCGGCGATCTTCCGCCGCAGCAGCGTCATGGGGACGACC
>CAYYMW010000122.1:0-16580 GCA_964472515.1 uncultured Verrucomicrobiota bacterium | reverse complement strand
CCCTCGCCCTGCTCGATCTGAACCTGCCTGACGGCCGGGCGGTCGACGTGCTGGTGTCCCCGCCGGAGGCCGGCCCGTGCCCGATTCTCGTCATGACCAGCCACGGCGACGAAGCGACGGCCGTGGCGGCCCTCCGGGCCGGGGCGCTCGATTACGTCGTCAAGTCTCCGGAGAGTTTTGCCGCCATGCCGCAAAGCGCGGCGCGCGTCCTGCGGGAATGGGAGGTACGAGGCGAGCGGAGGCGGGCGCAGGAGGCCCTGACCGAAAGCGAGGCGCGCCTGCGCCGCGCCTTGCGGGCCGGTAACGTCGGGCTTTGGGAATGGGATTTGCGGAGCAGCCGCATCTACTACTCGCCCGAGTGGAAGCGGCAAGTCGGTTACGAGGACCACGAAATCGGTGACACCTACGAGGAATGGCGCAGCCGCGTTCACCCTGACGACTTGGCGCGCGCCGAGCAGCAGGTGCAGGCCTTCTTGGCGGCTCCGTGGCGGGATTACCAGATCGAGTACGGGTTCCGTCACAAGGACGGTTCCTACCGTGCCATTCTCGCCCAAGCTGCGGTGCTCCACGATGACGATGGCCATCTGACCCGGATGGTTGGGACGCACATCGACATCACCGAGCGCAAGCGGGTCGGGGAGGCGGTGGCCCTGAGTGAGGCCCGTTTCCGGTCGATCTTCGAGCAGGCGCCCATGGGGGTCTGGGAGGAGGATTTTTCAGCCATCCAGACGAAGTTCTCCGCCTGGCGCGCCGCGGGGGTGACCGACTGGCGCGGTTTCTTCGCCGGGCATCCAGAGGCGGTGCGGGAATGCGCCGCGCTGGTGCGCATCCTGAGCGTGAACCAAACCAGCGTCCACATCCTGGGGGAACACTGCAAGGAACACCTGATCACCAACCTGCCGCAGGTGTTCACCGAGGCGTCCTACGCGGTGTTTGCGGAAGAGTTGGCGACGCTGGCGGCCGGGGGCCTGCATTTCGAGGGCGAGGTGCCGGTGCGGCACCGCACCGGCAGGGAGGTTCGGCTGTTCGTTTCGTTGTCCGTGGTGCCCGGGCACGAGGCAACCCTGGATCGGGTGCTGGTGTCGTTTGTGGACGTGACGGCCCGCGCTCACACTGAGGCGGCGTTGCAGAGCAGCCAGGCGGAACTCACCGCCGTGTACGAAAACGCGCCCGTCATCATGCTGCTCCTGGACGAGGAGCGCCGGGTGGTGCGCCTGAACCGCGCCGCGCGGGAGTTCGCGGCCCGCCCGGATAACGAGTTGCTCGGGCTGCATGGCGGAGACCTCCTGGGCTGCATCAAGGCCCTGGACGATCCGCGGGGGTGTGGTTACGGCCCGGACTGCGCTTCGTGTGCGCTACGGCAGACGGTGCTGGACGCACTGACCACCGGCCACCCCCACACTGGCGTAGTGGCCCAGCCCAGGCTGGTGCGGGGGGAGCAGTCGCGCGAATTCTGGGTCAGCCTCAGCGCGGCCCGGATCACGGTGGCAGGCCAGCGACGGGTGCTCCTCTGCATCGAGGACATCACCGCCCGCAAACGCGCCGAGGAGGAGCTCAGCCACGCGGAGCAGTTTGCGCGCAGCGTGCTGGACGGGCTCTCCGCGCACATCGCCGTGGTGAACCAGGACGGCGTCATCGTGGCGGTCAACCAAGCCTGGCGGGATTTCGCCTCGAGGCACGGTCTGCCGGGCGACACCGCGGGCATCGGGGACAACTATTTGCGAGTCTGCGACAACGCCGCCGGACCGCACGGCGAGGAGGCGGCGCCCTTTGCCGCCGGGCTGCGGGAGGTCCTGGCCGGGCGGTCGCCCCGGTTCGAAATCGAGTATGCGTGTCCCGAGATCAAAGGGTGGTTCTTGGTCCGCGTGACGCCCGTCCCCGATCCGCGATCCTGCCTCGCCGTGGTGGCGCATGAGGACATCACCCCCCGAAAGACGGCCGAGGAGGAACTTCAGCTGAACGAAGCGCGCCTTGAACGCATTGCGGACCTGGCCCAGATGGCTGCCCGGACCCGGGGCGAACTCCTCAATCTCGCCCTGACTTCGTCGGTGGAGCTGACCGCCAGCCAGTACGGGTACCTTTTTCTCTACGACGACGGATCCCAGGAGTTCACCGTCCATAATTGGTCCGCAGCAGCGCTCAAGGACTGTGCGATTCCTGAGCCGGCGAGGGTTTATGCATTGGCCAAAACCGGTCTCTGGGGCGAGGTGGTTCGTCAACGCGGCCCCTTCGTCTTGAATGACTTCTCCATCGCGCACCCGCTGAAGCAGGGTCTGCCGCAAGGCCACGTTGGGCTCACCCGGTTTATGAGCGTGCCGGTGTTCAGCGGGGACCGGATCGTGGCGGTGGTAGGCGTGGCCAACAAGGCGTCCGATTACACCCATGGCGACGTGCT
The DNA here is from genome assembly GCA_964472515.1 of uncultured Verrucomicrobiota bacterium. GTDB lineage: Bacteria > Verrucomicrobiota > Verrucomicrobiia > Limisphaerales > J093 > CAYYMW01. Next base: position 14,185 of record CAYYMW010000122.1, on the reverse strand, counting down.
GCAGCTCACCCTCCTCCTGAGCGCCGCCTGGAAGCTCGTCGAGCGGAAGGACGCGGAAGCGGCGTTGCGCGCGAGCGAGGAGCGGTTCCGGACCCTGGTGGAAAGCGCGCCCGAGGCGATTTTCGTCCACGCGGACTACCGTTTTCTCTATGCCAACCGGGCCGGCTTGGAGCTGGTCCGCGCTGCTTCGCCGGCCAGTCTGATGGGCCAATCCCTGTTCGAGCGCTTCCCCACCCGCTACCATGACGGGCTGCGGGCTCGCGGCCAGGCGCTGTACCAACAGGGGCGCTCGCTGCCCCCCTTCGAACTCCAAGCTCTCCGCCTCGATGGATCGGAGATCGACATCGAGATCGTGTCGGTGGCCACCCAATACGCGGGTCAGAACGCCGCGCTGGTCTTCTGCCGCGAGCTCACCGAGCGCAAACGCGCGGAGGCCGAACTGCGCGAGAGCAAGGCCCGCCTGGATCTCGCCCTGCGGTCGGTCAACATGGGCGTCTGGCGGGTGGACCTGGCCACCGGCCGCCGCACCTATGATGATGTGGTCTGCCGGCTGCTCGGCCTCGATCCCGCCACCTTCGGCGGCACCCAGGCGGAGTTTCTCCGAGCCGTGCATCCCGAGGATCGGGAAAGAGTAAGAGTCGCCCTCATGTTCGCCATGGAACACCGGGCGCTTTATCAACCGGAATACCGGGTGGTGTGGCCTGACGGCAGCATCCATTACGTGGCGGCCCGGGCGCAAGTGATCCTCGACGCAGCTGGCCAGCCGGCGGGCATGGTGGGAGTGGCTTGGGACACCACGGAGCGCAGACTGGCTTTGCGCGAGCGCACGACCCTGGCCACCGCCCTCGAATCCAGCGTCAACGAAATCTACCTCTTCGACGCGGCCACCCTCGGCTTCCGCTATGCCAATCAGGCCGCTCTCCGCAACCTCGGTTATTCGCTCGAACAGTTGCGCGGCCTCACGCCGATCGACCTCAAACCGGACCACACCCGCGAGTCCTTCGAGCGCCTGGTCGGCCCGCTGCGGCGGCGCGAGGAGCAGTCGTTGACCTTCACCACCCGCCACCGCCGGGCCGATGGCTCATGCTATCCGGTGGAAGTGCTGCTCCAGCACCTCGAACAGGAGGGCGATGCCTTCTTTCTGGCGGTCATCCAGGATATCACCCAGCGCCAGCGGCTCGAGGCGCAATTCCGTCAGGCCCAAAAGATGGAGGCCATCGGGCAGTTGGTGGGGGGGGTGGCCCACGATTTCAACAACCTCCTCGCCGCCGTCATGTTGCACTTGGACGCTCTCCAGACCGAACCCGGCCTGGCCAACGAAACCCGGGCGGACCTGAAAGAGCTGGCCGCAGAAGCCAAGCGGGGCGCGAACCTGACCCGGCAGTTGCTCATGTACAGCCGGCGATCCGTGCTGCAGGTCAAGTCGGTCGACCTGAACGAGCTGATCGAGAACCTCCTGAAGATGCTCCGCCGGCTGCTGGGCGAACACATCGACCTTCGCTTCCATGGCAAGATCGGTCTGCCGCGGATCGACGCCGACCCCGGCATGCTCGAGCAAGTCGTGGTGAACCTGGCCGTCAACGGCCGCGACGCCATGCCCGAGGGCGGTCCCCTCACGCTTTCGACCTCCGCCGGCGCGTTCGACGAAGCCCAAGCGCGGCTTCACCCTGACCGTCGCGCAGGGCGGTTTGTCTGCCTCGCCGTGGCCGACGGCGGGTGCGGCATGAACGAGGCCACCCTGAACCGCATTTTCGAGCCCTTTTTCACCACCAAGGACGTGGGGAAGGGCACGGGACTCGGTCTGGCCACCGTCCAGGGTATCGCCGCCCAGCACAAGGGGTGGGTCGAGGTGGAGAGCCAGCCGGGCAAAGGCAGCACTTTCCGGGTCTTTCTGCCGGAGTCCACGCTGACCACGGCGAAGGCTTCCGCCACCGTCGATAACCAGCCGCCGCCCCGTGGGGACGAGACCATTTTGCTGGTCGAGGACGAGGCCAGTGTGCGCCGGACCGTCAGCGCGTGTTTGCATTCCCTGGGCTACCAAGTATTGGAGGCGGCCAACGGCCTCGAGGCCATGGCGCTTTGGAGCCTCCACCAGCGGGAGATCGACCTGGTCCTGACCGATCTGGTCATGCCCGAAGGCCTGAGCGGCCTGCAACTCGCCCAACGCTTGCGCCGCGCCCAGCCGGGCCTGAAGATCATCATTGCCAGCGGCTACAGCGCGGAGCTCACTCAGAAAGGCCTTTCCCCGGCCGATCGCTTCAGCTTCCTGCCCAAACCTTTCGACGTCGCCACGCTGGGCAGAACCGTGCGGGCCTGCCTCGACCAGCGGTAAGCGCCGTCAACGCGGCGGTTTGTGCGGCTCCGGCGGGGGCGGTTCCGTCTTGGGTCCGTGGCGGCGGCGTTTATCTTCCTGCCGGCGGCGCTCGAGCTCCTCGTAGCGGGCCTTCTGGGCCGGGTCCATGAGGGCCATCAACTCTTGGGAATAGCGGCGGCTGATCGCGTCGACTTCCTGGAAGGTGCGGGTGAACTGCTGCTCGATCTCGGCCCCGGTGCGGTCGATGATCGGGTCCGCCTTGGTCATCTGCTCCGGGGAGAGGCCTACCTCTTTGATCAACATCTGCCGGTGATGTTCCGCCATGCGCTGCCGGTCCGGGGGGCGCATCAGCAGGTTCTTGGCCGCCCACCAACTCACCGACCCACCCGTGGCCGCCCCGGCCAGGAAGATCACCACAAGGTAGGTGATGATTCGGGTTTTGTTCATGGGACGAGGGGGGTGTAGCTGGCGGCCTTGGCCACCGCATAACTATCGATTCCCGTTTGGGGCAGGGATGAGTGAGTCAGCATGAAAGTCAGCGCCGCGATGGCCACCGAGGCCGCCAGGGCGCCACGCACCCACGGCATCAACAGCGTGATGAGGTCCGGTTCAGCCGCCCGGCGGCGGTGCCAATTGGCGAGGACGCGATCCGTCAAGCCAAAGGGAACCTCAACCGGCGCTGCCGCCGGCGCCTGCCGGGCAAGGTGGGTGAGTTTCTGCCAGTAGTCGGTCTTCATGAATGAACCTCCTGGGCTAAATTGGCGAACTGTTTCCGCAGCTTCAACCGGGCGCGGAAAGCACGGACCTTGATGACGGCGGCGCTCCAGCCGGTCAGCTCCCGAATTTCGTTGATGGATCGGCCTTCCATATCCAGCAAAGTCAACAACAGACGGTCTTTGGGAGGCAGCGCCTCCAGCATTCGGCCGGCGAGTTCCCGGGCCGTCATGGCGTCGCCCGGCAGCGGGGCATGGTCGGCCATCACCCGCTGTTCGAGAAACTCGGCCTCGTCTTCGCTCAGGTCCGCCCAACGCCATTCCGGCCGAACGCTTTCCGCGCGCAGGGCGTTATAACAAGTGTTGACCGCCACCCGCGAAACCCAATGCTCCAACGGGACGTTGCCGGAGTACTGGTCCAAGGCGCTGAACACCCGGGCCAGGATGGTCTGGGCCAGGTCTTCTTCGTCGACCCGGCGGGGGCGGTGCGCCCGCACGATCTTGATCACCAACGGATAAAGCAACGCGACCAAGTCACGAGCCGCCGTCTCGTCCCCGAGACGGGCTCGCTTGGCCAAGGTTGCCGCATCCGTATCCGGAGCGGTCATGCACTCATCGTCCACGACGGCCAACACCCATTAGTGACACGGGCTGGCCGGATTGGTTACGTTTCAAGACCGTACGTTCTCTCCTTCCCGGGGGGTGCGTCGGGGAGGAGACGGCGGTGGCCTCCGGTGGTTCGCGCTGGCTGGACAGCCCAGTCCCATGCACCCCAACCCAGCCCGGCAGGCTGGTTCGACCCTATGCCACCTCCAGTCCGTACGCAAGCGGCACCTCGGGAACCGGCTGAGGGGGTGGTCAAGCCATTGGCATGGAGACTGCTGCGGGGTATCTTGCAGAAAATGCGACGCCGCATGCGGGCACTCTCCCGGCCTTTCCAAGGTCGGCACCAACCAGGCGGACAGCGAATTGCTTCACTGTCCGGGACGCGCCTATCGAGGTCGGGTGCCAGGGTGGCGACGCAGCTTCGATTATGAGTGCAAGTGCCCGCCGCCCAGTCCTTTTTGCCGTTTTCCTCGCCGTCGCATGGTCGCTGTTTCCACTAACGACCGAGGGGCAGCCGGCCCAGACACACCCGCGCGAGTTTCCCCTCGGCGCACTCAAGGGGGTCGCGGAATTGCCGGCTGGCCGACTGCGGTCGCGGATCGAGGGTTTGCCGTCCCCTGCGCAAGACCGGGCGGTGCAGTGGTTGCGCAGTTTCCATTTCACAGAAGCAGATGTGCCTTCGCTCCGGGCGGACGTGGAAGGCGGCATTTTTTACGCCTGCAGCCCGGCGCAGGCCAACCCGGTGGCGGCGGGAGCACCGGTGGTGAGCGAGGCGGCGGTCCCCGTGAGCCCGTTTCCGGCGGGGTTGATTTTCCATAGCAGGCCCGGCGCGCCGAATGTGATCTACCTGAACTTCACGGGGGAGACGGTGACCGGCACGGTGTGGAACACCGAAATCTCGCGGACTTCCATCCCGGCCGTGGCGTTCAGCTTCGACACTGACCTGACGACCTTCAGCGACGCCGAGCAGACCGCCATCAAGCGCATCTGGCTGCGGGTGGCGGAGGACTACTCCCCGTTCAACGTGGACGTGACGACCGAGCGGCCCGCCACCCTCGGCACGCGGGTGGCGATGGCGCTGATCACCCGCACCACCGACTCGAACGGCGCGGCCAACCCCTACTCGGATTCCGGCGGGGTCGCCTACGTGAACGTTTTCGGCACCACCGGTTACGCTTACTACCGGCCGGCGTGGATTTACCACAACAACCTCGCCAACAGCGAATCCTACATCGCCGAGGCGGCGGCGCATGAGGTCGGCCACAACATGGGACTCAGCCACGACGGCAAAACCGACGGGACGGAGTACTACAGCGGGCACGGCTCAGGGGACATTTCCTGGGGACCCATCATGGGGACCGGGTACGACCGCCACGTGAGCCAGTGGAGCAAGGGCGAGTACTACCTGGCCAACAATACCCAGGACGACCTGGCGATCATCGCCGGCAAGCTGACCTATCGCACGGACGACCACGGTTCCACCCCGGGCACCGCGACCCCCTTGGTGGTGACCGGCGGCACGAACGTCGTCTCCACCACGCCGGACAACGATCCGACCAACACGAGTCCCGCGAACAAAGGCGTCTTGGAGCGGAACACGGACGTGGATGTTTTCTCGTTTCTGACCGGCACGGGTCCAATCAGCCTCAAGCTCAACCCCTTCGTCATGCCGTCGGGCACACGTGGCGGCGACGCGGACCTCGCGGTGGAACTCCGCGACGAGGCCGGGGTGCTGCTGCTGACGAACAACTCGGCCACCCAGACCATGGCGCTGATCCAGACCAATCTCGTTGAAGGTCGTTACTACCTTTACGTGCGCAACTCAGGCGCGGGCGATCCGCTCAGTTCCACGCCCACGGGCTACACGAGCTATGGGAGCGTGGGCCAGTACTTCATCAGCGGTTATCTCACCGACGCCGCCGGGTTCGTGGCGCCGCCATTGGCCGAGTTCCAAGCCGCCGACCTCACCCAAACCGGCCAGAGCGTTGCCTCCTTCTCCGTCACTTACTCCGACGATGTGGCCATCGCCGCCTCCACTCTGGATGGGAATGACCTGCTTGTCACGGGCCCCAACGGTTACAGCCAGCTTGCCACACTGGCCTCGGTGAACGTCACCGGGGACGGTACGCCGCGGATCGCCACCTACACCGCGGCCGCGCCGGGGGCGGTCTGGCTGCCGGCCGACAACGGCCTTTACACCGTTTCGATGCAGACTGACCAGGTCGGGAACACCCGGGGGGCGTTTGTCCCCGCCGGGCAGTTGGGCCAACTCCACGTGGCCGTCCCCGTGGCGATGTTTGCCGTCAGCATGGACACGGACCCGGGCTGGACCTTCGAGGGCCAGTGGCAGTACGGGGCTCCGGCTTACGCCAGCGGCGGGCCGACCAGCGGCGCCACCGGCGCGAAGATCGTCGGCTACAACTTGAGCGGCAAGTATGCCCGGAGCCTGGCGGTCAAGTACGCCACCACCCCGGCGATCAACGTCTCGGGGGCCACGTCCCTGACCTTGCGGTTCATGCGCTGGCTGAGGGTCCAACGGGGCGACACGGCCTCGCTCCAGGTTTCCACGAACGGCACGGCCTGGACCACCGTTTGGACCAGCTCGGGCAGTGTCCTCGACACGACGTGGCAGGCGGTGCAGTACTCCTTGCCGGCTTCCGTGGCGGGAAGCCCCAACTTGCGCGTGCGGTGGGGCATGGCGTCCAACCCTGACGGCACCACCGAACTGGGTTGGAACCTCGACGAGGTGCAGGTGCTCGGCGACGGCGCGGTGGACACCGCCCCGCCCGTGCCCAAGTTGAGCGTGGCCAACCTGACCCTGGCGGGCTCGCCGACCCACGCGTGCAGCGTGACCTATACCGACGCGACGGCCGTGCGCCTGGCCAGCCTGGACTCGACCGACCTGGTGGTCACCGGCCCCAACGGCTATTCGAACACGGTGGAGTTCGTGGGCGCCGATCTCCCGGCGGACGGCACTCCGATCACCGCCACCTACTCCATTCCCTCTCCCGGAGGCGTGTGGGATGCCGCGGACAACGGCACGTACACCCTCACCCTGACCGACGATGCCGTCACCGACACGCTGAACAATCCCACGCCGGGAATGGTGTTGGGCACGTTCGAGACCGCCCTGCCCGCCATGAATCCCGGCGTGCTGACGGTGCTACCCACCGGGAATCTGGTGTCGACCGGCACGGTTGGCGGCCCCTTTACCCCGGCCTCGATCGACTACACCCTCACGAACGCGGGCGGAGCGTCGTTGGACTGGGCCGCGCGTGCCGCCGAGGACTGGGTCGACATCTCCCCCACCAGCGGCACCCTGGCCGCGGGCGCCAGCGTCACCGTCACCGTGTCGCTCGCCGCCTCCGTCAACGCCTTGATCGAGGGGGTGTATGCCAGCACGATCAGCTTCCGGGACGTGGCGGCCAGCACGGGTCTGCTCCGGGGCGTCGAACTCACCGTGCAACCGATCCCGGCCTCGCTGGCCGCGAGGCTGACGCCGGCCGCGGGTTTCCAGATCGTCCTTACCGGCCAGCCCTCGCGGACCTATGTGATCGAGACGACCGGCGACTTCACCGCGTGGACCAGTGTGGGCACCAACTCGACCCAGGCCGATGGCCGTTGGTCCTACTCGGACCTGCCGGCGATGGAAACCACCCCGAAGTTCTACCGCGCCCGCCTATTGCCGTAGCCGGGCGGGCTTGCCTCGTGGTGGGGGCAGCGGCTGACCCGCCGGCCGGCACCGTCAGACTACGCCTTCGCCTCCGGTAATTCAGTAGCCCGCCAGAGATACCACGAGGCGACGGACCGGTACGGCCGCCAACGTTCGCCGTGTCTGAGCACCTGCTTCGGCTCAGGCATCCGGCCCTTACGGAAAACGATGCCGAACCCTCGGCGGACGCCGAAGTCGTCCACCGGCAGCACGTCCGGCCGGCCCAGGGTGAAGATCAGGAGCATCTCGACGGTCCAGCGGCCCACGCCCTTGATCTGGGTGAGCCGCGCGACGATTTCCTCGTCCGAGAGCCGCTTGATCTGCCGTGAATCCGGCACCACGCCGTCGAGGGTCTGGCGGGCGATATCCTGCACGTAGCTGGCCTTGGAGGCGGAGAAGCCCGCGCCCAGCAGGGCCTCCGGCTTCACGTCGAGCACCTCCTGCGGCGTCGGGAACCGGCCCGGTGGAAACAGGGCGCGAAACCGCTTGAGGATCGTGGCCGCCGCCTTGCCGTTCAACTGCTGGTGGGCGACCGCCTGCACCAGGGATTGATACGGGGGGCGGCGTCCATCGGGCTTCAACTCGCACGGGCCGACCCGGGCGATGAGTTGGCCAAGGACCGGGTCGGCGGTGCGGAGATGTGCGAGCGCGAGCGTATGCATGTGATCTGCCACGACCCCAAGATGCCGCAGGGGTGGCGGGCTGTCTAGAATCGCAGGGCACGGGGCGCGCGGTGGCAGGTCCGAGACAGCCGTGCTCGCCGAGGGCGGTGGGTGGGAACCCGAGGGTTCCAAGAGCGTAGCAAAACACCGCCTGCGGCGGGGGAAGGAGGTAAGTAACTCGGGAACCCGTGCCAAAGAGCGGGTCTCCCTTGTACCGCAGGTTTCCAAACCTGCTGACTTCTGCCGGTCGGGAACCGGCAGAAGGGATTCGCCGGAGGCGAAGGTCCGCAGGACCGAGGGAGCGGGCGCTCCCGAGCCAACCCCGACTTCCAGTCGGCAGGCGCTCCCTCGCGCCGTCCCCCGGCAAGAACACCGGCCGGCCTCCCATTTTGGCCCCCAGGACGAGGGGAAGTGACTTGGAAGCCGGAGGGTCGAAGCGCAGCGCAGACCTCCGGAAAACGGTTGGGAATGAGGACGCATCCTGAAGGGGTGCCAGAATGCAGAGATAGCTATGGGCTCGACGTATCACAGTCTGCACTACCACGTGGTCTTCAGCACCAAGGAGCGGCGCCCCTGGATGCGAGCCGAGTGGCACGGCGCGCTGCATTAATACCTTGGCGGCACGATTCGTGGGCTGGGCGGCGTGGAAGATCATCTGCAGGTCCTGACGAGCCTCGAGACCACGGCCAAGCCACGACCATCACGCCGTTACCCATTACGCTTTAAGCCCTTACGTCTCACGTCCACCCGCCCGGCGCAGGAACCCCAATGTCCCGCACCCGCGCTCCGCTCATCTCGCCAGCGTCCCGATTGGGGACTTCGTGCCTTGGTGGGGTTTCCCACGTCGCATTGTTTGCGCATCCGAGTTGTGCTAATGTAAGTGATCGCAATTGGGGTGCTTGGATAAGGGTGCTTTGCACAACGCCTCGCGAAACGTGCGCGGTCGACCAAGTGACGATCCACTTCGATACAAGCGGCACGGTCAAAGGCCTTCAGGATACCATTCTGGGCGCCCTTGTGGATGGCGTTGGCGGGATCGTGATCCTGGCTTGTCACGCCAACGAATTCACCCCCGCCACGCTTGATCCGCTGCTGAAGTCCGTGGCCTCTCCCCTGATTGGAGGCGTCTTCCCTACGGTGATATACGGCGGAAGGGCCTATCAGCGCGGCAGCGTGGTGTTGGCTTTCCGAGGGCGGATGGCAGTTCGCACGGTTCCTGGTCTTAGCGCAGGGGGTGCCGGAACGGAAAGAGCCCTGGCGGAGTTGGAGGAGCAGTCCGCCTCGTCGCAGACAATGATGGTCTTTGTGGACGGCTTCGTTCCCAGAGTGACCCCCTTCATGAACAGTCTCTTCGACGTGTTCGGCCTGGAAATCAACTACATCGGTGGCGGCGCCGGCTGTCTTGAGGCAGACGGTCAACCCTGCCTGCTGTCAGGCGAAGGGATGCGCGCCGACGCCGCGGTCATGGCGTTGGTGGAGATCGCCTGCGGCATCGGCGTGGCCCACGGTTGGCACCCGATGAGCGAGCCGATGCAGGCCACCGCTGCTGAAGGCAACCTCCTTAAGGAACTTGAGTTCAGAACCGCCTTGGAGGTCTATGCGGAAGCCGTCGCTCGCCAAAGCGGCCCTTCCATCCAGGGGGACGGTTTCCTCAGCGGATCCAGAAGGCATCCCTTTGGTCTGGCTCGCATGGACCGGGAAATGATCGTCCGCGATCCCTTGCGGGTCACCCCTGAGGGAGCCATCGTTTGTGCCGGCGAAATACCCCAGGACTGTTACCTTTCGGTCATGAGCGGGGACGAGGATTCGCTCTTGGACGCAGCCCAGCGCGCCGCGGCCATGGCGGTCGCGGCGCTGCCGGGCGGCAAACCGGCGGCCTTCCTGCTGATGGACTGCATTTCCCGCCGCCAGTTCCTCGCCGGGCGATTTGCCGAGGAGTTGGTGAGAATGGCGCCGGGCGGGCTCCCATCGGCGGGCGCGTGCACCATCGGGGAAATCGCCAACAGCGGGGCCGAATTCCTCGAATTCTACAACAAGACCGCCGTGGTCGCGGCGATGGGGGCAGGATGAACACCTTGGTCCGGATGCAGATACTCTACGAGATCGCCATGGAACTGGGCGTCGAGGTGGATCTCCACAGAACCGCGAAACGCGGTCTCTCCGCCTATTTAAACCGGTTGGGCTGCGCGGCGGGGATGGTCGTCCGTGCGCCCGGTTCCGGGCCAGAGGGGTTGGCTTACATCGTCACCGTGCCCAGAAAGCTGATGAGCAACGCTGCCTTCAGGCAGGAGTTGGCCCGAATTCACAGCCTGATCGCGGCCGACGGCCTTGAAGCCTTCCTCGGCTCGTTGCCGCAAACCCGAATCGCCGATGGCACCCACTACCACATCATGGAACTGAAGGGATTCGGCTTTCTCCTGCTGCTTAAGCGAGGCGAACCATTCGATCACGGCGCACTCCACGGCATCGGCAGACTCAATCAGAAGCTCGGCGAAGTCTGCCTGGCCGGGCTTCACAACGACAGCCTCGAAGCGGCCGTACGGAGTCGGACGGAGGAACTGCAGAAAGCCAACGACGAACTCAAGGAAAGCCTCGCGAACGTCAAGACGCTCAAGGGTCTGTTACCGATCTGCTCCAACTGCAAGAAGATCCGCGATGACAGGGGGTACTGGAACCAGATCGAGGCCTACTTGCATGCCCATGCTGATGCCGAGTTTACCCACGGCATCTGCCCGAACTGCATCAAGACACTCTATCCCGAATTCGTCGGGGAAGAGGGACTGGGCATCGAGTGACGCACTTCGGGTCGTCCGCCTTGCACGCGTCGCTGAGCCGCCGGTTGGCTTCCCGCGCCACTTGGCAGATCACCGCCCACGCCTCCCCTTTGGACTGGGTGAGGGACTGCTGCAGGTTGCGCGCGACGGCGGCGGACAACGCACCCGCCTTCGAAACCCAAAGCCACAATCCCAAAGGCATCCCCCGGCTCTACTGTTTGTTCTTTCGAAGCAAGCCCCAGGGTGCAGTTTGGCTTCGACTTGGCGGGGAAAATGGGCTATCTTTCGTTTGTGGAACAGGTTGCATTTCGAGTGGGCGGTTTGACGATCCACTGGTATGGCGTGCTGGTAGCGGCAGGCTTTCTCGCCGGTTTGTGGACCGCCAGCCGCCGGGCGCCGCTGGCGGGAGTGAAGTCCGAAATCATCGTCGATTTCGGGCCGTGGCTGATGGTGGCGGCGGTGGTGGGTGCCCGCTTGCTCTACGTGGTGTCGTATTGGCAGCAAGACTTCGCCAACCAGGCCTGGTACGAGATCTTCATGATCCAGCACGGCGGGTTGGTCTTCTACGGCGGATTGATCGGAGCCAGCTTGGCCACGGTGTTCTACGCGCGAGCGAAGGACCTGCCCTTGTGGCGGCTGGCGGACGTCTTCGCGCCCAGCATTGTCCTCGGCCACGCCTTCGGGCGGTTCGGCTGTTTTGCCAACGGCTGCTGCTACGGCTCCCCCACCCAACTGCCGTGGGCGATCAACTATCCCGTCGGGCATCTGGCGCACGGGGCGTCCGTGCATCCCACCCAGATGTACGAGGCGCTGTTAAACCTGGGCGTGTACGGCTTCCTAGCGTGGAAATACCGGCGGCGCGACTTCGATGGCCAGGTGTTCGCGCTCTATTTGCTCGGCTATGGCGGAGTGCGCTTTGCGGTCGAGTTCTTCCGCGGCGATTACCCGGTCCGTTACCTGGGCGGCTGGGCCACCCCGGCCCAACTGGTGAGTGTGGCGGTCATCGCGTGCGGCATCGCCCTGTGGCATCTGCTGGCCCCGAAAGCCCCGGCGAACTGAAGCTCATGCCTGTGCGCGAGGAAACCCTGGTTGTGCCGGTCTCGCTGCCGCGGGGCCGGCTGGACATCTGGCTGCGGCAGCAGTACCCGTGCGTCTCCCGCAACGCCATCCAGCGCCTCATCGGCGAGGGCGACATCCGGGTCAACGGCCAGCAGGTCAAGCCCACGCATCACCCGGCGATGGGCGAAACGGTGCAGATCCGGTGGCCGGAGCCCAAGCCGCCCGAAGTCGAGGCGCGGGACATTCCGCTGGACGTGCTGTACGAGGATGACCAACTGCTGGTCCTCAGCAAGGCGGCCGGCATGGTGGTGCATCCGGCGGCGGGGAACGAGGACAACACGTTGGTGAACGCCCTGCTGCATCACTGCGCGGGGCGCTTGAGCGGGATTGGCGGAGTGATCCGGCCCGGGGTGGTCCATCGGCTGGACCAATACACCAGCGGAGTCATGGTGGTGGCGAAGAACGACGCCACCCACATGGCGCTGTCGTATCAATTCGCGCATCGGAAGGTCGAGAAGCTGTATCACGCGATCGCCTGCGGCCGGGTGGAGCCCGAGACCGGGGAGATCAACGCCGCCATCGCCCGGCATCCGAACCACCGCAAGTGCATGGCCGTCTCGGACGGGGGGCGCACGGCGCTGACCACCTACCGCGTGCTCGAGCGCCTGCGGGAGGCCACGTTGGTCGAGGCGCGCCTGCACACCGGCCGCACCCACCAGGTGCGGGTCCATTTCAAGCACTTGGGCTTCCCCCTGGCGGGGGACTGCATCTACGGCAAGCGCGCCAACGCCGCGCTCACGGAGTTGACCGGCTGCAGCGCCGGACGCCAGATGCTGCACGCGCGGTTTCTGGCCTTCACGCATCCCGGCACCGGCGAGCGGCTGGCCTTCGAAGCCCCGTGGCCGGCCGATTTTGCCCAGGCGGTGGAGGCCCTGCGCCTCCCGCCGGGCTGAGCCGCCGCCCGACCGGGCGGGCGCGGCGCAGTTGACTCCCGACGGACCCCGGCTAAGCTCCCTTTTTTATGAGAAGTTTATTGGTGACGGGCGGCGGCGGATTCATCGGATCGAACCTGACGCTTGCGTTGCAGGAAAAGTACCCCGGCGCGCGCATCCGCGTGGTGGACGATTTTCGCTCGGGCGACTTTCGCAACCTGCGCGGTTTTCGCGGCGATGTGATCGCCGCCGACGTCTCGCGCCTGGACTGGAACGCCCAGTTCGGGGAGCTCACGTTCGACGCCATCTTCCACCTTGCCTCGATCACCGACACCACGGTGCATGACCAATTGCTCCAGGTGCATGACAATGTCGAGGGCTTCCGCCGCGTTCTCAAGTTCGCCCTGGCCACGCAGACCCCGGTGATCTACGCCTCGTCCGCGGCCACGTACGGCATCGCCGCCACGCTCATGACGGAGGACACTCCGCCGGCGCCGGCCAACGTGTACGCCTTCAGCAAGGTGCAGTTGGACAACCTGGCGCGCGAGTATAGCGAGGGTTGCCCCGGCTGGCGGATCGTCGGCCTGCGCTATTTCAATGTGTACGGCCCGCGCGAGACGCACAAAAAGGCGGCCGCCAGCATGATCTACCAGCTTTACCTGCAGATGAAGGCGGGGAAGCGCCCCCGGGTGTTCCGGGCGGGGGAGCACAAGCGCGATTTCGTCTATGTGAAGGACGTGGTGGCGATGACCATGGCCGCCCTGGGCGCGCCGCGGAGCACGGTGTACAACTGCGGCAGTGGCGCCGCCGTCTCGTTCAACGAGGTGATCGCCGCCTTGAACCAGGCGCTGGGAACCTCCCTCGCACCCGACTACTTCGAGAATCCCTACAGCTTCTATCAACCGTTCACCCAGGCCGCGATGGAGAAAGCCAGGCGCGAACTCCAATTCGAGCCCCAGTATCCGCCCCAACGCGGCATCGCGGATTATGTGAGCTGCCTGGAAGCCGCCGCCCGCTAACCTCCTGACCCGCTTTTCCCATGAGTAACAACGCTGCTTCTGTTGATGCCGGCGGCGCGCCCGCCGGCCCCCGGTGGGGCCGCCGCCTCGGCCTGGCCGCGGGGGTCCTCCTCGCCCTGGTGCTGATCGTCTACTTCGTCGCCACCAGCGGCGCCTTCATCAAAGGGGTCGTGCTGCCGCGCGCGGGCGCGGCGGTCAACGCCCGCATCACGGCGGACGATGTATCCCTGAGCCCCTTCTCGCAACTCGAGGTGCGCAACCTCAAGGTCCTGACCACGGGGGAGGAGCCCTTCTTCCAGGCCGAGTTGGTGCGCGTGCGCTACAGCCTCATGGCCATCCTCGGCGGCAACCTCCTGGTCCCGGAGATCACCGTCACGGCCCCGCAGATCACGCT
>CAYYMW010000121.1:0-16637 GCA_964472515.1 uncultured Verrucomicrobiota bacterium | reverse complement strand
AATTCGACGGGTGGGACTTTCACCCACGAGCTGCACACCCTTCGCGGGCTGCTGCAGGGCGACACGTTCATAGCTGGACCGCCTTTCGCACCTCTATTCGTTGGCGTCGCCATTGAATGCGCGAGATGCAGCCACCTTGAGCTGTTTGGGAAGGGAGCGTTGATTGCGGTTTCCGCCTGACCGGAGCACTGCAGCGAACCGCCGGCCCGCCGCTCTCTTCGCGAAGACCCGACCGCACCTCGGTGGAGGCCCGCGACGCGTTCCCCATCAGGACCCCGGCTTGATCTTGGTGTAAACCAACACGACCGCGCCGGGGCGATCTGTGATTTCCACAGGAACGCCCTGCTCTGAGAGTTCGCGGCCGGAGAACTCGCGCGCCTTGGCCGGCTCGTCCATGTTGGTCACCTTGTACTTTGCGGCCGGTTCCAAGCCGCGCAGAGAGAAGCGGGCGGACTCGTAGGCGCTGTCCTCGCGGCGGAACACCTGCACCATGCCCTCGCCCGTTTCGGGGCGGTTAAACTGCCAGGCCATCCAGAGCGTGTTGTCGCGCGACCAGCCGGTGAGCGGGTAGTAATCGCCGTAGTAATTGGGAGCCATTTGACGCCACTGCCCGACCAGACGGCGGAGGGCCGGGTAGTCGAGATCGGGGACCCGCATGTCGATGCCGAAGCCGAGGCTGGGGGAAACGTTGCTCCAGAACGCATACGGTTCCACCGGCGTCTTGCCTGCGCCATAGTAGGCGGCGTTCCGCGCCGCCACGGTGCCGGTGCCGTGGTACGGCAGCCAGAGGGAGATGCCGTGGGTCATGCACTGATGGCCGGTGGTCTCGTAGGCATAGTCGCTCCGCCAGAGCGGCACGGCGCGGCGCATGGTTTCCACATCGTTGCGGCGGCCACCCGAGGCGCAGGAGTCGATCAACATCTGCGGATGCCGGCGGCGGAGTTCATCCCAATAAGCCAGGTAGCCGGTCACGTGCTTGAGCTCCGTGATGCCCTGGCGGTCGGGCGCGTCGTTCTTCCGCCAGTAGTCCAGCGGGTCCATGTTGAAATCCTGGCGGTAGAGGTCGATGCCTTGCTCGGTGATCAGGCGGTCCACATGCTCGGTGAGCCACTCGCGGGCGGCGGGGTTGCCGAGGTTTAGCAGGCCGCCGTTGGCCCCGCCCAACACCCATTCGGGATGATTCGTGGTCAACCACGTGCCGGGCGTGACCCGCTCGGGTTCGAACCAGACGAGAATCTTCATGCCGTGCTGGTGGGCATGATCCGAAACGGCGCGCAGGCCGTGGGGGAAGCGGTTGGAGTCCACCAGCCAGGTGCCGACGCGCGGCCAGCCGGCACCGTAATGCTCGTACCAACCGGCATCCATCCACCAATAGTCGAGCTTGAGGCCCTCGGCCAGGTAGCGGTTGATGAACATGATCTGGTTGGTCTCGTTGGCCTTGATCATCTCGTCGTATTGCCGCGAGCTGGAGGCGACAAACTGGGGCGGAGGCAGGGCGCCACCGGGCTTGGGCATCGAGTGCGCCATCATCCAGCGACGCCAGACATTCTGCGCCCGAATCCAATCGCCGCGGTAGAATTGGAGGACGATCAGCGGGCTGCGCACCTCCTCGCCGGGCAGCAGTTTGAAATGCGTCAATTCCTGCCCGGCCAGCAGGTGGAGGCCCCTCGACTGATCCCGTTCGAACCGCGCGGCCCACTGGCCCGGCCAGCCCACGACCGCGATCAGCCCTTCGTCCGGCCATTGCAGGTTGAAGTACGACCAATCGGTATTGGTGGGCCGCCCGCCCGCCGCGCCGATGCGCTTGGCCTGTCCGGTTGACAGCACGGTTTCCAACGGGCCGTAGTCGTTGCCATCCGCCAGCGACCCGCGGTTGTGATGCAGCAGGAACTCACCCGTGTCCCCGCGATCCAACGCCATGTCCAGCGCCTGGATATTCTCGAGGATGGGAGTCTCGCTCGTGCCCGGGTTGCGGAAGTAGAGCGTCCACTCCACCGTGGGGAAATCGTGGTACTCCACGCCGACACAGCGCACCTCGAGGCCGGTCTTGGGATCGGTCCAACTGAGCGTGTGTTCCGAGAGATCTCCGCCCCGGGGATGCGAGGCCGTGTCGCCCTTGGCGATGTGTCTCACCGTACGCTTCGACGGCCATTCCTTCAGCAATTCGCCTGAAGGCCGGCCGCCGTACGTGAATGAAAACGCTGGCTCGGTGGAGAACAGGCGGCTGGGGCGCTGGTCCACCAACGGCAGGTCGGCCAGCCAGATTTCGCGGCCGCCGGCCAGGGTCACTTTCGCTTCCGCCCAATCGGCCTGGTCGCAGGCAATGCCGTCGGGCGTGGGATCAACCTCGAGCACAAACTCCGCAGCGCCCGCTAACTCGACCTTCACCGATTTGGGAGCCGTGCCTTCGCGCAACACACCGGAACGGAACTTGGACTGACCCGCCACGCTCACCGCGAACTCCACGCTCCCGCGACCGCCGCTGGTCTGTTCGTTGCTGTCCACTCCCACCGTTGCCGTGAACGTCGCGCCCGGTCCGGGCAGCTTCACGGTGATCCGGCTGGGAGCGTGGCAGTAAAGGCCACGCGTGAAGGAACCTTCGCCCAGGCGCAGCGGTTTGCCGTGGCGGCCATTGAGCTGGACCGGATCGTGGTTGGCCTGCACTTGCAGGGCAGGGCCGGAAGCCGGCGCAACCACGGCGCCTTCGAAACGGGCGGCGCTCCACCGGCGGGCTTCCGCCAACTCGGAAGGGGAGACCGTCACGGCGTGCGCGGCGAAAGAAATGGCCAGGAGGCCCAGAGTCGCGAGGCAAGGTATCCGAGATTGCATGAGCCGCATTTTGTTGCGCGTGCAGGGGTTCCGCCAGCAATTTCTCACGGGTGCCGCTGCGCATTGGCCGATCCTGGAAACCGCGCATCCACCGTTTCCAAACCACCGCACGGGTGTGAGACAGATTTCGGGCGGGGTTTTCGGCCGGGGGTGTCTGCCTGAGGTTCTGAGCGGTGTCGTTCAGGCAAGCGTCGCTCCAGGACGAACCCGGAGCGGGGACGGCTCGTCCCCGAGAACGCAAGCACCCCACGGCGACGAGCCGTCGCCGCTCCAGCCCCCGAGAGCGAGCCGGGTTGGCCAGACGAACCGCTGCCCCGGACTCCGCCAGGAAGCTCCGTCGTCCCGCGTCCTCCAAGCCGCCCGCAATCTGTCTCACACCCCCACCTCACGACCCCGAGAATACGTTTGCACGAGGGGTGTCGTTGGGCGTTTCATCTGAGCCAACAGCAGAGTCCATATGAAGGCGTCACACGACTTCCCGCAGGCAGCGGCCCCGACCTTGGCAAACCTCCGTTCGGCCTGCCGCAGGCTGCTGGCCACGGCCATGGTAACTGCCTGGCCGTTCCTGGCGCACAGCGCGGCGCCAGTCTCGCTTGACGGAGACTGGCTCTTGGCCACCGATCCTCAAAACATCGGCCGCGAGCAGCAATGGTGGACCGCGCCCCGCCCGGAGGCCAAGCGGACCAAGGTGCCGTGGATCATTCAGGATGCCTTCCCCGGCTACCATGGCGTCGCCTGGTATTGGAAGGAGTTCGCCCCTCCGGTGAACCCCTACCCGGGCGGCAGGACGCTCCTGCGCTTCTGGCAAGTGGACTACAAGGCCGACGTCTGGCTCAACGATCGAGCGGTGGGCTCCCACGAAGGGGGCGAGTCACCGTTCGTGTTCGACGTCACCGGCCTCGCCAAGCCAAACGCGACCAACCGTCTGGCCGTCCGCGTCCTCAACCCCACGCACCAGCCCATCGACGGCATCGTGCTCAACGAGGTGCCCCACCGCAACAAGGCGCTGCCTTACACTTCCGGGAGTGCCTGGGACCAGGGCGGCATCTGGGATTCGGTCGAGGTTCTGACGGTTCCGGCCACCTATGTTGAGGACCTCTTTGTCCGTCCCGACTGGAACACGGGCCAGATACGGGTGCAACTGAACCTCCGCCACGCCGGGCCGGCGCTTGCCCACGGCAACCTCGAACTGTCCGTCGCACCCGCCGCGGCGGGAGAAACACTGGCAGCCACCAACCTGGCTCTCGAACTGAAGCCGGGTGACACACTGGTGGAGACCGCCGTTACGGTCGCGCAACCGCACCTCTGGAATCTCGACGATCCGTTCCTCTACCGGGTGACCGCCAGAGTGGCCGCCGGCACATTGAACGCGCCGCCAGCGCCCGCCGGGGTGCATGAGTACTCGGTCCGGTGTGGCTTCCGGGATTTCCGCTTCGAGAACGGTGCGTTTCGCCTCAACGGCAAGCGCGTCTACCTGCGCTGCTCGCACACGGGGAACTGCTGTCCGGTCGGGCTGGAGATGCCGCACGACCCGGATTACCTGCGGCGCGATCTGATCAACCAGAAAATGATGCGCTACAACGCCATTCGGTTCATCTCCGGTGTGCCCAAGCGGTATCAACTCGACCTGGCCGACGAAATCGGCCTGATGGTCTACCCGGAGGCCTATGCCGGCTGGTGCCTGGCTGATTCCCCCAAGATGAAGGAGCGCTACAACGAGTCCGTCTTCGGCATGATTCGTCGCGACCGCAACCACCCGTGCATCACCATGTGGGGGCTCCTCAATGAAACCTCCGACGGCGCGGTCTTCCGCCATGCCGTCGGTGTCCTGCCCGAGGTGCGCAAGCTGGACGACTCCCGCGTCGTGATGCTCAACAGCGGCCGTTTCGACAACGTCGGCGGCACCGCGGGCATTCAGATTTGGCGTCCCACCGACCGCACCGACCCCTGCGTCACGCGCAACAGCACCGACCACGTTATCAAGGCCCTGGGCATCACCTGGCAGCCCGGGCAACTGGCGTTTCACCCCGGCCGCGACGGCGAATACTCCGTGGTACGGTGGACCGCCCCTGCCGACGGCCAAATCACCTTCACAGCCGGGTTCCGGAGCATCGCGGAAGCCGCCACGACAGATCTCCACGTGCTCCATAACGGCAAGTCGCTGTTCGATTCGGCCATCAACCTCGGTGGCCAAGGCCCGGAGGCCGCCTGCTCGGCCACTCTCACCGTCAAGGCGGGCGACACGGTGGATTGCGTCTGCGGTTGGGGCAACCGCAACTACGGCGCTGATACCACCGCGCTGGCGGTCACGCTCAAGTCGGCTTCGGGGACAGTCTGGGACGCTGCCCGCGACTTCGCTGTCCAGGCGAACCCCAACGGGGTCTGGAGTTACGGAACGTTGAGACCGGGGGACCACCCTGATGCCGCCACGTTCACCCCCTTTCCCACGGGCGTCATCGAAGGGGCCATCGGCAGCATCAGTAACCCGGGTTCACTGGTCTGGGAGGACATTCTGAGTGATCTGCATCCTTACCAACGCGTGCCGCACACGGCCCAGATCATCCAAACGCTGCGCACCCTGAGCGGCAACGGCAAGCCGGTCTGGCTCTCCGAATACGGCATCGGCAGCGCCATTGACCTGCTGCGCACCTGCCGGTGGTACGAGCAAATCGGCAAGCCCGAAGTCGAGGACGCCCGCCTCTACCAAAGCTGGCGCGACCAGTACCTCGCCGACTGGCAGCGTTACCGCCTGGCGGAGGTCTTTGACCGCCCGGAGGACTTCTTCGCCCAGTCCCTGGCCCGCATGGCCGGGCAGCGTCTGCTGGGCCTTAACGCCATTCGCGCCAATCCCAACGTCATCGGGCACAGCCTCACCGGCACGTTGGACCAGGGCATGACCGCCGAGGGGGTCTGGACCACGTTCCGCGAGCTCAAGCCCGGGGCGACCGATGCCATGTTCGATGCCTGGGCTCCGTTGCGTTGGTGCCTGTTTGCCGAGCCGGTGAACATCTACCGCAATACCCCCGTGAAACTGGAGGCCGTGCTGGCCAATGAAGACGTCCTGGCGCCTGGCGAGTATCCGGTTCGCCTTCAAGTGGTCGGCCCCAACCTTGCCCGTGTCTTCGACAAGCGGGTCACCGTCACGATCCACGACCCCAAGGGCCGGCCCGAGCCGCCCATGGTGCAGCCGGTCTTCTCGGAAGAGGTCGTCATCGACGGCCCGCCGGGCACGTACCGATTCCTGGCGACGTTCGAGCAAGGCGCGGCCGCGTGCGGAGAGGAAATCAGGTTCTTCGTCGATGTCGCCCCGGAGGAAATGCCGAAGGTCGACCCCGAGGTCGTCTTGATGAGTGCCGATGCCGGACTGGCCGAATGGTTGACGCAGCGCGGCATCAAACACCGGCCCTATGCTCCGGCCCAACTGACTCACCGCGAGGTGATCCTGGCCTCCGGCAAGCCCACCGCTGACCCCGCGGTCGTGTTCAAGGATCTGGCGGCGCGGATGGCGCGTGGCTCGACGGTGGTCTTCCTGACCACGGACACCTACGCCAAGGGGGATCAATCCGCGGGTTGGCTGCCCCTGAAAACCAAGGGGCAGGTGAGTGGTATCGCGCGCTGGCTTTATCACTCCGACGAATGGGTCAAGCGACACCCCATCTTCGACGGCATGCAGGCCGGCGGGCTCATGGACTACAGCTACTACCGGGAACTCATCCCGGATGTCGTGTTTGCGGGGATGGAAGCCCCAGACGATCCCGTTGCCGGTGGCATCAACGCCTCGTGGGGGTATCAATCCGGCCTCACGGTGGCGGTACACCATTTTGGGGCGGGCGAGTTCATCCTCAACTCCCTGCTTATCCGGGACAACCTCGGCAAGGTGCCGCAAGCCGAACGGTTGCTGCGCAATATGCTCCGTTTTGCTGGCCGCCATCTCGCCGAACCTCCCGCCGCGCTGCCTGCCGATTGGGAGGCGCAGCTCAAAGCGGTCGGGTACTGAACGCTTCCGCGCGTCGAACGAAAACCTCCAAAATCCGACCCGGACACTCATTGTGCCGATGCCAGGTTCGGCATAACTTGACATGATGAAAACGCGCACTTGGGAAATGGTCCTGCCGGCACTGGTACTTGGGGTTGGCCTGGCGATGGCAGCAGACGTTCCGCCCGGCAAGTTCCAGAACCCGATCAATCCCGGACCTGACCCCTACATGGTGGTTCACGAGGGGAACTACTACCTGACCACCACCCAAGGCAACGCCATCCGGATGTGGAAGGCGTCTTCCCTGGCCGGCCTGAAGACCGTGCCACCGGTGACGGTCTGGCAGGACGAGGAGCCGAGCCGTTCACGCGGGATGTGGGCGCCCGAGTGCCATTTCATCAGCAATCGGTGGTACCTCTATTATACTGCCACCTCCAGCGACAACAACGACGACCGGCATCGGATGCACGTGTTGGAGAGCGCGACCACCGATCCCCTGGGGCCATATGCCTACAAAGGCCGTTTAGTGGACCCCGCCAACGACCGCTACGCCATCGATGGGAGCGTCTTCCAGAAGCCCGCCGACGGCTCCTGGTATTTCCTGTGGGCGGCGCGGCCGGGGCACGTCCTCACCATTGCGCGACTGGCAAATCCATGGACGATCCAGGGACCTGGCGTGGTGATCCCCGCGTCGGGCTTCGGCTGCGAGGAGGTGCGCGAAGGTCCCGTGGTGCTGACCCGTAACGGCCGCTTCTTCCTGGTCTACTCGGCCTGCGACACCGGCAAGCCGGACTACAAGCTGGGAATGCTGGTCGCCGGGCAGGACTCCGACCTCATGAAGCCCGCGTCATGGAAGCAGCATCCACAGCCGGTGTTCGAACGGAACGACGCCAACGGCGTCTTCGGCCCCGGGCACAACGGCTTCTTCCGTTCCCCCGACGGGCGGGAGGATTGGATCATCTACCACGGCAAGACCACGGCGGAATACACCTATCGCACCCGCTCCACCCGCGCCCAGAAGTTCACTTGGAACGCGGACGGCACGCCGAACTTCGGCGTGCCGCTGCCCTTGAGCGCCATCTTGGACGAACCCTCGCGCTAAGCGCCTGTCGCAAGGGCGGCGGGCCACGCCTTACTTGGCCGGGGAGGCCGGCTTCGCGCTGGCCGAGGCGGTGGCCTCTGCCTGCCAACCGCCGCCCAAGACGGCGTAGAACCGCACGTTGTTGGCCAGTTTGGCCAGGCGCAATCCCACCAGGCCCTGTTGCGCGGCATAGAGGGAGCGCTGGGCGTCGAGCACGCCCAGGTAGCTGTCGATGCCCCGCTCATAGCGGGAGTTCGAGAGCCGGTGGGTTTCGGCGACGGCGGCCACGAGGGATTTCTGCGCGGCCACCTGGTCATCCACGGTAGCCTGGACGGCCAGCGTGTCAGCCACTTCACGGAAGGCTTCCTGGATGGCTTTCTCGTACTGGGTGACGGCCATCTGCTGCTGCACCTTGGCCGCCTTGTGGGCGGACCAGGTGCGGGCGTCGAAGATCGGCATCACGATTTGGGGGGCGTAGCTCCACGTGCCGGAACCGGACTTGAAGAGGCCGGTGAGATCGCTGCTCGCGGTGCCGATGGCGGCGGTCAGGGACACGCGCGGGAAGAAGGCCGCCCGGGCGGCGCCGATGTCCGCATTCGCGGCGCGCAGGAGGTTCTCCGCCTGGAGCACGTCGGGCCGGCGCAGGAGCGTTTCGGAAGGAACCCCGGCGCTGATATCCTTGAGCGGCTCAATCCCGCCCAGTTCCGCCGGCAGCAACCCGGCAGGGACCGGAGCGCCGAGCAGGAGCGTCAGGGCGTTCTCATCGTGGGCGATCTGCTGCTGGAACCGGGCGATGTCCCCCCGCGCGGCATCCACCTGCGCCTGGGCGCGGTAGAGGTCCAGTTCGGGGGTCAGCCCCAGCACGTAGCGGCGCTTGATCAGGTCATAGGCCCCTTGCTGGGTCTGGAGCGTGGTCTCGACCAGCCTGAGTCCCTCATGGTCGGCGGCCAGGGCGAGGTAAGCGTTGGCCACGGAGGAGATCAGCAGAATCTGGGCGCTGCGGCGCGCCTGCTGGGTGCCCAGGTACTCCTCGAGGGCGCGGTCCTTCAGGCTGCGGATGCGGCCGAAGAAGTCGATCTCCCAGCCCGCGACGCCGAGGCTGGCATCGTGACGGGAGACGGTTTGGCGGCGGCCCGTCGAGGAGAGATCGGCGGGCAGTCGCTGCTGGCCGCCGCTGCCCGTGCCGTTGACGGTGGGCCAGAGGGTGGAGCGCTGGATGCCGTACATGGCACGGGCCCGCTCCACGTTGAGCGAGGCCAGACGCAGGTCCCGATTGTTGGTCAGGGCGAGGCCGATGACCTGCTGCAATTTGGGGTCGGTGATGAACTCCCGCCAGTTTACCTGCCAGGCTTGCGGAGCGTTGGCCGTGGCCGGCTGGTTGTTGGCCATCGCCCCTTGGGACCACTGCGCCGGTATCGGCGCGGCGGGGCGGGAGTACTTGGGAGCCATGGTGCAACCGGCGAGCACGAGCGCCACGCCGACCGACAGAATAAAGGAGTGCTGTTTCATGGACTTAGTTCCCGTGAGAGGTTTCGGTAGTGGGCGCCACGATGGAGGCCCGGTCGGCGAGCGACCGCTTGCCAAAGGTCTTTTGGATGACCACGTAGAAGAGCGGGGCGAAGACCGTGACCAGGAAGGTCGAGGTCACCACGCCGCCGAGCACGGCGGTGCCGATGGCTTTCTGCGCCCCGGCGCCGGCGCCGTTGGCCAAGGCCAGCGGCAGCACGCCGAAGCCGAAGGCCAGGGAGGTCATGACGATGGGACGCAGCCGGAGTTTGGCGCCCTCGAGCGTCGCCGGGATCAGGTCCATGCCCTCGTCCACCCGCGCCTTGGCGAACTGCACGATGAGGATGGCGTTCTTGGTGGTCAGACCGAGCGTGGTGAGCAGCCCGATCTGGAAATAGACGTCATTGGGCAGGTGCCACAGAGACGAACCGATCACCCCGCCGATCGCTCCCAACGGCAAGGCGAGCAGAATCGAGATGGGAATCGGCCAGCTCTCGTAGAGCGCCGCCAGGCACAAGAAGATGACCAGGATGGAGAAGGCATACAGCGGAGCCGCCTGCGCGCCCGCCTGCCGTTCCTGGTAGGAGAGACCGGTCCAGTCAAACCCGATTCCTTGCGGCAGTTTCGTGACAAAATCCTCCATCATTTGCATGGCTTCGCCCGAACTGCGGCCCTGCGCCGCCTCGCCGAGGATGTTGATCGAAGGGAAACCGTTAAAACGCTCCAGCTTGGGCGACCCGCTGGTCCAGTGACCGGTGGCGAACGAGGAGAAGGGCACCATGCGGCCCACGTTGTTGCGCACATAGAGCCGGTCCAGATCGCCGGGCAGCATGCGGTACGGCGCGTCGGCCTGCGCGTAGACGCGCTTGACGCGACCGCCCTGGATGAAGTCGTTGATATAGGCGCTGCCGAAGGCGGCCGAAATGGTGCTCTGAATCGCGCTGATGGGCACGCCCAGAACCCCGGCCTTCTCCCAATCGACATCGACGCGGTATTCGGGCACGTCCTCGAGGCCGTTGGGCCGCACCTTGGCCAGGACGGCGCTGTTGGTCTGCGCGGCATTCATGGCGGCCATGCCAAGCATCTGATTGCGCGCGTTCATGAGGCCTTCATGGCCCAGGCCGCCACGATCCAGCAACTGGAAGTCGAAGCCCTTGGCCTGCCCGAGTTCGACCACTGCCGGCGGGGCGAAGGCGAACACCATGGCGTTGCGGATCTGGGAGAACCGGCCCATGGCCCGGCCGGCCACGGCGCCTACCTTGAGGTCCGGCCGCTTGCGGAGTTCCCAGTCCCGAAGCTTGACGAAAGCCAGGCCGGAATTCTGGCCCCGGCCCGAGAAGCTGATGCCCGACACCGTCATGACGGTATCCACGGCCGCCTTCTCCTGGATCAGGAAGTAGTCCTTGACCTCCTCCATGGTCTTCTTCGTCTGCTCCAGGGTGGAGTTGGCTGGCAGCATGGTCTGCACCATCATGATCCCCTGGTCTTCGTCCGGAAGATAGGAGGTGGGCATGCGATGAAAGAGATAGCCCATGCCGGCCACGATCAGCAGGAAGACGACGGCGTAGCGCACCTTCTGCACCATGGACTTGCCCACCACCGCCAGGTAGTTCTCCCGGGCTCGGAAGAAAAGGTGGTCGAACCACCGAAAGAAGGGCCGCAGGAACCACACGCCGCCTTCCGCCGGCTCGTGCCCCTTGGACACCGGCTTGAGGAACGAGGCGCACAGCACCGGCGTCAGAATGAGCGCCACCAACACGGACAGGAGCATGGCGGCGATGATGGTGACCGAGAACTGCCGGTAGATCACCCCGGTGGAACCGGTGAAGAAAGCCATCGGGCCGAACACCGCCGAGAGCACCAACCCGATCCCGATGAGGGCACTGGTGATCTGGTCCATCGATTTCCGCGTCGCCTCATACGGCGATAACCCCTCTTCGCTCATGATGCGTTCGACGTTTTCCACGACCACGATGGCGTCGTCCACCAGCAGGCCGATGGCCAGCACCATGGCGAACATGGTCAGCATGTTGATGGAGAAGCCAAAGAGCCCAAGGACCGCGAAGGTGCCGAGGATCACCACCGGCACGGCAATGGTGGGAATGAGGGTTGCCCGCATGTTGCCCATGAACAGGTACATGACCAGGAACACCAGCGCCACCGCCTCCACCAGCGTCTTGACGACTTCCTGGATGGCCACGCGCACGAACGGAGTGGTGTCGTACGGATAGACCACTTCCATGCCCGCCGGGAAGAAACGGCTCATCTCCTTCAGCTTGGCGCGCACGTTGTCGGCGGTCTCCAAGGCGTTGGCACCGGCGGCCTGGCGGATGGCCAGGGCGGAAGAGGGCCGCCCGTTGTGGAACGCCTCGATGTCGTAGCTCTCCGTGCCCAGCTCGGTCCGGCCCACGTCCTTGATCCGGACGATGGACCCGTCCGGATTGGTCTTCAGCGGAATGGCCGCAAACTCCTCGGGCGTCTTGAGCAGGCTCTGCACGATGATGGCCGCATTGAGCCGCTGCCCCGGCACGGCCGGCGCCCCGCCGAACTGGCCGGCGGACACCTCGACGTTGTAGGCCCGCAGGGCGGCGATGACGTCGGGCATCGTCAGTTGATACTCCGTCAACTTGTCGGGATTGAGCCAGACGCGCATGGCATACTGGCTGCCGAAGACCTCCACCTCGCCCACCCCGGGCACCCGGGAGAGCACCTTCTCCAGATTGGATTGGGCGTAATCCCGCAGGTCGTTGCCGTCCATGCTCCCGTCCTTCGAGATCAGGCCGACGATCAACAGGTAGTTGCGGGTGCTCTTGCTGACCCGGACGCCGGAGCGCTGCACGACCTCCGGCAGGCTGGCCATCGCCAACTGGAGTTTGTTTTGCACCTGGGCCCAGGCCAGATCGGGATCGGTCCCCGGGGCGAAGGTCAACTCCACGCGCGCGCCGCCGGCCGAATCGCTGCTCGCCGAGAGGTAGAGCATCTTGTCGAACCCAGTCATCTTCTGCTCGATGATCTGGGTTACGCTGTTTTCCACCGTCTCCGCCGAGGCGCCGGGATAGAACGCGGTAATGGCGATGGAGGGGGGGGCGATGGGCGGATACTGGGAGATCGGCAGTTTGTAGATGGCCAGCCCTCCCGCCACCATCAGGATGATGGCGATCACCCAGGCAAAGACGGGCCGTTTAAGAAAGAATCTCGATAACATGGCGCGCCTTCGTTAGTTCGTTTTCGCTGCCGGGGCGGCGGGTGCCGCCGGCTTGGCAGCGCCGTCCGGGGCGGCTTTCGGGTCCGCGCCGAGGGGCACGGCGTTCACCGGCATGCCCACCCGCACCTTCTGCGAACCCTCCACGATCACCCGGTCGCCGGGCTCCACGCCGCTGGTGACGAGCCATTGGTCGCGGACCGCGCGTTCCACGGTGAGTTTCTTCTGCTCCACCACACCCGCCGCGTTCACCACCAGGGCAACCGGGACGCCCTTGGGATCGCGCGCCACCGCCTGCTGCGGGACCAGGATCGCCTGATCGTTGACCCCCTCTTTGACGAGCGCGCGCACAAACATGCCCGGCAACAACTGGCCCTTGGGGTTGGGGAACACCGCCCGCAGGGTCACTGTGGCGGTGGTGGGGTCGACCGAGACGTCACGAAACTGCAGCACCCCGTCAGGCTCGTACTCGGACCCGTCGGGCAGGATCAACCGCACTTGGTTTCCGTTGGTGCCCGCCGCGTTGATCCGGCCTTCCTGCAGCCGGCGTTGGAGCCGCAGCAGGTCCGCCGTCGATTGCGGCACGTCCACATAGATCGGGTTCAACTGCTGGATCGTGGCCAGGGGAACGGGTTGGTAGGCGGTCACGATGGCGCCATCGGTCACGGAGGACCGGCCAATCCGGCCGGAGATGGGCGAGACAATCCGCGCATACGCGAGGTTGATGCGCGCGGTCTCCACCGCCGCCTTGAAGTACTGGATGTCGGCATCGACCTGCCGCAACGCGGCGGAGGCGTCGTCGAAATCCTGCTGGCTCACCGCCTTGTCGGCGAGCGCCGCCTGGTAACGCTTTACCCGCGACTCGATGGCGGGGCGATTGGCCTCCGACCGGCCGAGGGCGGCCTTGGCGCTGTCATAGGCCGCTTGGAACGGGGCGGCGTCGATCTGGTAGAGTTCCTGGCCCGCCTGCACGTCCGCGCCCTCGGTGAAGAGCCGTTTTTGAATCAGCCCGCTGACCTGGGGGCGGATCTCCGCCATTGTGTAAGGCGCGGTGCGGCCGGGCAGTTCGCTGGTCAGCACGACCTGCTGGCGAGCGAGGGTTACGGTGGTCACCGTCGGCGTCTGGGCCGGTCCACCCGGACCTTGAGCGTGGAGCGGTGAATGAGCGGCGGCCAGCAGCAGACCGCAGCCAAGGGTGGCCCAGCGGTTCAGGCCGAGAGTCAAGGACGTTGGCGTCTGTTTATCGGGTTGCATCAGGTTCATGTAGATTTTGCCGGTAAAGGGCAGGTCAGGGTCGAAAAGGGGAGGGGCAAGCCTCAGGTGGAGCGGGTTCCATCGGGGCCGGCGTTTTCGAAGGCGGTCCGCATCTTGGCCAGGATGGCGGCCGCACTGGCGGTTCCTACCAACCGCGCGCAAACGCTGGCGTCCGCAATATAGAGCAGCGTGGGGATCGACTGCACTTCGTACCACAAGCTCAGTTCTGGATTGTCGTCGGCGTTGATCCGGACCACCTTGACGGTCTTGGCGCAGGCCTTCGCGACCTCCGCCAGCGTCGCTTCAAGGACATGGCAGGGCTGGCTCCACGAGGCGCAGAAGGCCACCAAGACGGGCTGCTCCGATTTGAGCACCGCGGCCTCGAAGCCCGCCTCATCGACCTCTGCAATGGGCACTTGGTTACTTTCTTGGTCCATGATCTCGACCTTACGTCAACAGAGGCTCAGGTAGAGCAATCCACATGCCACCTGTAGTATCTCATTTGTAATCCACTCATACACAATGGGTAAGGTAGATTGACGATGGGTATGGGTGGGGTCGAAGAAATGAACGTGCGAAAAGTTGACCTTTTTTGAGCTCGACGCCCCGTTCCACCTGCCCCAAGGTGGCGGCGGCATGGACAACACCAGCGACAGCCGGTTCGATCCCAACCACTCGGTCCAGTTACTGTTGGACATCGCGCATGAGCAGTCCCTGGAGCTGCTCTTGGAGAAGCTGGTTCGGCGAGTGGTGGAGCGCCCCCACCTGGCCTGCATTCAAATCTGGCTGATCGACCGGGGGGATCGGTGTGCCGTCTGTCCGAGCCGGCCCAAATGCCCGGACCAGAGCCGGTGTCTGCACTTGGTGGCGGGGCGCGGCACGACCTTGGCGGAGCCCGGCCAACCGGCTCCCCGGTTCGACGACCCCACCGCGCGACTGCCGCTGGGGGTGGGATTGCTGGGCCGCACTGTGGCGACCCGACAGCAGGTGCTGATCGAGGAGGCCACGCAGGATCCGGAGACGGCGCAGGATTTCCACTGGATCCGGACCGAGCGCATCCGCCGGTACGGGGCCACCCCCATCATCTTCAAGGGGGAGGTGTTGGGCGTCATGCTGGGGCTTACGCGGGACGAGGTGCCAGAGGAGGCCCGGCCTTGGGGACGGGTTTTTGCCGACCATATTGGCGCCGCCATCGCCAATGCCCGCGCCTTCGAGGAAATCCAGCGGCTCAAAGCCCAACTCGAACTGCAGAACACCTATTTGCAGGAGGAGGTAGTGGTGGCCAAGGCCTTCGGTGACCTTGTGGGGCAGAGCGCCGCCCTGCGCCAAGTCGTCAGTCAAATCGACTTGGTGGCCCCGACCGAGGCTTCCGTGCTGATCCTGGGGGAGACCGGCACCGGCAAGGAACTGGTGGCCCATGAAATCCACCGCCGCAGCCGCCGCCAGGACCGCCCCCTGGTCCGCGTCAATTGCGCCTCCATTCCCCGCGAGTTGTTCGAAAGCGAGTTTTTCGGCCACGTGAAGGGCGCCTTCACCGGCGCGCTCAAGGACCGGGCCGGGCGTTTCGAGACGGCCGAACACGGGACCCTGTTCCTCGATGAGATTGGAGACGTGCCGCTGGAGATGCAGGCCAAACTGCTTCGCGTCCTTCAGGAGAAGCGCTACGAACGCGTCGGCGAAGACCGCACCCGCCAGGCGGACGTGCGGATTGTCGCGGCCACCAACCGGGACCTCAAAGAGGAGGTGGCGGCGGGGCGTTTTCGCGAGGACCTGTACTACCGCCTCCACGTCTTTCCCATCCAGGTGGCTCCCTTGCGCGAGCGCAAGACCGATATCCCGTTGCTCGCCAGGCATTTCGTGGATCAATCGGTCAAGGAACTCAGGTGCGCCAAACCCCGGTTGACCCGGGCCGCGATCGCGGCGCTGCAAACCTATGACTGGCCGGGCAACATTCGCGAACTGCGCAATGTCGTCGAGCGCGCCGTCATCCTGGCCCGGGGCGGCCTGCTGCGGTTCGATTTCCCGGCCCGGGAGACCCCGCCGCTCCCGGGAGGGGCGGCTCTCCGGTCTGAGGGCGGGGGCGAGGCCGCTTTCCTTACGGAAGCCGAGTTGCGCCAGCGCGAACGCGACAATCTGGTGGCGGTGCTGGAACACGCCGGCGGGAAGATCAAGGGCGCCAACGGCGCGGCGGAGCTGCTGGGAGTGAAGCCCACCACCCTGCTGTCCCGGATCAAGAAGCTGGGGCTCCGACGCCCCGCCCGCTAGGGGGGGGGCGGCGGCGAGGCGCTGTGGGATTGCCAATCGTCCCCGTTTCGCTTCTAATCGGCGGTCATGCAGTCGCGCACGATGTGGAAGACCGGAGCGGCCATGGCCCTGGTGGTCGCGGGTCTGGCCGCCGCCATGCCGGCTCGCGGCGCGGTGGTCTACGACAATACCACCACGTATCTGCGCAAGTACCACTCGGTCACCAACGAGTACGGAGACGAAATCGCGCTCTCGGGCACGGCCCGGGTGGTCACCCAATTCCGTTTCGAGTACTACGGCGGGTTCAAGGCGAAAGGCACGGAGCGCGCGCAGATCCGCTTTTACGCCAACAACGCTCCCGGCATTTATTCCAAGCCTGGCACCCCGCTGTGGGACAGCGGCGCGTTCCCGATCTCCACCAACTTCCGCAGCCAGAGCCTGACGGTGCCGAATGTGGTCGTGCCGGACACCTTTACTTGGACGGTCGAATTCCGCGGATTGAGCCAGACCAATGGCGATCAGGCGGGGCTGACGCTCTACGACCC
>CAYYMW010000120.1:0-16664 GCA_964472515.1 uncultured Verrucomicrobiota bacterium | reverse complement strand
AGCGCGCCGAGGCCACGGCGCTGCTGCGCACCATCGCCGGGCCGGGGGGGTTCTGGGGAGGACGTTTGCCACACGCTTAATTGTGGGTGCGCCGTTGCTGTGGGGAGCGCGCCCACCCCCGGGCGCCGTGGCCGACGCCCTCGCCGGACACTCCGACCACCGCTGCGCGCCCCGCCGGGGCGCGGGGGGGTAAACGGGCGCGGCCTCATACCGGTGGGTGCGTTGCGCTGCCCACCGGCTACCTGCTCGCCGCCCCTACCGGGGCGCCCTCCACCACACCTGGCGTTCGTCGGAGGGCACATGCGCCATGTCCCGGAGGGACCGACGGCCGGTAGCCGGGGGCAAGGTGACGCGTAGCGGGACCGCGGCCCCCGGTGTTGCGGCCCATTTGTTTCCAAGGCACCCCGGTGGGGTGCCGCGCTCCCCATGCCCCTCCGGGGCGTTGCTGCGCGCGGCGGGGTTAACCGGTGGGCGCGCTACGCTTCCCACTGGCGAGGCGCGCCCGCACGACCCAACCACGCGCTCGGTGCCACCAGGGCTCATGCCCCGCGCCGGGTCTTGCCGTGGGTTATCCTGGCCATCAGGCACCGCTGCCGTCAATCGGGGGATGCACCCTCGGCTGGTACGAGCCCAATTGCTGGGTTGCGGCCGGGTTCGGCCATCGGTAAGCTCCCCGCCACGATTTTATGAGCGCAGGTTATCAGATTGTGGTTTGTGGCAGCGTGGTGCCGGATCCGCTGCAGACGTTGGAACCCGTCAGCACCCCAACCGGCCCGGGCCTGAAGAACGAAATGATGCTGCCGGCGGTGCTGGACCCGTGGGCCGGCCACGCCCTCTACGAGGCGACGAACCTGGCCAAGCAGGCGCCCGGCAGCAAGGTCTGGCTGGTCTGCCTGGGTCCGAAGGCCAAGGTGCAGCAGGTGATGATGACGGTGGCCCAAAAGGTGCCGTTTGAGTTGGTGGCGCTGGACGGTCCGGCGGGCGGTTTCATGGAGCCGTTCGAGACGGCGGCGGCCCTGGCGGAGGCGATCAGTGCCATCCCCGGTTTGGACAAGGCGCGCCTGTTGGTTTTCGGCGGCTGGGAGAGCGCCTCGCGAGGTGCGGGCGTGACCATGCAGATGGTCGGCGAGCGCCTCGGCATCACCGATCAGTTTCAAGGGGTGGACGAACTCAAACTTGCGGCCGATGGGTCGTTCGAGATTCTCGAGCGGGCCGAGGGCGGCCAGCACTTGGTGTCGCGGTGCGCGGGCGCGCCGGCCTTGGTGGGCTGGGCCACGGGCAACCTGCCCGAACCGCGCAACAACCCGCAGGTGGGCATGGCCAACATGAGGACCGTGATGCCGGCCTTGCAGAAGGCCAAACCGGTGAAGATCGCCAACGAGGGACTGAGCTTCGTCTCGGTGAGCCTTCCGAAGCAGCAGCGGGAAACCAAGATCGTGAAGGACCTGCCGGTCGACCAGATCGCCCGGGAGATCGTGACGTGGATCGAGAGCTAAACCAGCGCACTGGAGCCTGTACTATGGAAAAGATTCTCTTTTTGGCGCATACGGAAACGGACGGTTCGCTGGCCAAGGCGGCGCTGGAGGCGCTGAACACGGCGGTGAACCTCAAGCAGACCCTCGGCGTGCCCCTGATGGTTGGGTTGGTGGGCGCGACGGTGCAACCGGCGGCCAACCAGATTGCCGGGTGCGGCGCGGATGGCTTTCTCGGGGTGACGGGCGCGGAGTTTGCCGCTTCCCGCTACGCCACGGATGCGGCGGCGGCGGAAGCACTGGCGAAAGCGGCGGGCGCGACCGTGGTGGTGGCGCCGGCCACCTCGCGCTGGAACCGTTGTCTCGGCGGCGTGGCCCAACGCCTGGGTGGGCGCATCGACAGCCATGTCACGGCCCTGACGGCCAAGGATGGCGCGGTGGAGGTTTCACGGTGGTATTACCGGCAACGGATCGAGGCGGTGTTGCGCCGGGCTCAGCGGCCATGGTTCGCGCTGATCGACCCGGGCAGCCAGCCGGCCTGGCAGGGGGCGGCTGGCACCGCGAGCGTGCAGGCCGTGAGTGTGACCCCGGGAACGCCCCGCACGACGGTGGTCGGCGTCAAGGCGTTGGCGGCGGACGCCCAGACCATCCGGCCGGACGCGAAGCTCCTGTTCGTGACCGGTGCCGGCTGGACCAAGAAGCAAGCCGACGGCCAGACGCACGTGCCGGACGCGGAGAAGCTCATTCTGGGATTCCTTAACCTGACCCGGGCGTCGCTGGGCAGCAGCAAGTCGTTGGTGGACCTGGGCGGCGAGGGCCAGGCGGTGCTGTCGTTCCTGACGCACTTGAACCAGATCGGGCAGACCGGTTCGACCCCCCGGCACCAAAAGGGTTTGGCCAGCTGCTGCCATGGCGAGGAGCCGCACACCGTGGGCTGGCGGTTTGTCAACGAACGCCGGGCCATCAATACCGATGCCAACTGTGGTTGGGCCCGTGGCAAGGCGGACGTGCTTTACGTCGCGGATGCCTTCGCCGTGATGACCCAGGTCAACGCGCTGCTGGCAGCCAAGAAAAGCTGAGCGACGGCCATGCCCCGCCGCGAAAGCGTGTTGCTTCGGCGGGCGGGTGTGCCTAAGCTCGGGAAAACCGAGCCTAAGACGAACATGCGACGACAAACCTTGCTGATTGGATTGGGGATGACGCTGGCGGCGACCGCCTTGGCTGGCTCCTCCAAATACCAGGTCCTTTCCCGGGATGCCCTGACCGACAAGATCAAGGGTGGTTGGGCAGGCCAGATGATCGGGGTCTCCTACGGGGCGCCGACGGAGTTTCGCTCCAACGCACGCATCTTGCGGGAAGAATTGAAATGGGCGCCTGACCGGGTCGAGAATGCGATCCATCAGGATGATCTTTATGTCGAGATGACCTTTGCCAAGGTCATGGACGAGAAGGGCATCGAGGCGACCAGTGAGATGTACGGCGAGGCCTTCAAGGACTCCAAGTACGGCCTCTGGCACGCCAATGCCGCCGCCCGCCGGATGCTGAACCAGGGCATCAAGGCGCCTTTCTCAGGACATCCGCAGTACAACATGCACGCCAACGATATCGACTTCCAGATCGAAGCCGATTTCATTGGGCTGATGAGCCCGGGCCTGCCGCGGATTTCCAACGATCTGTGCGACCGCGTGGGCCGGGTGATGAACTACGGCGACGGCCTCTACGGTGGCATGTTCGTGTGCGGCATGTACTCGGCCGCGTTCTTCGAGAGCAATCCCCGCCGGGTGGTGGAGGCCGGTTTGGCCTGCATCCCTGCCAAGAGCGAGTACGGGTTGCTCGTCAAGGATCTGCTCGATTGGTCCGCCAAGTATCCCGACCAATGGGAGCGGGTTTGGCAGATGGTGGAAGATAAATGGGATAGGCACGATCCGTGCCCGGACGGCGCGCGGGTGACGTTCAACATCGACGCCAAGATCAACGGCGCCTATATCGCTTTCGGTCTGCTTTTCGGCGGGGGCGACTTCGGCAAGACGATGGAGATCTCGACGCGGTGCGGACAGGATTCCGACTGCAACCCGTCCAGCGCGGCTGGTGTCCTCGGCGTGATGCTTGGTTTCTCCGGGATTCCCGAGGAGTACAAGTCGGGCATTGCGAAACTGGCGGATACGAAGTTCGAATATACCGACTATTCCTTCAATTCCATCGTGGATTCGACGATGAAGCGCGCGGTGGCGGCCATCGTCAAGGCTGGTGGCCAGGCGACCGATACCGAGGTAAGGGTGAAGACCCAGACTCCCAAGGCACCCAAGCTCGAGCAATGGAATCCGGGCGTTCCCTACATGATTGCCGGGGTCAAGGAAACCGAGTGGACCTGGGGCGATACCTGGAAGGACGAGAACGGAGCCCGCGTCAGCACGCAGGCTGGCGACGCGGTGTCGCTGCGCTTCAACGGCACCGGAGCGGCCATTGTCGGCGCCCTGACCCAGGAAGGCGGCCGGGCGGACGTCTATCTGGATGGGAAGAAAATCGGCGTGGCCGATGCCTACATTGTGGAGAACACGTACGATAACGTGCTCTGCCATGTGACGGGCTTGAAGGACGGACACCATGTGCTCAAGTTGGTGACCATCGAAGCGGCCGACCAGCGCTCGAAAGGGCACAAGGTGGCGATTCAGAGGGCGGTGCTCTACCGACCTTTCAATCCGGCCATCGACTAGGCCCGGTCCACTCGGAAACGTATTCGAAGGCTTGCGCGCCCGTCAGAGCTGTGCTTCTGGCGGGCGCGGTTCTTCTCGAACCGGCGCCCGCGTGGTTGACTAGCCAGCCGGGGTGGGGTTTGATTCGCTGAGTATGGACAACTTGCACGCCCCGTGGCGCATCGAGTACATCCTGGCGCCCAAGCCGCCCCGGACGGAAACCTCGCTGTTTGCCCGCATCGCCCAGTCGGACGATGATCTCGGGCATCACGTGTTGGTACGGGAGCGCACCTGTTACGCCGTGCTAAATACCTACCCGTACAACGGCGGCCACCTGATGGTGGTGCCTTATCGGCAGACGGCGGACTTCAACGAGATCAGTCCCGAGGAACTCACGGACCTGATGCTGCTGATGCGGCGGTGCCTGAACGCCCTCAAGACCGTGATGCGACCGGACGGTTTCAACATTGGAGTCAACCTGGGGAAGGTGGCCGGCGCGGGCATCGAGGAGCATCTGCATATTCACGTGGTCCCGCGGTGGAACGGCGACACCAATTTCATGCCGGTCCTGGCCAACACTTCCGTGGTGCCGCAGGCTTTGGCGGAACTCGCCGCGAACCTGCGCCAGGCCCTGGCGGCCGATGGCGGCCCCGGCGTCCGTGCGCCGGGCGAAGAAGGGAAACATGCCCACTGAGACGCTCCATTTCGACAATGCCCGGCTGGTGCAGCAGTTGTTCAACAGCGACTCGCGCAATCTGGCGGCGTTGCAGCAGCAACTCGGAGTCAAGGCAACCGCGCGCGACGCGTGGATCAAGCTCGAGGGTGAGCAGGAGGCGGTCGAGCATGCCCGCCAGCTGTTCGCATTGCTGGAAGGAACGTTGCGCAACGGCGGCAGCGTGAAGAGCCACGATTTCGCGATGGCGCTCGGAGTGGTCAAAGAAGAGGGGGTTGCGGCCTTGCAGAGCCTCCAAGGCGAGCGGATCCAGACCTCCACCCGCAAAGCGACCGTCAGCCCGAAGACCTCGGGTCAGCGTCGCTACGTGCAGGCGATCCGGCAGAATGACATCACCTTCGGCATTGGCCCGGCGGGGACGGGCAAGACCTATCTCGGCATGGCCATGGCCACGGCCGCCCTGCGCGAGAGCAAGGTCAGCCGGTTGATCCTGACCCGCCCGGCCGTCGAGGCGGGCGAGGCGCTGGGATTCCTGCCCGGCGACCTCCAGGAGAAGCTCGCCCCCTACCTGCGTCCGCTGTACGACGCCTTGCACGACATGCTCCCCGCGGAGGACATCCAGAAGCACATGGAGCGGGGCGTGATCGAGATCGCGCCGCTGGCGTACATGCGCGGACGGACCCTGAACAACTCGTTCATCATTTTCGACGAAGCGCAGAACTCGACGACGGAACAGATGTTCATGTTCCTTACCCGGTTGGGGCACGGCTCGAAAGCCGTGGTGACGGGGGACGTGACCCAGGTGGACCTGCCTGCGCACAAGCCCTCCGGGTTGTTGGAAGCGAGGAAGGCGCTCCCGGGGGTTGAGGGCATCGCCATCGTTGAGTTTCAGAAGCGGGACGTCATCCGCCATCCGCTGGTGCAACGCATCGTGGCGGCCTACGAACAGCACCGCGGGCCGCGCCATGCGTGAAGTGAGCGTCAGCAATCGGCAGCGGGCGGTGCCCGTGAACGCGGCCCGACTGCAGGAGATGGGCCAATGGTTGTTGGGGCGATGCCGGGAGTGGGGCGAGGGCGATCTGGGCGTGCGCCTCGTCGGCTGCCGCGAGATGGCGGTGCTGAACCAGAGACACTTGGGGCATGAAGGCAGCACCGATGTCATCACCTTTGACTACGCGGCGACCGGGCTTCCCCGCGAGTCCTCCGAGGGGAGCGGCCTGCGGGGCGAGTTGGTGATCTGCCCGGAGGTGGCGCGTCGGCAGGCGGCGAGTTTTGGCACCCGTTGGGAAGCGGAGTTGGCCAGGTATTTGATTCATGGCATCCTGCATCTGCTGGGCTATGACGATCTGGAATCCGTGGCACGACGGCGGATGAAGCAGGCGGAGGACCGCTGGCTGCGCGCCTTGCGGCGGGAGTTCGAGTTGGCGGTCCTGGCGGGGAAGGGGTGAACGAAAGCACGATATGGCGAGAAGTTCCATTGCGCGTTGGCGGGCGAATTTCCTGACCGGATTGGCAGTGGTGTTGCCCGCCGTGATCTCGATCGCCGTGCTGGTCTGGCTGTTCGGCACGGTGTCGAGCATCACGGACATTCTGCTGTTTTTCCTGCCGCGCCAGTGGACGCACGAGCGCAGCGGGGAAGGCCCCGTCTACTGGTATTGGAGTCTGGCGGCGCTGGCGCTGGCGGTGCTCGGCGTCACCGCCATCGGGCGGATGACCCGTTACTACATCGGGCGGAAGTTCATCGAGACGATGGACCAACTCCTGCGCGCGGTGCCCCTGCTGAACAAGATCTACAGCACGATTCAGCAGGTGAATGAGGCGTTCTCGACCAGCAAGAAGTCGTCCTTCAAACAGGTCGTCCTGATCCAGTATCCAAGGGAAGGCATCTACTCGATCGCCTTCGTCACGAGCGATGACCACCCTGAGGCCGCCTCACGAATCGGCAAGAAGATGCTGGGAGTGTTTGTGGCCACCACGCCCAATCCCACGAGCGGCTTCCTGCTGGTGGTGCCCGAGGACCAAGTGATCAAGCTGGAGATGTCGGTGGCCGAGGGGATCAAGTACATCATCAGCCTGGGGGCCATCGTGCCGCCGTACTCGCCCCTTCCGGGGGTGGGAGCGGAGGCAAGACCCGTCCTGCCGCCGCCTTCCGATCCTCCGGCATGACCCCGGAGACGGCCACCGGCTTCGTGCTTCGCACGCGCCCGCTGACGGAAACCAGTCTGATTGTCTCCTGGCTCACCGCCGAGCAAGGACGATTGGCCACCGTGGCCAAGGGCGCGCGTCGGCCGAAGTCCCCTTTCCGCGGCAAACTGGACCTGTTCTATGAGGCGCAGTTCAGTTACCAGCGCAGCCTGCGTACGGACCTGCACACCCTTCGGGAAGTCCGTCTCCTCGGCGTGCCCACGAGTCCGCGGCGTAACCTGGCCTGCCTCACGCAGGCCTCCTACGCGGCCCGTTTAATCGAACGAGGCACCGAACCGGAGACGCCGGTGACGGAGGTGCATGACCTCTTCCGGGAATTCCTGCGGAATCTGGAGACCCAAGGTGCCGCGGTGGCGGCGATGCTGGCCTTCGAGTTGCGGTTCCTGGCGGTGCTGGGAGGAGCGCCCGAACCCGGCCGGCTTCGACTGGGAACTCAGGCTTCGGGGACCTGGGAGGTGTTGGCCGACGCGCCGTGGAGTACCTTGCCGGCGATCGAGGCGAAGAGCCGCGTGGGCCGTGAGCTGACCCTGGCTTTGGGGGAATGCCTGGAAATGGGGCTGGGCAGCGTTCTTCCGGAACGTCCCCAAGCCTTGGGTTTGACCGCGGTCTGAATGAGGTGACCGGGATCCCGGAGGCGTTACTCCAAGCCCAGTTTCTTGCGGCCTTCCGCCGTAATCATGGACTGGTGCCAGGGCGGGTCCCAGACCAGCTCCACCGTTGCCTCGTTGACCCCGGGGAGGCTCATAATGCGCTGCTGGGCGTCGGACGCGATCACCGGTCCCATGCCGCAGCCGGGTGCCGTCAGCGTCATCTTCACGGCCACCTTGGCGCCGCCGTCCGGCTGGGAGTCGACGACCAGGTCATAGACGAGCCCCAGATCGACGATGTTGATGGGAATTTCGGGATCGTAGCACATCCGCAAGGCATTCCACACTTGCTGCTCGGAGAGTTGCCCCGGCGTGGCGTCCTGCGGTCCCTCATCGGCCACGGCGGGGTCCAGCCCCAAGGCGTCGGCGTCCTTGCCGGCGATGCGAAAGAGCCCGTTCAAGGCGCGAACCGTGATGGTCCCACCCATCATCTGGGTGATCTCCACCGCCGTGTCGGCCGGCAGGGTGACTGTGTTGCCGGCGGGGATTTGGACAGCTTCGCAATCCCGTTCGAGCTGCAGCGTCGCGTTCGATTCCATGGCCTCCAGCTTAGCGCATTCCCGGCCGCGTGCAAAGCGTCAACCCACGGCAAGCGGCCTGCGAGTGTGCTGGATTGACCGCCCGAGGGCGAACGGCGATCATGGCGCGACGGAACCGGGCGGGCTGGACCCACAGAAACCCGGCCGGCGGACGGCAGGTGATCGGACCATGAAGAACATCGTATACTTCGATCTCGAAACGCAACTCTCGGCTGAGGAAGTGGGTGGCTGGGACCGGATTCGCGACATGCGGATGAGCGTCGGTGTCACCTACAGCACCCGGCGCGGGGCGTACGAGGTTTACGGCGAGAAGCGGGTGGGGGAGTTGATCGAGGAGCTTCGCCGGGCCGATCTGGTGGTGGGTTACAACGTTTTGCGCTTCGACTACGAGGTGCTGCTCGGCCACAATCCCTTCTTCGATGCCGAACAGGTTCCCACGCTCGACCTGTTGGTGGACATCCAGAAGCGGTTGGGCCGGCGGCTCCCGCTGGACAGCCTGGCCACGGCCTCGCTGGGAGTGGAGAAGACCAGCGAAGGCACCCAGGCCCTTAAGTGGTTCAAGGAAGGCCGGATGCTCGAAATCGCCGAGTATTGCTGCTACGACGTGAAGATCACCAAGCTCGTGCATGAGTTTGGCGTCCAGCACAAGACCATCTTCTATACCAACAATCTGGGCAAGCCCACGGGCATTCCCGTGGAGTGGGCGGCAGGGTAGGGGAGACGGTTGGGCCGGATTTCCGCCTGCGAATCAGGACTTCGACGGCTCAGCCGCCCCTAGGTTGGTGCGCCGCATCCGGTGGGACAGTTCGGTGGCGATGTTGCGCATGACCACCATGCCCAGGTGCGGTTCCCGTTGCACCAACTCGTTGAATGCGTCGCGTTGCACTACCAGGAGAATGCTGGGTTGATGCACCACCGCCTGGGCGGTGCGCGGCGCCCCGTCCAGAAAGGCGAGTTCGCCGAAGATCTGCCCCGTGCCAAACGAGGCGATGGGCTTGGAATCCTCCTCGCGTGAGATGTCGACCTGGCCGCGCATCACAATGTACGCTTCGCTGCCCACGTCGCCACGGTGGAATACCTTCTCATTTTGACGATACAGCTTCTGGGTGAAGAGGCGCGAGATCTTGCGCAGTTCACCGTCCCCCAAGCCGTCGAAGATCGAGAGGCCGCGCAGCATGTTGATGATGGCCACGCCCATCTTTTGGTCCTGAAAATTGCGGTCGATGATGTCGACGATGCCTTTGGCCGCCGAGGTGAGGGCGAGCTCCTCCACGCTGTAGGCGAGGTTGAGTTTGACCAACTTGACCACGTCGGCGTAGCCGGTGGCGCGGCAGGAGAAGCCGGGCAGGTAGGCGACCGGCACGAATCCCAACTGCTCGGCGCTCTTGAGCATCTTGGGAGCGGCCATGAGTATGTCCGCCTCCACATAGACCGCGTTGTACTTCTCCTGGGCCAGTTTGACCACCCGCTGGAGCAGGGCGCCGCTGGTGATGTCGTCGGCGGCAAAGCCGTCCGCGAGACGAACGCAGCGGTCATTCTCGTCAAAGACGTAGGCCAGGCCCCCGGCCACCCGATCGTTGCGCTCCGCCACGATGGCATTAATGGGCACGGGCGCGGCCACGCGCAGCATACCCCAGCCGAGGTTGAAGCCGCCGGAGATTTCCAGCGGAGGGCTGTGCTGCTGAGCTTCCGTGCGGGCCTCCGAATACTGATCGAAAGGGAGTTCGCGAAACTGGCACTCGGTTTGCAGCGGGTAGCCGGTAACCCCGTCCCGGACCCTTTGCACGCGCGGCAAGCCGGTGTTGGCGAGGACCGCTTCGGCAAGTTCGTTGACTTGGGAAAGCGATTCGGACAAGGGCAGGCGGGGCAGCATGGTGGGGCTGGCCATCCGCACGTAGAAGAGCACGCCTTCCCGGGTCTTCAGCAGGTGCTTGTAGGGCTGGAAGCCAACGCAGGCAAAACCCAGTCTTTCCACCAGCGTCTGGCTGGTCAGATCCGAGGACATTACCCGCAGCACGACCAGTTGTTTTCGGCGCTCACATTGGGTGGCAACTTCGCGCAATAGCAGTTCGGCGGAGCCGTTGGCATGGGCGTCGCGGCCGACGAACCACCGCCCCAGGTTCGCCACGGGATTCTGGTTGGGAAAGGAGGGTTGAAGATAGGAAATCGCCGACTGGATGCGTCCGTCGCCTTCGGCCACCCACGTCTCATGACCCTGGGGCGGGTCGAATTGCCGGATACCCCACTCCGGCTCGTACACCCGGTGGTCGGGGTAATCTGCTCCCAGAGTATACTTGAGCAATTCCAACCACGGGTTGGCGTCCCTGGGACTAGCTTTGCGAATCACAGCATCCATGGGAACAGCGGATGAGCCCGGCAGCATTTCCTGACCGATGGTTCCTGAACAAGTGAGGAGGGAAGGGGGGGTTGAGATGGTGCCCGCGACAGGACTTGAACCTGTACGATGTTACTCACTAGAACCTGAATCTAGCGCGTCTGCCAATTCCGCCACGCGGGCACAACAATACCAACGCCTCTGCCATCAACCCTCACCGGGCGATGAGCAGCGCCGTGACTGCTTTCGCTGAGGCAAGTAATACGGGAGCCGCCCGCTCCGGGCAAGTGAAATCCCATCCCAAACGCATA
Source organism: uncultured Verrucomicrobiota bacterium (assembly GCA_964472515.1). Lineage (GTDB taxonomy): Bacteria > Verrucomicrobiota > Verrucomicrobiia > Limisphaerales > J093 > CAYYMW01. Next base: position 5,789 of record CAYYMW010000120.1, on the reverse strand, counting down.
ATAGACTGCCGGTTGGGAACGTCGGGGACGGGACGGTCCCTTGTGGGAAGGGACTCGGGGCGGCGCCAGCGAGGGGATCGGCAGGGATAAGGGAGGAGTCACTGAGCGGCGGCGGGCGGCGTGCTTAAGCCGACGCGGCGGTCGAGCGATGGAAGGCGCTGCCGGGTCAAGGCAGCCGGCGGGCCCGATAGAAGCGGGCGTCGACGCTTCCCGCCTCGGGATCGCTGAACCACCCGTCGGAACCGGTCAGCGTCACTGTGCCGAGCGGTTCCCAAGCGATGAAGTCGGAGGTCGCTTGAATCTCAAAACGTTGTCCCGCTTGTCCTTGCAGTCGGAGTTGGGCCGGTGCTCCCTCGGTCTGAGGGACGGTGTCTTGGGCGGATTCCCAGCTTAGACGCGATTTCGCGGCGGGGGTGAAGACGATTTCCTGGGCGGGGGTGCTCTCGATGCCGTACGCGTTGTAGGCGGTAACGGTCAGGTAGTACGTTGTGCCTTCCGTCAGATCGGTGATCACGGTGCGGGTGGTCAGGCCAACGTCCTGCGCCTGAGTGTAGTTGCCCGGCTCCGTGCCCCAGTAGACTTTGTACCCTGCCAAGTCCGGTTCCTCATTCGCATCCCATCCCACCTTGGCGGTGGTCTCCGCCTGCACCGCCATGGCCAGCCACATCCAGAGAAGAACCTGCCCCGCCCAACGGAGCGGTCGGAGCAGTCGCGCGATGCTGTGGATGCCGAGTTCGAACATTCGCCTCGACATACGCAACCGGAATGCCATGAAACCGGCCCATTTTGACGGCACCATCTCCGGCCGCGGGATGCGGTTTCACAGTTGCTGTAACCAACTGTTTGGTAATGGCTTGGGTGGTTGTCAGAATCCTCGCTTTTCGCCCAACTTTTTCCGCTGGCCGCACGATCACTCACCAGAGCCCCAAACCAGCTCCAAGAACAAGGCAATTCCAGGATTGGATGTCCGGTTCTGAGACAGCTATGGTTTGCCCGGTGCGGCCCTCATCCGCTCCGTAGTGTAGGGGCACGGCGGGAGCGAGAGTCGCTCTCCGAAATTGCGATGGATCAACCACTTGTCACGGTGCAAGGGCACCCTGCTTTCGTTGGCACCTTCCGGCTTCCGTTCGTGTCCATCTCGGATATGATCCGCCCCATATATGCAATCGACACCTGACCGGTACCTGCGGCAGCGCTGCGCTTGGCCGCTCGCTTTGACACTGGGCCTTGGCGTGGCCCTCCCGGCCTTCACTCACGGCGGCGATTGGCCGCAATGGCGCGGGCCATTTCTGAACGGTTCTTCCACCGCCACCAATCTTCCGGTCCAATGGAACAAGACCGATGACGCGCTCTGGAAGCTGCCTTTGCCGGGTCGGAGCGGAGCCACTCCCGTGGTTTCGGCGGACCGCGTCTTCGTCACCAGCCCGGATGAACAGAAGGCCCTCTGGCTCCTTTCTGTGGACCGCCGCACGGGCAAGGAGGTGTGGCGTCGGAAGGCCGCCTCGGGCGACCAGGTGGTGGCGAAGAACAATATGGCGACGCCGTCCCCGATCATCGACGGCCGGCGGGTTGTGGCCACGTTCGGCACCGGCGATGTGGCCGCTTACGATTCTGACGGCAAGGAGCTCTGGCATTACGAGCTCAAGCGTGATTTCGGCACCCCGGCAGTGCAGTTCCTCTACGGCGCCACCCCGCTGCTGTGGGAAGGACGGCTCTACCTGCAGTTGATGCAGCGCCATCCCGCCACCTACGGCCACGCCCAAGACCAGAATCCCGAGCGCAAGTCCTGGCTGATCTGTCTCGACCCCGCCTCCGGCAAGACTCTGTGGCGTCAGGAACGCCCCACCGACGCCAAGGAGGAGTCCATGGAAGCCTACACCACCCCCATGCCGCGCAAGGGGGCCGCCGGAACGGAGATCGTGTTGGTGGGTGCGGACTGCGTTACCGGGCATGCGCTGGCGGACGGTAAAGAGCTGTGGCGCTGGAACGGGCTCAACACCAAACGCCCCACCGAGGGACGGGTCGTTCCGAGCCCGCTGATCCATGGCGACCTGGTCTTTGCCGTGGGGCCCAAGCGCGAGAAGTTGCTGGCGTTGCGCCCGCCTGCGACTGCCGGGGGCGAGAGCACCGTGGTGTGGCAGACCACCCAATTCGCTCCCGATGTCTGCACGCCGCTGCTTTACATGGGCCGGCTCTTCGTGCTGGACGGCGACCGGCAGACGCTTACGTGTTATGAGCCAACCACGGGTGAGAAGCACTGGCAGGGCAAGTTCCCGGTGCGCGAGATCTTCAACGCGTCGCCCATCGGCGCGGACGGCAAGCTCTACTGTCTGAGCGAGGAAGGCACCGTGGTGGTGGCCGGGGCCGGGGAGAAGTTCGAGATGCTCGGCACGGTGCCGTTGGGCGAAGGTCCCTGCATGTCCTCCATCGTGCCGGTGGATGGCCAGTTGTTCATCCGCACCTCGCAGAACCTCTACTGTTTTGGCAAGCCATGAAGGCGCTCAGCCTCAGCCCGGGCATTGGTCTGACGGCATTGGCCCTTGGCAGTCAACTCGCCGTGGGCGCGGAAACGATCACCCCCACCAACGCGGTTTTGTCCGCCTTCACCAACAGCCTTGGGATGCGCTTCGTGGCGTTGCCTGGCACCACCCTGAGCGTCTCGATTTGGGAAACCCGCGTGCGCGACTATCGCACGTTCGCCGAGGCCGTGAGCCGGCCCTGGACCAAGCCCGACTATGAGCAGACGGACGACCACCCCGCCGTTAACACCAACTGGGAGGATGCCGATGCCTTCTGCCGCTGGCTTACCCAGCGCGAACGCCAGTCGGCCGCCATCACGGCGGCGCAGCGTTATCGCCTCCCCACCGACCTCGAGTGGAACCTCATGGTGGGGTGGGGCAGGGAACCCGAGGGCACCCCGGAGCAACGTTTGAAGCGGAATCCCGTCTGGCCTTGGGGTTGGCAGTGGCCTCCCACTGCCGGCGTGGGTAACTATGCACCCGAACTCCGCACTGACCGCTTCCCGAACACCGCTCCGGTGGGCAGTTTTCCGCCGAACCGGCTGGGGCTTTACGATCTGGGCGGCAACGTTTGGGAATGGTGCGACGACTGGTATAGTCAGACCACCATCATGCGGGTGCTGCGGGGCGGTTCGTTCAACGACAGCCTCCCTGGGACGCTGCTGTCGGCCTACCGGTTCCACGGCACGATGAACCTCGTGAATGACGATATCGGTTTCCGGGTGGTGCTCGAAACCAAGCAGCCCTGACCTTGTGCCAACCAGGCAAGGGAGAGCTGAGACGACGACCGGGCGTAGATCCAGTAGGCGATGAGCGACACAACCGCCAACGGTCAGATGCCCCAAACCCCGCTGCCATCGCGCACCGGCGGCTGCCGGCGTGGTTGCTTCTGGGGGTGCGCCGGAACTCTGGTCCTGTTGCTGGTCTTGCTGGGCATGGTGTGGCTGTTCGCCAGCCGCGCGCCCCGGAGTTACTCGGTCGCTGCCTTCTCCGCCACGACCCCACCTGCGTTGTCCGGGCATGCCCCCGGGCTTGACGGTTTCGATTCCCCGTACCTCGGGCATACCGGGAGCTGGGACGGCAAGGGTGGCGCCATGGCCGGGCGCTCCAAGGTGCCAGACCTGGACAAGGAGGTCGCCATGGGGTTGCGCTGGACCTTCATGCCGGTCTACTGGCGTGCGCTGGAGCCTGACGGCCCCGTGACCTTGGGCGAACACGTCCCTCCCGCGTGGCAGGCATTGGATGCCTTTGTCGTCGCTGCCCATGCCCGCAAACTGCATATCCTCATGCAAGCGCCCGTGATGGGCGGCAACGCAGGCGGTACGCCGAAATGGGCCGGCCGCCGCGAGGAGGGCAAGTCTGCCCCGCTCGAGATGGAGGCCGCCGCGGCTTTCGCGGGGAAACTGGCGGAGCGCTACCGACCCGGCGGCATCCTCGCCACCCGGGAAGGGTGGGGGACTTCCTACGGCGTGCGGGCGTGGGAGCTCGACAACGAGCCCGACAGCTACCTGACGCACTGGAAAGGGCAGGGGGCCGACTATGCTGAATTCGTGACCCAAGTCGCCGGGCGGATCAAGTCGGTGGACACCAACGCCCTCATCGTGACCGTTGCGATGCCCGTCAACCCCGGCTCGCTGGCTTGGCTGGAGACCGCTCTCGATGCCCGGGGGATGCAGGGTTCGCCGGTGTTCCGGGAACGGGCGCGGCCATTCTCCCTGGGACCCGCCACCGATGTGGTGGCGTTCCACATCTACGAAGGCCTCGATACCGCGCTCAGTGGGCGCGACCGCACGATCGAGCGCGCCATGGACGAGATTCGCGGCGTCTTCGACCGTTGGCAGGACCGGGCCGAGGGCTTCACTTACCCGCCCAAGCGCGCGTACTGGCATACCGAGGGCAATTTCGACTTCCTCGGCATCCTCTCGGCGTCCCGCCGGGCGGCTTGGCGCATGCAGTTCATGACCCGCGCCTTCGCCGCCGGCGTGCAAAAGGTATGCGTCATGGATGCCTCGCCCCTGGAGCAGGCCGCCGTGCGCACCTACATCGAGGCCTTGCCGAACCCCTTCCCCATGACGTTGGCGAGCAACCAGATCCAAGCCGTGACCGGTCGTGCCATGGCGTTCTACCATCCCGACCAACCGGAACCGTCCGCAGGTGGCGTGTGGGTGGTATGGGCCGAGGCTGGACCGCCCGGGGCCACCGTCGAACTGCCCGTCCGCCACGACACGGTGGAATTGCGCCGGGTGGACGGCTCGCTGGAACGACGGGTCGCGCCCGACCATCGGCTCCGCCTCGACCTCCCCGGTGACGAGAAAATGGCCCCGGCCATCCTGGTGGTCGACCGTGCCCGGTGAGGCTTGGTTGAGGTTGCAATGTAAGTATTTGGTTGGCAGCCTGATACCAGAGTTCGGCGGAAGGCCTGCTCCCGAGGGCAAGACCACAGGCACGGGCTTCACCGGATCGGGATTGCGGGTAATTGCACCATTTTTGCAGCACTGGGCGCGGCAGCGCGGAGGTACAGCCAAGATGCCAGAGAATCGGAGAAATGGAATATCCGACCTCGGACATGGATGTGCGGAAGTCCGGTTTGCAGCTTTTTGCAGCTATTTGCACTTGCGGAGGAGGGCTGAGGCGGGGCCAAGGCGGGCGGAGTGTCGGCGGCCGATTTGGGAACCGTCGGGGTTGGCGCGTGACTCGAAAGGTGCGATTGCAGGTTATTGCGGGTGTTGGCACCGAGGGGGGGCAGAGACGCCAGAGCCGCCGCAGGGGCGCAAGGCTCAAGGGGGCAGGGCGACAGAATGAAACGGTAACGGCCCTCACTTTGGGCGTCGGAATCGGTGGACGGGCGGAAGGGGGGAGGCACCGAGGACAGCACCCGAAACGAGGGTGCCTGCCAGGACGGTCCCGAATCGCGGTGAAGCGCGTTCACGGCGTCACGGTAGGTTCGGTGGGGCGGGAACACCAGTCCTCCATGGACTGGGTGAAGATGGTAATGGCCGGGTTGGCGCGCCGCGTGAGCAGGCCCGGTAGCGCACGATTCCGCCCCCCCGAGACTGGGCCAGACAATGGGGAGTGCCACCGCCGGTCGGCCTGACCGACACCGAGGTCGGCGCGGGCGGGTTGCCCCGCCAATGAGGTGCTTGCGCGGGTTTGCGTGGTTCGGCCATACTCCGTGCCCGGTGGCGGCGGAGAAGGCGTGCGGCGGAGGCTGGGACGCCTGGCTCCCGCCGCTGGCGGGCAAACACTATGGCCAAGCCGGAAGACACATAT
>CAYYMW010000119.1:0-16703 GCA_964472515.1 uncultured Verrucomicrobiota bacterium | reverse complement strand
CAAGAGCACCCGCCCCGCTTCCACCACCACCCCGCCCACCGGGAGGGTGACTTGCGCCAAGCCCAACGGACAGCACCGCAACTGGGCTGAACCGGTTTCGTTGGCGAGGCGCCGAAACGTGAGATGCGTGGCCATGCAACCCGCTGCCTTGCCTGGGTCATAGCTGGCCAGCAAGGCGCAGAACGCATTCTCCCGGCCCCAACTCCTCAGGGCCGGCCGGCCGGGTTCGGCGCCGACACATCTTACGGGCAGGCCCGTGGCGGCGTGGAAGGCATCCAGTGAAGCCTGAACCACCTTCGTGTCTGCCAACCCCGCCTGTGTGCCGCTGGCCACCATGGAGTCTTCACGCCCGAGGCCTCCGTCTGGATCCGATTCGGAAAGAGCCAGCCTGCCCAAGGGATGCGCTGATCCTCGGGTTGCCTGCACGCGTCCTGCATGGTCACCACTGCCCACCCGCTCGCATCCTAAGCTCCGTGCCCAGCGATGTTAAGTGACATGTGGCCAACGTTTCTGTTGCCCCCGGTTGGCGAGGCGCATCCGGATTCCGGCCTGCGGACCCGCCACGACGGGCTCGAGGCCGGTCACATGGCCGACCGTCCGGCTCCTTCTACTTCAAAAGGTGACGCCGGGTGGGGAGCACTTGCGTGGCGCTCAAATGGACCGGCGTCACTTGACCAAGGAACTCCAAGAGCAGGTGAACGCGCTGAGGGCCGGGCAGGTAACGTTGCACGACGGCGGTCAGCCCTGCCATCGGTCCCACCGCAATACGGACCTCCTCGCCGGGTCGCAGCTCCCCCGGGACCTCGTACACCTCCTGGCCGCCCAAGTGGACACGCAGTTCGGTGATGGCCTCATCCGCCACGGCCACCCAGCGATCGCCGAAATGCACGACGTCCGCAACCCCTCGCGCGTAGCGAACTTGGCTTAGCAGAGGGTGGAGGGGAAAACGCGCAAACAGGTAGCACGGGAAGAGCGCCTCGGTGAACCACACCGGCCCTCTTCGGGTGGGTTTGCGCACCCGCAGGCGGGGGCTAAAGACTTCAATGCCGCCGGGCAACTCGCGCAGGCTGTCGCCTGCGATGCGCTCGTGTTTCGGGAGGGTGCGCACACAATACCAAGCGGGGTTGGCCTGCGAAGCCTGGATGCTCATGACACAGGTGATTGTGCTGCAGCAAGAGGCGCACAAGCGAGGGTGAAATCGGAGCGTGTGGGTTCCAACACCCCCGGTCTTGCCGCAGAGCGTGGGGAGAGAGCCGTTTGGCGCCGGTCTTGGGATTGTTGCGCCACTCGCAGATGGGGAGGGCCGGCCTTGCGGCCGGCCCCGTACACCACACCTACCGAACGGAAAGGCTAGTTCCTCGCCCGGAAGAAGCCGCTGCCGCTGGTCGCCGGCACTTCGGCCGGGCTGGACACCTGCAGGTCCGTGAAGGGACCTGTCACTGACTCGGCCCGTTGCAGCGTGCCGGTGAAGGTGACTTTGACGCTGGCACCGAGACGCTCGACGCTCACGGTGGGTTGGGTGGACGGCAGGGCCGGCTCAGGCACCGTGCGCGTACGGTAGGCCTTGAGCGCGCCGGTCTGTGTGCCGTTCACCAGCGCGCGCGTGCCGTCATCGTTGACGGTGAACCACTCCACTCGCGCATCGCTGCCGCCTTCGAACCACAGCAAGCGGAAGAAATAGACGCCGGCGGCGTCCGCTTTGAAGTAGAAGACGCTGTCGGCCTGCCCGCGGCCAGCATCGAACTTGTCCAACACCAGGAAGGTCGGATTGTTGGTGTTGCCGACGCTGACTTGGAAACCGTCGTCGCTGTTCACCACCATGGTGTAAACGCCCGCAGCAGGGATTTCCACGAAGGTGAGCGCTTCGGCGGCGATGTTGTCGTTGCTGGGATGACCATCGGGGATGCCCGGGATGTAGGTGTCAGCTACCTGGTCGCTGCCCTCGGCTGTGTCTCTGAAGTTGCCCGCCGGACCGGCAACCTGATCGAAGTTGACGAATGGCACCTCGAAGTAGCCCGCTGCGGTCTGATCCATGGTGTCATGGATGCTGGCGCCAAGTTCACCGCGGAGCTGCTGCTCGGAGGCCGCGATGTTGTTGTTCGGCCGGGCGGCTTCCAGTTGGTGGGTCCGCCAACGCATGCCCGCCTGGGCTCCGGTGCCCAAGGAGGTGGCCAGGGCCGCGGGCAGGGTTTGGTACTCGGGAGCCTTGAACGCCACCGTCTCGACCACGGGCTGCGCGGTGGTGGTGGTGTAGGCAGCCTTCAGCGCATGCGCCGAACCGGAGACCAACGGACTGGGGGTTTCGTAGATGACCGTAATGGTGTCGGTGGTGGAGACGCCGTCGTTGGCGCGCGTTACCGACTTGGCCGTGATCGCTGCGCCATCGAGCTCAACGGCGAGGCCCTTGGCATCGTCGACGACTAGGTAGTCCGTCTCCTTGATGACGGCAGCAACCCTGGTCGGAGTGGCCGAGACGGTCATATAGGAGGGGGCCACGAAGGAGACGGTATCCGTCACCTGCTTGCCCGCGCTGGTGGTAAACGAGACCTCCACAAGATGGCTGGATCCCGGCACGTAGATCTTCGGTGCTTGGTTGTGCGTGACCACCACCTGGTTGGCGTTGTCGGGGTCGCGATCAACCGTGACCGTCACCGGCTGCCCGTCGAGTTTCGTCGTCACAGGGGCACCCGTGTTGACGGTCTTGCCCAAAGCCTCGGTAATGCGCACCGTGAAGCCTACCCCGGTGGCGCTGACGCCGGTGAGCATCGGCGGTTCGCCCACCGCGAGGTTGTCCACCGCCCACCACCAGTCATTGGCGGCGTTGATCATACCCAGCTTGAGGACCAGCTTTTTGGCCCCGGCGGGGTTGTTCAGTTCCACCAGCGCCGCTTCGTTTATGAAGTCGCTGTCGGGTTTGTAGAAGGCGCCGTTCGAATCGGAATCCCAGCGGAGCACCTCGACCGGCGTGCCATTGTCCCACTGGGCCGTAATGACGGCGGTCTGGTTGTTGGTCTTGCTGCCGTCGGCGTCCACCGGGAAACTGGGCAGACCGTCATCGAACCCCTCCGGGCGCCAGGAGGAATCGAAGGTCAGGATCAGGCTGCTGGCGGCCTTCCCGGAGACATCGATCTCCGTCGTGCTCAGGAAGCTGTTGAAGAAGCCTTGCAGGTGGGTGGCATCGTCCCATTCGTCGGGGTCCGCGATCGCGGCTACGCCGCTGGCCCGGGTGAATTCGGAACGCCGTTGGTTGTCTACGGTGGGCCACCACTTCACGTCGGCAAACGCCCAGCCCGACCACTCGGTGCGACCGTCGTTCGCTGGGTAGTCCGGCGTGCCGTACCCGGGCATCAAGGTGTCATCTACGGACCAACCCTCGGGCGGGGTGCGTGTCCACACTTTCGCGCCTTTGGACGCTTCCTCCACATTGGGTCCCAGAGGCACGGAGTCGAAGCTCTCATAGAAGAGCTTCTGACCGTAAGCCGGAATGAACGAGAGCACCGCCGCCCCCGCAATCATTGCCCGCATCGTCGTCAACTTGTCGGTTCGTTTCATGCTGGATCGATTTCTTGGTTGGGATTCCGGGCACCCAAGGGCCGAACCGGCCGACCATCAACACCACCGAGAGTCTCTCGGGAGGCAGTGATCGGCAGCTTCAGTCTTGGTTGGACACCCGGTCTCGATGACGCCAATATGCGGTTCAAGAATGGGCAATCAAGCGATAAGTAGGGTTGATACATCTTTGTAACCATTGTCATCGCAGCGCATCCCAAGCGCCACCCAACCGCAACGCGGAGTTGCACGAATCGGGCGACCGAGCGTCCTGCCCCGCCACATGGGCTTCGCCCCGCCGTACGAGTCACAGCCAGCCTCGCACCCGGGTCTGGGCGGGGCTTCCCCAAGCCCCCCTCGGCGCCCGGTCGAACAGGACCCTCTTGGGCGACTGTGCCGCGTGGGGAAAGCCTTGCACCGGCACGAGGCATGCTTATAGTTTCCGCCATCGAACGATCATCCGCCGCCGCGGCCTCTCCTAGGGACAATTGGGCCGGTGAGTGTTGCGACGGAGTTACGTGTAGCTTACAGACATGTCAACGCACTACGAAGCGAGCCTCGAACAGGACCTTGCGCGCATCCGAGGCAAGGTCCTGGAGATGGCTAACCTCGCGGAAGGCGCACTCAAGCGCACCGTGCGCGCGCTTGTCGAGCGCGACCGCCAACTCGCGTATTCGGTCATCCTGCGCGACCAGCGGATCGACGAACTCGAGAAGGAAATCGACCGCCTCTGTCTCGAGTTCCTGGTCCGGCAGCAACCGGTGGCGGGAACGCTGCGGTTCGTCTACTCCACGATCAAGATCAACACCGAGCTCGAGCGCATCGGGGATTACGCCGAGAGCATCGCCCGCCAGGTCCTGAAACTGACGGCCCAGCCCTGCGAACTGCCGCAGCAGTCGTTCGAACAGATCGCCAACCTCGCCATCCCGATGCTGCGCGATGCTGTGCGGGCTTTCCTTGCTCAAGACGGTGCGCTGGCCAGTGCCACCATGAAAACTGAGGTCGAGGCCGACGAACTGCGCAACCGCATCAGCGCCGAGCTCCTCGACTGGCACGTGCAAGGCCGCATCCCCCTGGCGATGCTCACCCCGTTGACCACCATCGCCCGCCGCTTCGAGCGCGTGACGGATCAGGCCAAGAACATCTGCGAGGAGACCCTTTACATCTGCACGGGAGTTTACCAGAAGCACAAGGACACCGAGGTCTTTCGCGTGCTGTTTGTGGATGACGACAACGCCTGTCTGAGCCAGTTGGCCGAGGCTGTTGGCGCGCACATGGGGGAGGCTCACTTCCTCTTTAGCAGCGCGGGCGTCCAACCGGGCGAACTCGATGCCACGACCCGAAGTTTCCTGGCCGACAAGGGATACGAGGTGTCCCGCCTCGGGACGAAGACCGTCGCTCAGGTACCCAATCTGGAGCATTACCAGATTCTGGTGGCACTTTCGCCCGCCGCTCTGAAAGCCGTGACCCCGCCGCCGGCCAAGCAGGTGGTGTTTTCGTGGGAGGTGGTCAACCCGGCCAAAGTGGTGGGGACCGCGGTTGAGGTGCGCGCCGCCTTCGAGGAAGCGCACCGGGATCTAAAGTCACACGTTGAGGACCTTGCCAAAGCCATTCTCGGAGATGAAACAGAATACGTTCAATAGCATGAGAGCATACGGATCGAAACTCACCTTGGCCGCCCTGTTGATCGGCGCGGTCAGCGCCAGCCTGCTGACCGGTTGCGGCAAGCCCGGCGACAACGCCACCCAAGGCGCCAAGGCAGCCAAGACCACCATTCAGAACATCGGCTCGGACACCATGGTGAACCTGGCCCAAGCCTGGGCGGAGGAATACGCCAAGGTCGATTCTTCCGTCTCGGTGGAGGTTTCGGGCGGAGGATCGGGCATCGGGATTGCGGCGCTGATCAATGGCACGGCGGACATCGCCAACGCCAGCCGCAAGCTCGAGGAGGAGGAAATCAAGAAGGCCAAGGAGAAGGGCGAAGACCCCAAGGAGTTCATGGTGGGCTACGACGCCCTGTCCATTTTTGTCCACAAGGATAATCCCATCAAAGAAATCAGCCTCGAACAGCTCTCGGAGATTTACCGCGAGGGCGGGGCCACCACCAAGTGGTCCCAAATCGGCGTGACCGGCATCCCGGGTGCCAAAGGGGAGGAGATCATCCGCGTCAGCCGCCAGAACAACTCTGGCACGTATCACTACTTCCGCGAGGCGGTGGTCGGCAATAAGAACGATTTCAAGGCCGGCTCGCTCGACATGAACGGTTCCAAGGATGTGATCGAACTCATTTCCCGGACCCCCAACGCCATTGGTTACAGCGGCCTTGGGTATGCCACCCCGGCGGTCAAGATCCTCAAGGTTTCCCGCAAGCCGGGCGAACCGGCCATCATGCCCAGCATCGAGACCACGCTCAACAAGACCTACCCCATCGCCCGCCCCATGTTCATGTACACGCCCGGTGTCCCGGCGGCGCACGTGAAGAGCTACCTCGACTGGGTGATGTCGCCGGTCGGACAGAAGATCGTGGTGCAGACCGGGTATGTGCCGCTGCCCGGTGTCACCCCGGCAAAGTAGCCACCCTCGCCTCCTGACCTCCCCACCGGAGCCTTTCGTACCCGGCCATGAGTGCGCGCCGTCCAGGCGAGATGTGGACCGAGAAGCTGATTGAGGCGGTGATCCGCCTCTGCGGCCTCAGTGCCATCATCTTTGTCTTCGGCATCTTCTACTTCGTCTTTCGCGAAGGAGCGCCGATTCTCGGCAAGCTCGACGTCGTCAAGTTCCTGTTCAGTATCGAATGGGTGCCCACCTCGCAGAGCAACGTGCGCTACGGGGTGGGAGCGTTGCTGGTGGGCACCTTCAGCGTGACGGTCCTGGCCATGGTCATCGCGGTTCCGTTCGGTTTGGGCGCCGCGGTCTTCGTTTCGGAGTTCTGCGGGGCGCGGGTGCGGGAAACCCTCAAGATCGTCATCGAACTCCTGGCGGCGATCCCGTCGGTGGTCTGGGGTTTCATCGGCCTGAGCGTGATGAACCCGCTCATCCAGCAAGTGTTTCATGCTCCGGTCGGCTTGAACGTCCTCAACGGTGCGATTCTGCTGGCGCTCATGAGCGTCCCGATCATGGTGAGCATCGGCGAGGACGCCCTCAAGGCGGTGCCGGACTCCTACCGCGAGGCGGCGCTGGCGTTGGGCGCCACCCGCTGGCAGACGGTCTATCGGGTGCTGCTCCCGGCCGCGCGCAACGGCCTGCTGGCCGCGGTGTTGCTCGGCGTCGGGCGGGCGGTGGGGGAAACCATGGCGGTGCTCATGGCCACCGGCCACGCCGTCAACATTCCCCATTCGGTGTTCGATCCGGTTCGCACCCTCACCGCCACCATCGCAGCCGAATTGGGCGAGGCCAGTGTCGGGTCCGATCATTACCGGGTGTTGTTCCTCATCGGGATTCTGCTGTTCTCGATCACCTTTGTCGTGAACCTCGCCGCCGACCTCATCGTAAAAGGCATCCGCAAGAAGTAGGGTCATGTTCACTGAAACCCCATTCGTCCGCCAGAAGCACCGCACCGAGCGGGTGGCCCAGGGGATCTTCGGCCTGATGGCGTTGGCGATGATCATCCCGTTGCTGATCATCGTCGGCTACTTGGTTTATCGGGGATACTCCTTGATCTCTTGGGAGTTCCTCACCATGAATCCCACCAACGGCATGCGCAAGGGCGGCATCTGGTCGGCGCTGCTGGGCACGATCTACCTGGTCGCGCTATCCCTCTGCGTGTCTGCGCCCATCGGAGTGCTGGCGGCGGTCTATCTCAACGAATACGCCCGGGACAATTGGTTCACCCGGTTCATCCATCTGGCCGTGGTGAACCTTGCCGGCGTCCCCAGCATAGTTCACGCCCTCTTCGGGCTCGGCGCTTTCGTCCTCTTCGCGGGCATGGGCCGTTCGATCATCGCGGCTTCCCTCACGCTCGCGATCATGACCCTGCCCGTCATCATCGCCAGCACCAAGGAGGCGCTCGCCGCCGTCCCCATGGCTTTTCGGGAGGCTTGTTGGAACGTGGGTGCCACCCGCTGGCAGACCATTCGGCGGATCGTCCTTCCCAACTCCATCAGTGGCATTCTCACCGGTGTTATTCTCCAGGTTTCCCGCACGGCTGGCGAGACGGCCCCCATCATGTTCACCGGGGCGGTCTTCTTTAAGAAGATCGACGAAGGCAACTTGTTTGCCTATTCCCTGCACGACCAATGCATGGCGCTTTCCATGCACCTATACACGGTGACCACCCAGGTTTCCAACGCCCCTGAGGCCCTGCCTTACGCCATCGCGCTGGTCCTCCTGGGCACGGTCCTCTTGGTCAACGTGACCGCCATCGTTATCCGGGTTGTCCTCCGCTCGCGCAAGAAATGGTAGTCCGCCGATGACCGCTCCTGACCTCCATATCCAGGTATCCGACCTCCGCCTCTCCTACGGTCCCAAGGAGGTCATCCATGGCATCTCCTTCGACGTCCGGCGCCACGAGGTTCTTGGCGTGATCGGTCCCGCCCAATCCGGCAAGACTTCTCTCCTGCGCTGCCTCAACCGCACCATCGACTTCACCGCCGGGGCCCGCGTTGGCGGCTCGATCTCGGTGGATGGCCAGGATATTCGCCGCGGCACGAACGTCTACGACCTCCGGCGCAAGATCGGCATGGTGGCCCCGCTCCCGGTGGGCTTGCCCCTGTCGATCTACGACAACGTTGCCTTCGCTCCCCGCACCGCCGGCATCCGGGAGAAGAGCGAACTCGACGTCCTTGTCGAACGCTGCTTGCGCCAGGCCGCGCTGTGGGATGAAGTGAAAGACCGGCTCGACAGCCTGGGCACCAAGCTCTCCGGCGGCCAGCAGCAGCGCCTCACCATCGCTCGCGCTCTTTCGCACTCGCCCGAGGTGCTTTGCCTGGACGAGTTTTCCATCGCCATCGACCCGGTCACCACGATGCGGATCGAGGACGTGCTGAAGGAACTCAAGGCGAACATGACGATCATCTTGGTCACCAACCTGGTCCAGCAGGCCCGCCGGTTGGCTGACCGCACCATGTTCCTTTGGAACGGCGAGATCGTCGAACTCGGCCCTTCCAGCGTCATCTTCTCCGACCAGCCGGCCAGCCGGAAAACCTACGAATACGTCAACGGCATCTTCGGATGAGCGAGCCTGTCCAACCTAGCATCAGGACCCGTGACCTCTGCCTTTGGTACGGCAAGTTTCAGGCGCTGAAGAATGTGACGGTGGACATCAAGGACGGACTCATCACCGCCCTCATCGGTCCCTCAGGCTGCGGCAAGACCACCCTGCTGCGCTGCTTCAACCGCGTTAACGAGCGTTACGGGTACGTCACGACTACCGGTGAGATTCGACTCCTTGGCAAGAACATCTATGATCCGGATGTTTCCCTTGTCGAGTTGCGGAAGGCGGTTGGCATGGTCTTTCAGCGCCCCAACCCGCTGCCGATCTCAGTTTACGAGAATGTGGTCTTCGGCCTGCGCATCCACCACCCTCGGAGTACCCTGAAACGAGCCCAGTTGGACGAAGCGGTGGAGAAGGCGCTCACCGAGGTTGGGCTCTGGAAGGACCTGAAAGACCGCTTAGACGCCCGGGCTACTTCCCTCCAACTCGAGCAGCAGCAAAAGCTCTGCATTGCCCGGCTCCTGCCCCTCAAACCGCGCATCATTCTCATGGATGAGCCTTGCTCCGCCCTGGATGTCGAGGGGACCCGCGCCATTGAGGAACTCATGTTCGAACTGCGCGGCCGCTACACGATCCTCATCGTGACCCACAACATGGCCCAGGCCCGCCGTGCCAGCGATGAATGCATCTTCATGCTCCTAGGCGAGTTCATTGAGCACAGTCGCACGGACGACCTCTTCCTGACCCCCCGGCATCCCAAAACTGCCGAGTACATCGAGGGGCGATACGGCTGATCCCACTCCTTCCTCAAAGCCTCGCGCTCCGGCCCGCCATCAAATCCCTACAGATGAGCTCCGTTTGCGCGTCAATGCACCGCGGAGCTGAACCTCGCTTGGCTTGGCCGCCCGCACTTCGGCAATCATGGCCAGATGCTGCTTCATGGCCTCAAGGTCCTGCTGGAGGGCGCCGATGCGTTCCTCCTTGATGCGGGCTTCTTGGCGAACGCTGACCAGTTCGTCCTTGAGACCCGCCATCTCGGTGCCGGTGAACTTCAGGTCCAGGTCCTTGCTCTCCATGCCCGCGCGGGAGATGTACACGTCGGGCATGTTGCTGCTGAACCGCCAGCCGTAGCGGTAGCAGAGCTCCTGCCGGTTGAGCTTGGCGGCGTAATGCGTGGCGGAGCTGTGCCGGAAGAGGTGCGGGTGGACGGGCTTGTTAACACCTTGAGCCCCAAGCGCCTCAAGAACAGGCGCACGCCGTCGTAGGTCATGGGTAGGATCGGGTCACCGGGTAAGGGGTCTGAGCGCAGGCGTTCCTTGAGGTAATCCTGCACCGCCTCCAGCGTGTGCCGCCAGTAGAGCGAGATGGTCCGGCCCAGCGTCTTGCTGTACTCCTCCTTGAGCGTCAGCTTCAGGTAGTTCTCCTTGGGTCCGGGCAACCGCAAGTCCTCGAACCGGATGTTCAGGAACTCTTCGGCCCGGGCACCGGCATCGAAGAGCACCGCCACGATGTACCGCTGCTCCGGGGTGCGGCAATGCTTGAAGAGCGCTTCCACCTCGGCTTCCGACAGGTAGTCCGGGGTCTTGTAGTGGTCCCGGGTGTCGAGCCAGCCCGCCAGTTCCATGGCCTTAGCCTTGCCCAACCGCCACCGCAGGAACACCTTCAAGGCCTTGCGCAGGTCCACCTTGGTGGAGTCCGCGTAAGGGGCGAGGCGTTGGTGGCTCAGAATCTCGTTCATGGACAAGGCGCGTTCGAACCGCTCCACGTCCTTCAGCAGGATGCGCCCGGTCGGCTTGCCGATGAACTCCAAGGAGATTCGCAGGCTGTCCAGGTACTTGGCCTGGCGGCCCTCCGAGATGCGCTTCCCGGGGTTTACCTGCCCGAGAGCCAAACCGTCCACGAACCGCAACACCTCCTCTTTGACCACCGCCGGGACTTTCCACCGCTGCACGGCTTGGCGGCGGTTTGCGAGACAGGGATCATGGGCGCTGAGTTTAACGGTCATGCCCAGAGCATGCCGTCTGGCTATATAAACCTTCCGGCAATTCCGAACATTTCCGTTCGCTGCCCGGTGGGGGCATAGAACAAATCTGTTCGGAGCCCGTTTCTTGAGCTACTTGGCCTTCCTTCCACGCAGGATCTTCAACACTGCTTCCAGCACCTCCACCGGGTAGCGGTCCAAATCGATTGGGGCGTCCTTCGGCTCAGCACGGGCTTCAGGTTCCGGCTTGGGTTTGGGGGTGGGGTTGGTTGTTTCCATGTGGGTTTGAAGCAGACCAGGGTTAAAAGGATGCAGGACAAACCATTCGGAAAAAGCGGGTGGTCAGGGTTCGGAAACTGGGGCAATTCCCCACACATATCCATGTGTAATCAATCATACTTCATTCGCAGGAAAATCCGATACGGCCGGTGGGATTTGTTCCGCGTGGAGGCCGTCCGGTCGTAGAACACCAGTGGTTGCCCGTCAGACCCTTCCGGCACCGTGTTCGCCAGGTAGCGCAGGGCAGACATATCGCGCGGCTTCTGACGTTGCACTGCCAAACCAAACGGGAGAGCCCAGTGTGAATCAGAACGGCGGCGAGGCACCCATCGATTCCTCCAGCGATCTAGCCCCTGCCCAGTCCCATCGTTGGGGGGAGGTATGAGGTTGCTTCCAACAACGCGAACTCGCGTCGGTACTCTAAGGACTTGTCCTTCAAGGCCATTTCCACTCCAATCGAGTAACACCATCCTCAGGTTTCGCGGTCTCCGGGGCTGCAAACCTATCCAGCACCGCTCGTTGGTTGCCCATCCGCGTCGCGCGCTCCGCCACCAAACGAGGGTGCTCCGCTCCGGACGACAGTCCAACCCCGACCTCGGCGCGGTTCGCATGCGGAGGGCCGGTGCAGGCCTGACTTGGGGCGGGTGGAACCGACGCATCCAGACTGGCACGTCAGTTGCTTTTCCGACCGGCTGACGGTTTCTAATGCGGACGTATGCCGATTCCTACCTCGAGTCGTGTGCGGCGCTGGGAGTAGCACAGGCTTGCTCCCAGGGCTGCAACACGCAAGCGGAGTTTTGCCGGGTGCTCAAGGAGCTCAGCCTCTTGGTGGAGATTTCCCGAACCTTGGAGAGCAGCCTGGAGCTGCGGGATCTGGTGCGGCCGGTGCTCCAGCGCCTGGCGGACGGCATGGGCATGAAACGGGGCACCATCACGATCGTCAGCCGGGAGACGCGCAAGATCAGCATTGAGGAGGCGGTGGGGCTGAGCAGCGCCGAACAGCAGAACCATTATCTCCTTTCCGGCAATGCCTTGATCGAGAAGGTGATTCAGACTGGTCAACCGCTGATTGTAACGGACCTGACGAATGACGAGCTGTTTCGAGAGGGATTGCCCCCTTCAGCGGTGGAGGCGGCCCGCGCGGGGAAACGAGTGTCGCTCATCTGCGTGCCGATCAGGCTGGGCGAAGAGGTGGTGGGGACCTTGAGTGTGGAACGCGAAGCCGAGGACACTGACCATCTGGCAGCCGACCGTCGCCTGCTGAGCATGGTGGCTGCCATGGTGGCGCAAGCCGCGCTGCTCAGGCAGACCGCGCAGCGGCGGGTGGAGGCCTTGGAACAGGAGAACGCGCGGCTGCATGACCAGATCGACAATCACTTCAAACCGCCGCGCATGGTGGGCAATTCCGGCGCGATGCGGAGCGTTTACCGGCACATCTCCCAGGTGGCCACCAGCCGCACCACAGTGTTGATCCGGGGCGAAAGTGGCGTGGGCAAGGAGCTCGTCGCTGCGGCCATTCACGAGCAGAGCGACCGCAAGACCAAGGCCTTCGTGAAGTTCAACTGTGCGGCGTTGCCGGAATCCATTATTGAGAGCGAGCTCTTCGGCCACGAGAAGGGGGCGTTCACGGGGGCGCTGGCGATGCGGCGGGGCCGCTTCGAGGTGGCCAGCGGCGGGACCATCTTTCTGGACGAGATCGGCGATATCTCGCCCGCCACCCAGGCGAAGTTACTGCGCGTGCTCCAGGAGAAGGAGTTCGAGCGCGTGGGCAGCCACACACCGATTAAATGCGACGTACGCGTCATTGCCGCCACCAGCCGGGACTTGGAATCCATGCTTGGGTCAGGGCTGTTTCGCTCAGATCTGTACTACCGGCTGAATGTCTTTCCCATTTACGTGCCGGCGTTGCGCGAGCACCGCACCGACATACTGCAACTGGCGGATCACTTCATCGAGAAGTTCAGTCTGGCCGGCAACAAGCCAGTCCGCCGGATTTCCACCGCGGCGATCGACATGCTGATGGCGTATCATTGGCCCGGCAACGTGCGCGAACTGGAGAACTGCATCGAGCGGGCGGTCCTGCTGTGTGATGGCGCCGCCATCGAGGCGCATCATCTGCCGCCCACCCTGCAAATGGCCGGGGCAGGCGATGGGAAACCCCGTGGCACGCTCAAGAGCGCGCTGGAGGCTCTCGAATACGAGATGATCGTCTCCGAATTAAAACGCTGTGGGGGCAACACCGCGCAGGTCGCTCGAATTCTAGGATTGACCGAACGGGTCATGGGCTTGCGGGTGCAGAAGTACAAGATCGACACCGCGCGCTTTCGGGCCGTCAAGAACTCCTGAGCCACCCCTGCGCGGCGGACACCTGGTGGGTGTCGCGTTTTGGGCAGGGTGGTCACGAAGGAGTGGCGAATACTGACCAGCCGGCAACGGTTCAAAACAGCGGGCGGTTCTCCTCGTACCGGGCACACCCCGGGTGGATGGACCTATTCCACCGTGCGAAGCTGCACTGCATCCACCAGGGTATCGGCCGCGGAAACGCTGCTGAGGACAACTACCTTGCTGCCGCGCTCCAGCAGTTGGCGCTCACACAGAAGTTCGAGGGCGTTGCGGACCGTTTGCTCTGGCTCGGCGTGATGGAACTTCGTCACCAGCGGCGTCACCGCGTAGTGGAGCGCCAGCGAATCCGCCACCGCCCAGGTCTCGCAAACCGCAAAGATGGGACAGTAGCGCGGCCGCATCCAAGCCGCGTGACGAGGCACGTGGCCGCGAATCGTCAGGATGATAATGCCGTCGGCTCGGATCTCATCAGCGAGGATAACGGCGCTTTTGACCAGACTCTGGCGGTCGCTGGTGATCTCCGAGTCGTCGCGCCGGGAGGGCGGGGCATCGCGTTCCACGCGCCGCGCGATCCGGTCGAAGGTCTCGACGCATTGCACCGGGTATTTGCCCGTCGTCGTTTCGCCGCTGAGCATGATGGCGTCTACCTGCTCGAAGACGGCATTTGCCACGTCGGTGATTTCCGCCCGGGTGGGCATGGGGTTCTCGATCATGCTCTCGAGCATGTGTGTGGCCACGATGACCGGACGGCCCACGCGCAAGCAGGTTTGCGCGATCTGCCGCTGGATCATTGGAAGGTCCTCGTACGGCACCTCAATCCCGAGATCGCCCCGCGCGATCATGATGGCGTCGGCCTCGCGGACGATCTCCTCCAGGTTCTTGACCGCTTCCTGGTCCTCGATCTTCGCCACCAGGAGAGGGTGTGGCCTCGCCGACTGCACCGCCGCGCGCAACTGCGCCACGTCAGCCGCCGCGCGGGTGAACGAGAGGGCGATGAAGTCGACGCCCAATTCCACCCCCAGGGCAACGTCCGCCTTGTCCTTGGCAGTCAGCGCGGGGAGGCTCACCCGTACGCCGGGGAGATTGATGTGCCGGCGGCTGCGCAGCGTTCCCTCCGTGAGCACTTCGCAATCGATGCGGTTGGCGGACTTGGCCAGCACCTTCATACGGATCGCGCCGTTGTCCAGCAGCACCACATCATCGACGCTGATGTCGTTGACGAGGTTGTCGTAATTCACATCGACGGAGTGAACCTCCTCGCTCCTGGCGCCGCGGACGGTGAGGGTGAAGCGTTCGCCCGGCCTCAGATCCAGCGGAGCGGGGAGGTCCCCTGTCCGGATGGCCGGTCCCTGGGTGTCCATGAGGATCCCCAGCGAACAACGGTGGGCGGTGGCCGCCGCGCGGAGATCCCTGACGACCCGTCGCACCCAGTCGTGGGAGGCGTGGGACATGTTGAGACGCGCCACGTTCATCCCCGCCCGAATCAGGCGGTCGAGCATCTCCGGCGAACTCGTGGCCGGACCGAGGGTGGCGATGATCTTGGTTTTGCGGGCTGGTAGCATCAGCGATGAAATGATTTGCTGGGACACGGTGGGCCACAGGTGGCCGCCCAATCAAGGACTCGGTTGGGGTGACGGGATGGCCAGACTGTTCATGGCACTGGCTTCCAGGCGCAACACCACCCACCCCTTGCGGACGCGCGCGCCCAAGGCTGCATAGCAATCCAGCGCGGGACGGTTCCAGTCAAGCGCCATCCACTCCATGCGCTGGCAACCGCGCGCCACGGCCAGGCCGGCGATGTGTTGCAGCAGAGCCCTGCCGATACCGCGGCGACGGAACTCAGGCTTCACAAAGAGATCCTCCACGAACAACCCCGGTTTGCCGGCGAACGTCGAGACGTTGTGAAAGAACAGGGCAAAGCCCACGGGCTGCCCCCGCAGACGCGCGATCACCGCGTCGGCAAAGCGACGGGGACCGAAGAGCAGGTGGCGCAAGTCGTCCACAGTCGCCGTGGCTTCGTGCGCCAGGTTTTCGTAATGCGCCAAGGCCAGCACGAACTCGTGAACCGTGCCGATGTCCTCGACGCCGGCCTCGGTGATGCTCAGTTCACTCACCGCCGGACTGGCGAGCGGGAAGCATGCCAAGTCTCGCTATCCCGCAGCCATATCACGTTCGCTCCGCCAGCCGCAGCGGAACCGAGGGCGGTGATCCACCAAGCGATGGCAGGCTCTCGACCGCAGCATCCGCCAACCTACATTTCCGTAGCTCGACGGCGGCTCCGCGACAGGAATGTCGGTCCGACCCTGCACGCGATGGCCCCCTGCAGGAACCTCGGCCGTGAATCTTCCAGCCCCGGAACCTGCGCCAACCCCTTGGTAACCAATCTTGGGAGACTGTTTGCTCGCATGGCGTGCGGCGCCCCGGCTTGCCCCGGCAGGAAGTTGGCACGTTCCCTGTTTATGAAGGAGCCGCAACGGTGAACCGGACACTTGGTCGGCAGGGCCGGAACCGGACCGAAAACGAGAACAGGACTATGAGAAAAGTAGCGATCTACGGCAAAGGCGGCATCGGCAAGTCCACCACCACTCAGAACACGGTGGCAGGACTCGCCGAAATGGGGAAGAAGGTCATGGTGGTGGGCTGCGACCCAAAGGCGGATTCCACCCGGCTGCTGCTGGGGGGGCTTGCGCAGCGAAGTGTGCTCGACACCTTGCGCGAGGAGGGCGAGGACGTCGAGCTCGATGACATTTGCAGCGACGGCTTCTGTCGCAGCCGCTGCGTGGAATCCGGCGGACCGGAACCGGGCGTCGGCTGCGCCGGCCGCGGGATCATCACCTCGATCAACCTCTTGGAGCAACTCGGCGCCTATAAGGAGGAGCAGGCCCTGGACTATGTCTTCTACGACGTGCTGGGCGACGTGGTCTGCGGTGGCTTCGCGATGCCCATCCGTGACGGCAAGGCGGAGGAGATCTACATCGTCTGCTCGGGCGAAATGATGGCGATGTACGCGGCCAACAACATCTGCAAGGGCATCTTGAAGTTCGCCGAGAGCGGGAAGGTGCGCCTGGGCGGCCTGATCTGCAACAGCCGCAAGGTCGACAACGAAAAGGAGATGATCCAGGAGTTCGCCAAGCGGCTCGGCACGCAGATGATCCACTTCGTCCCGCGCGACAACGACGTCCAACGCGCCGAGATCAACCGCAAGACGGTCATCGAGTGGAATCCCCAATGCAGCCAGGCCGACGAGTACCGCAACCTGGCCCGCGCCATCAACGGCAACCGGATGTTCGTGGTGCCGAAGCCGCTCAAGATTCCCGAACTCGAGAGCCTCCTGATGGAATACGGCCTCTTCAACTGAACCCTCACCCCCTGTCTCTTATACACATCTCCGAGCCCACG
>CAYYMW010000118.1:10616-16727 GCA_964472515.1 uncultured Verrucomicrobiota bacterium | reverse complement strand
AAAAGCGCCGTCGCGGCGATGCCTTGCCGGCGCACTCCACAGGAGAGAACCCGCCCACTGCCATGCTGCCGTGCGCAGGCGCGTGCGCCGCGCCTTCGTCCTTGCGCGGGCAGGAATCGCCGCAGGCCGAGCCGGACCCCGTTGGCGAGCCGTCGTTTCCTTTTGGCTTGCCCGCCGTGGCGAATCGCGCTACGTAATAAGCCAGATTACCAACAGAGATATGGGCGTTTTCTTCGGCTGCGCGGTTGGCTTCCTGGCGTGGTTCCTGACGCGTTACCTCGCGGTCGGGATGTTCACGGTCAACCAAAACGAGCGGGCGGTCAAAACCCGGTTCGGGCGGGCGGAGCGGGTTGGGACGGCCACGACGCTGGACGATCCCATGGCGGACCAACTCCTCCCGGAGGAGCGGGAGCGCTACTCGTTCCCCGTCGTGCGGGTCATTCCTCCGGGCGGCCCTTACTTCAAGTGGCCGTGGGAGAAGGTACACAAGGTCTCGGTGGCCACCCAGACCGTCAACATGGCCTTCGATCCCGAGGCGCCTGCCGCCAATCTTCAGGGCACGATCCTGGAGGCCGTGACCAAGGATCAACTGAATACCGGGCTCAAGGGACAATTGCGGTACCGGGTCTCGGAACGCAACCTCTACGCCTACCTGTTTGGGGTGAAGCGGCCGATCGTGCATGTGATGGGGTATTTCATCTCGATTCTGCGCGAGCGGATTGCCAATTTCGAAGCGCCCCCGCCGGACCCAAACCGTGCCCCGGCCGAGCCGGTGAGCGCGGTGATTCCGGTCTCGATCAACGACTTGCGCAAGAACCTGCGGGATCTCAACGAGCATATGGACCGGGAATGCCACTCGTCGGCGGCCCGCTACGGCATCACGCTCGACGCCTCGCTGATCACGGGCATCGATCCGCCCGGAGAGGTGGAGTCGGCCTTGGCGGCCATCAACACCGCCTATAACCAAGTCTCGTCGGACATCAGCCTGGCGCAGGCGGGCGCGGACCAGAAGCTGGTGCAATCGCGCCGGGCGGTGGAGATTGAAACGCTCAAGGCGCAGGCGGAGGTCGAGCCGCTGCTGGCGCTGGCGCAACAGTTGAGCGAGCTCAAGGCCGGCGGCCCGGGTGTCCTCGACGCCTATGTGCGCACCGTGCGGTTGCGGCTGTTCGGCGAAGCGCGGCGCGCCATCGTGGAGGTGCCCTATGACTAGCGCGCTCATTGCCGCGGCGGCCACGTTTGCGGCCATGTTCATCGTCGAGCCGCTCGCGCTGGGGGTGGCCCGCTTGTTGGGGCTCTACGCCGTGGTGGAAGAGCGCCAGTGCCGGGTCTACGTGCTGTTCGGGAAAGTGATCGCCATCATTGACGAGCCCGGCCTGCACTTCCTGCCGTGGCGGCTGGGATGGAAGGCGCCCTTGGTAAACTGGATGGGCCGGTGCCACGTGCTCGACCTGCGGGTCGATCAGGACTACCTCCGCAGCCAGCCGGTGAACTCGGAGGAAGGGGCGCCCATGGGCATCGGCATCTGGTACGAGATGTATATCAGCGACCCGGTGGCCTACCTGTTCAAGAACGCGGACCCGCGCGGTTCGCTGGCCGCCAACGTGAGCAACGCCACCGTGCGCTGCCTGAGCAACCTGAAGCTGGCGGCCATGCTCGAAAACCGCCACGCGATGAGCCAGACCGTGCGGGCGGAGGTGTCGCCCAAATCCCAGGAGTGGGGCTACAAACTGGGCTCCGTCTACATTCGCAAGGTGCATTTCCGGGACGCCGGGATGATCAAGCAGATCGAGGAAAAGGTCGTGAACCGGCTGCGGCAGGTCACGTCTGCCATCAAGCAGGATGGCGTCAACCAGGTCAGCGTCATCACCAGCACGGCGGAGCGCGAGGCGGCGATCGAGTTCGCCAAAGCCGCCGCCATGCGGCCCAAGATCGTGGGAGCGGCGTTGCAGCAGATCGCCCGGGATCCGAAGGTCCAGCGTGCCATGTTCTCGATCCTCGAGTGCCAGAAGATCGTCGAAGGCGAGGCCAGCGTTACGTTGATCCCCGCCAGCACCGATCTGCTGGCCCGGCTGATGGCCGCGCAGGAATTCGAGCACGGAACCCAACGTCCCCAACCCTTGACTCCTCCGCCTGGCTCCAGCTCGTAGCTGACGCACACCGTTCACCTCCCACCCGCCATGAAACGAGTACCAACCACGCGCCGCGCGGCCGCCGATCCTCGCCGACGCTTCCCCGAGCGCGCTGGCGAGCAGGCTTTGACGCGGCTCGAACTGCTCGTGATCGCCGCCGTGTTGGGCGTGATTCTGCTGGTCCAACTCCCGGCGCTTGCCGGCCACGCGGGCAAGGGCGAGGCCGCCGTGTGCCGGGCCAACCTGCAGCGGCTGATCGCTGCCTGGCAGTTGTACGCCCAGGACTATCAGGGGCGCATGGTGCCCTCGTACCATGGCGGGTTCATGGCGACTCCGACGCCCTACAGTGCCTCTCGATCGTGGGCGGCGGGCTGGCTGGACTGGACCACCTCGACCGGCAACACCAACACGCTCTACCTGACCGACCCACGCTATGCCGCTCTCGCCGACTACGGGCTGAGGGAGCCCGCCCTCTTCCGCTGTCCTGCTGACACCTTCGTCTCGAAGGCCTTTCGTGCGAAAGGGGGTAACTACCGTGTGCGCTCGTATTCGGCCAACATCGCCATGGGTGAGGGAAACGCCGAGACCGGACCGTGGGAGGCAAGCTACTTTGTCCACGCGGTGAAACTGAGTGATCTGGCGAAACCCGGTCCGTCGGCCTCTTTCGTCCAGGTTGAAGAGCATCCAGATAGCATCAACGATCCCGCGTTTTTCGCCCCGTACATGCGGCGATGGACCGATCTGCCCGCCTCGTTCCATGAACGAGCCTGCCACTTCACCTTTGCGGACGGGCACGTCGAACTCCATCGCTGGCGGGACCCGGACACGTATAAGCCGGTGATCTTGAAGTTCCCCAGTGAGTT
Source organism: uncultured Verrucomicrobiota bacterium (assembly GCA_964472515.1). Classification (GTDB taxonomy): domain Bacteria; phylum Verrucomicrobiota; class Verrucomicrobiia; order Limisphaerales; family J093; genus CAYYMW01. Next base: position 13,735 of record CAYYMW010000118.1, on the reverse strand, counting down.
GGCCGCTGTGCGGACGAACGACTACAACTGGGTCCGCGAGCACATCCCCCACCGATAGCAACGGGCCGCGGGGCATGGCGGCACGATTGCCCCCCTCCTCACTGTTGCTGGGAGTTGAGCCAATGAACCTCCAAGCCATGACCTCGCCGGAACGCGTCCTGCGTTTCCTGCTGCGCTACCTCGGTTCTGTCTCGCTGCTCGCCCTCGTCGCCGTTTTCATGCCCTCGGCGTGGATGGACGCCACCCATCGCTGGCTGGGAATGGGGCCGTTGCCGTCGGAGCCAATTGTCGGTTACCTGGCCAGGTCCCTCTCCCTGTTCTACGCCTTGTTGGGCGGGTTGCTGTGGTTCTGCTCGTTCGATCTGCAAAGGCACCTTGCCGTCATTCGCTTCCTCGGCGGGGCGTTTATCGCCTTTGGCTTGGTGATGGGGGGAGTGGACCGCGTCGTGGGCTTGCCCGCCTGGTGGCAGCACGGCGAAGGCCCCATCGTGATCCTCTTCGGCGGCATACTGGTGGGACTCTCCTTGCGGCTGCGCCCGCCCGCCCCTCCCGGTTGACGCGATTCCCGCCCCGCACGAGGCTGGCCTGGACGGGAATCCTCGATGCCCCCTCGGACGCAGCTCCTTACCGTTGAAGCTGTTTCTCGAGGTACTGCACCACTTGGCGCACGTTGGCGTCGACCTCCATGCGGTCCTTCACCAACCGGCAGGCGTGCAGCACCGTGCCGTGGTCGCGCCCACCGAACGCCTCGCCAATGACATTCAGGGAGCTGGCCGTGAGTTGCCGGGCCAGGTACATCGCGATCTGGCGCGGGAAGGCGATGTTCTCGGGGCGGCGCTTGCTGGTCATGTCCGCCACGCGCAGATCGTAATGTTCCGCGACCCGCTTCTGGATGACTTCGATGCTGAGCGTGAAGCGGCCCTCTTCGTGGAGGAGTTCGCGCAGTTGCTGCTCGGCCACCTCCACCGTCAGCGGCTTGCCGATCAGCGTGCTGTAGGAAGCGATGCGGACCAGCGCGCCCTCGAGCCGGCGGACGTTCGAGCGAATTCGGCCGGCCAGAAAGCCGATGATCTCGTCGGGCAGCTTGATCCCCAACTGGGCTTCCTTCTTGCGCAGGATCGCCGTGCGGGTCTCGGTATCGGGCGGCTGGAGGTCGGTGACCAAGCCCCACTCGAAGCGCGAAACCAAGCGGTGCTCAAGGCTCTGGATCTCGCTCGCCGGACGGTCGCACGTCAGCACGATCTGCTTGTGGGCATCGTAAAGGGCGTTGAACGTGTGGAAGAACTCCTCCTGGGTGCGCTCTTTGTTCGCGAGGAACTGGACGTCGTCGATCAGGAGCACGTCGGTATGCCGGTAACGCTTCCGGAACTTGATGAGCTGGTTGGTTTGGATCGCGTCGATGTACTCGTTGGTGAACTTCTCGATGGAGAGATAGGCGATGCGCGGGTTGCGCTTGTGCTGGTGAACGTGCTGGGCGATGGCGTGCAGCAGGTGGGTCTTGCCCAAGCCCGTCCCGCCGTAAATAAAGAGCGGATTGTAGGCCTTGCCGGGGGACTGGGCGACGGCCAGGCAAGCCGCGTGGGCGAAGCTGTTGTTGCTGCCCACGACGAAGGTATCGAAACTATTATTCGGATTCAGCCCCAACCCGGTCTGGCTCGCCGGGAGCGATGCCGGTTCGGGTTCGGGCTCCGGCGCCGGTGCGGGCGCGGCGGCGGCAGGGGCCGTTTCGCTCCGGTTGGGATTCGCGGCGGCGACATCGAAGCGGATATCGAGGGTTCGGCCCGTGGCGGAGGCCACGACATCCCGCAGCAACGGCAGGTAGTTCTCGCGCAGCCAGAGGCCGGAGAACTCATCCCGCACTTCGAGCAGGAAGTGCTCCTCGGTGAGTTCGCGCGGGGAGAGGTTCGCGAACCACAATCCGTAGATCTCGGGATTGAGTTTCTCGCGCAAGACCCCTTGTGCCGCCGCCCAAACTTGATCCACCTGCAGACTCGTGTCCATGGAATCCCTCGAAAGGTATGTCAAGCCACTTTATTCACCTGCGGGTTTCACAGTCCTGTAACCCGCGTTTTCGCAGACGCTTACGGTCAAGCCTTCCAAGGCGCCTCCGTTACTGCTTGACAAGGTGCCACCCGAAATCCCGATCAGCTTCACACCCACACCCACAACCACTTTATTATCAACGATTTCCATATCTGCCTCTCAGTGAATCGCGCCTGTCCTCAGGCGTGGATGCATGGCACCCTTCCAGGGCCGGTAAACGCGATGAGACATTTAGGGCAGGTCACCTGGGAAAACGAGCAGAACATATTAACACTTGTTCACGAGTTATTCACAGCCCAACTCAACCCGCCGCCCTACTGCATACAAAGTCCGTTTGTCAGCCGAAAAAGGGGCATCCCGGTGACGGGATGCCCCATGAAAGGTGATCGGGTTTATACGTCGTAGTAGAGGAAGAACTCGTAGGGATGCGGCCGGAGGCGCAGGGCATCGGCCTCCTTGCGCTTGTGGCTGATCCACATTTCCAGGAAGTCCTTGGTGAACACGTCGCCCTTGAGCAGGAACTCGTGGTCCTTCTCCAGGTGGCAGAGCGCCTCGTCGAGGCTGCCGGGCACCTGCGGCACCTTGGCCAGTTCCTCGGGGGGCAGTTCGTACATGTTTTTGTCCATCGGTTCGCCCGGATCGATCTTGTTGAGCACGCCGTCCAGACCGGCCATCAGGAGCGCGGTGTAGCAGAGGTACGGGTTGGCCGAGGGATCCGGCGGGCGGTACTCGATGCGCTTGGCCTTCGGGTTCTCGCTGAAGGTCGGGATGCGGATGGCGGCCGAGCGGTTGCGGGCGCTGTAGGCCAGGTTCACCGGCGCCTCGTAGCCGGGCACCAGGCGCTTGTAGCTGTTGGTCGTCGGGCTGCAGATCGCGCACAACGCCTTGGCGTGCTTGAGGATGCCGCCGATGTAGTAGAGCGCCATCTGGCTCAGGCCCGCGTACTCGTTGCCGGCGAAGAGCGGCTTACCCTTGCGCCAGAGAGACTGGTGGGTGTGCATCCCGGAGCCATTGTCGCCAAAGAGCGGCTTGGGCATGAAGGTGACGGTCTTGCCGTGCTTCCGGGCGACGTTCTT
>CAYYMW010000118.1:0-10516 GCA_964472515.1 uncultured Verrucomicrobiota bacterium | reverse complement strand
TAGAAGGTGCCGTTGGGCTTGTGGTCGAAACGGACGTCGTCGAAGATGAAGAACTCGGCCTCGGGGCCGAAGACGGCGGTGTCCGCCAGGCCGGTGGACTGGAGGTACTTCTCGCCCTTTTCGGCGATGCCACGGGGATCGCGGCTGTAGGGTTCCTTGGTGCCGGTCTCGGCGATGGTGCAGGTGAGGCTCAGGGTGGGGGCGGCGCAGAAGGGATCGATGAACGCCGTGTCCGGGGCGGGCATGACGAGCATGTCCGAGGCCTCGATGGACTTCCACCCGCGGATGGAAGAGCCGTCAAAGCCGAGACCCTCGGAGAAGACTTCGTCGGTCAGCTCGCCGATGGGGCAGGAGAAGTGCTGCCAGGTGCCGAAGGTGTCGACAAACTTGAAGTCGACCATCACGGCCCCGGCCTTCTTGGCCATGTCAAGGACTTGTTTGGGGGTACTCATCTACTTTGCGGTATTTGGTTGAGGTTCGTTACGTTTTTGTTGTAGTACGGGTCCTGCGAGGACCTTCCTGGTTCTTGACTGGTTGCCGTGCCAGGGGCTTGCGTTCGAGGCTTTGCCCGCTGGCACGGTGAACCATTCTTCTCTTATATTGTTCAGGCTCCGTGATAGCCCTCTTCGCCGTGTTCCGCGAGGTCGAGGCCGACGGTTTCCACTTCTTCGCTCGGGCGGAGTCCGACGACCGCCTTCACTATGTAGGCGATTACCACCGTGCCCACGACCGCGAGGGTGAGGGTAAGGCCGATGGCCTTGAGTTGCTCGAGCCAGAGAGTCTTGCCAACGATGTCCTTGAGGTTGGTGGCCAGGTTCGCGTTGACATCGGCGGTGGCCAGGAAGCCGGTCATGAGGGCGCCGAGGGTTCCGCCCACGGCATGCACGCCGAAGGTGTCCAGCGCGTCGTCATAACCGAGCATGCCCTTGAGCTTGTAAACCGCGAGGAAGGGGATCACACCGGCCAGGATGCCGATGATGACCGCGCCCGAGGCGGTGACGAAGCCCGTGGCCGGGGTGATGACCACCAGGCCGGCGACCGCCCCCGAGCAGAAGCCCAGGATACTCGGTTTGCCCTTGAGGATGTACTCGGCAGCGGCCCACACGAAGGAGGCGACAGCCGTGGCGATCGTCGTGGTCATGAAGGCGTTGGCGGCGACGCCGTCAGCAGCCACCGCGCTGCCCGCGTTGAACCCGTACCAACCCACCCAGAGCATGCCGGTGCCGACCATGCACAACACCATGTTATGCGGCGGCATGGGTTCCTTGGGGAAGCCGAGGCGTTTGCCGAGAATCAGACAGAGGATCAGGGCTGACCAACCGGAGGACATATGCACCACCGTGCCGCCCGCGAAGTCAATCGCCTTGATCGAGGCCTTGGCGTTCCACACGCCGTTCATCAGACCGTCGATGCCCCACACCATGTGGGCCAGCGGGAAGTACACCACGAACATCCAGAGCGTGACGAACAGCATGACGGCGGCGAACTTCATGCGCTCAGCGATCGCTCCGATGATCAGCGCCGGGGTGATGATCGCGAACATCAATTGGTACATGGAGAACACGTTGTGCGAGACCCAGTACGAGTAGTTGGTGTTGGGTGCGGAGTTCACGTCCTTGAGGAAGGCGAACTTGAGGTTGCCGATCAGCGAGCCGGAGCCATCGGCGAAGACCAGGCTGTAGCCGCAGAGCCACCAGAGGATGGTGACGAGCCCGGCGATGCCGAGGCATTGCGCCAGCACCGAGAGCACGTTCTTGCGGCGCACCAAGCCGCCGTAGAACAACGCCAGCCCGGGCAGGGTCATGAACAGCACCAAGGCGGCACAGATCATCATGAAGCCGTTGTGGCCGGGGCCGGCCACGCCGTCGAGCTTCGAGGTGACTTTCGCGTCGGCGGCATCGCCGCCGCGCGCCCCGTTGCCCACGTAGGCTTCGAGGTCGGCGATGCGTTGGGCCAGGTCCGGGTCGGCCTTGGCTGCGGCGGCCGCAGCGGTGGCCGCGGCCACCACGTTAGTGGCGGCGTCCGCCGGAGCGTCCGCGGCGCGGGCGCCGGCCGTCAGGAACAAGGTCAGCGCGAGAATCTCGAGATAAGTGAGGAATCGTTTCATGGGGGAAAGCAAGATGGGAGGTTCGTGCAACTGGGGGTTAAACGGCGGCTTCGCCTTTCTCTTCGGTGCGGATGCGCACGGCTTGCTCCACGTTGGTCACAAACACCTTGCCGTCCCCGATCTTCCCGGTCTTCGCGCTCTTGATGATGGCGCTGACGGCGGCGTCCAGTTGCGAGTCGGCTACGACCAACTCGAGCTTGATCTTGGGCAGGAAGTCCACGGTGTACTCGCTGCCTCGATAGATTTCGGTGTGTCCCTTCTGGCGGCCGAATCCTTTGACTTCTGTTACGGTCATTCCCTCGATGCCAATGTCACCCAGGGCGTCCTTGACCTCTTCCAGCTTGAAGGGCTTGATGACTGCTTCGATCTTTTTCATTTTCCAGTTTCGTTATCAGGTTCAGGTTGCGCGGTTTGACCCTTATCTTCGCCGGTCGAACTCGGCCGAGGATCAACGCGGGCTCGGATTCCAGTCGGTGTTCACCCTCGGGTTCGGTCTGCTTGCGCTCCCGAAACTTGCGGGTGATCACTTCTAGCCAGGCTCATTCCGCGCACTGCCACCCGGCCTCGCGACCGGATTCGCCGCCCTAAGCAACAGCCATGCCAGCTTCTCCGTGGAGAGTGGGTATGTTGGTATAATATAGTGGTAATCAATATCATACGCCTATTCTATGTGGCTGGAATCCCGCTGGCCAACAGGGTTGACCAAGATAAGGTGTCGCTTTTTATACAGGCTCGCCAATTGTCGACATGCGCCTACTCAGCCCACCTAGCCCCTCCAGACCGGAGCTTTTCCCCGGCAGATGGCCATCCTTGAGTCGCTTCCGGCGCGAGGGGCGTTCCAAATTGAGGTCGCAGGCGGCAGCGGCGGAAATGCTTGGTTTTGAAGAGGCCGGAGTCTCGACCACACGCTGGCTAGTGGTTGGGGACTGCTTGGCTGGGATAACGCCTCCATGGGCGGCCTCGCCCGCCGCCATCTCGCCCTCCGCAGGAGCGTGCGCAGCACCGCGCCTGATCTCAAGACTCCGGAGAGATCGCAAGCGGGTAGCCGGTGGGAAGCGCAGCGCGCCCACCGGCCCCAACCAGGTCTGGGTCGCCGACATCACCTACCTGCCCACCGGTCAGGGCTGGCTCTACCTGGCCGCCGTGCTCGATCTTTACAGCCGCAGAATCGTCGGCTGGGCCCTGAGCCCCCGCCTCGACACCGAACTGGTCCTCCAAGCCCTGGCCATGGTCCTCACCCACCGCCACCCGCCCGCCGGCTTGGTGTTCCACTCCGACCGCGGCGTCCAGTACGCCAGCACCGCCTTTGGCGCCGCCCTGGCCCGCGCCGGCCTGCTCCCCTCCATGAGCCGCCGGGGCAACTGCTACGACAACGCCGCCATGGAAAGCTTCTGGAGCACCCTCAAACTCGAACTCATCTACCGCCACCAGTTCGCCACCCACACCCAGATCCGGGCCGCCGTCTTCGATTACATCGAAGCCTTCTACAACCGCCAGCGCACCCACAGCGCCCTGGCCTACCTCTCCCCCTCCGCCTTCGAAAACCAAAAACACTAACCCAAAATATCCTCCGATTTTACTGTCCACTGTTTCGAAGCAAGCCCTCCGGGCAGTTCATGCTGGAGGGCAGTTCGCATCCTCATGCGCACCATGGGGTGGTCGTCCACAAGCAGAGGACGGAGCGGCTTGGTTGACGGGGGGAGATGGGGATGGTTCCGAGCTTGTGGGACGGGCGTTGGACGCCGCACGCTGCCGGATACCAGCGTGTCCGCAGGGCGAGTGCGAGGGCTTACGGACGCACTCCTCCCTCCGTCGCCGGTCGCAGGACCTCACTCAGCGAACGGAGCAAGACATCGGCGTTGTGGGGTTTTTGCAGAACATGCTGAACGCCCAGTTCTTCGAAGGCCCGGGCGGCCTCGCCGCCTGCCTTCCCGAAGAGCCCTCCGCTGGACACGATGAGTGGGATCGCGGAATTCAGGCGACGAAGGGTGCGGCAGAGCGTTACGCCATCCATGAGCGGCATCATCAAGTCGGTCACGACGGCCCGGACCTCGCCCGGACGGCTGGAGAATTGCGCCAACGCCTCGATGCCATCGTGCGCCTCCAGCACACGGTAGCCGTGGCGTTCCAGGGTGCGCCGGGTGGTGTCGCAGATGGCGGGTTCATCATCGACTACGAGCACGAGTTCCCCCTGCCCGCGAGGGATAATGGTCTCGTCGGCGACGTGCTCCGGGCTGGACTGCGCCTCGGGCATGGCCGGCAGATAGACCTCGAAGGTGGTACCGCGCCCCGGCAGGGTGGTGAATCTGACGAGTCCCTTATGGTCTTTGACAATGCCCTTTACGGTCGCGAGACCCAAGCCGGTGCCCGCGCCTTCGCCCTTGGTCGTGAAGAAGGACTCGAAGATGTGGGCCTGGGCCGCCTCGGGAATGCCGGTGCCGGTATCAATGACCTGCAACCGCACGAACGATCCGGCTGCGACTTCCTTGTGCATGGCGACAAAATGCTCGTCAAGGGTGACATTCCCGGCCGAGAGCATGAGTTTGCCGCCGGTCGGCATGGCGTCCCGGGCATTCACACAGAGGTTGAGCAGCACTTGATGCAATTGCGTGGCGTCCGCGAGCACAGGCCAGAGGTCCGGATCGCAGAAGGTCTCCACCTGGATGCTGCGGGGGAAGGTCTCCCGCGCGATCTTGGCCATGTCCCGCACCAGGTGGCGCACCTGCACGGTTTGCTTCAGCCCTTCCTTCCCGCGCGCGAAGCTCAGGAGCTGTTTCACGATGCCGACCGCGCGCAGGGCGCTGGACTCGATGGTTTTCGCCATGGCCTTTTGGGAATCGCGGTATTCCTCGCTTTGGAGCATCGGGGCGCACATGATAATCGGGGTGAGGATGTTGTTCAGGTCGTGGGCGATGCCGCTGGCCAAAGTGCCGATGCTTTCGACGCGTTGGGCGCGCAGCAGTTTGGCCTGGGTGAGCTTCTGCTCGGTGACGTCTTCCTTGACCGCGATGAAATGGGTGATCTCCCCCGCCGCGTTTCGGATGGGCGAGATGGAAGCGGCCTCCCAGAACAGAGTGCCGTCCTTGCGTCGGTTGTGAAACTCGCCATGCCATTCCTGCCCGGTCGCGATCGTCTGCCACAGGTGGCGGTATTCCGCGGCGGGAGTCTCGCCGGACTTAAGGAACCGCGGGTTCCGGCGGAGCACTTCTTCAGGGGTATACCCGGTGATTTGCGTGAACTTCGGGTTCACAAACTCGATGTTTCCGGCGGCGTCCGTGATGACGATCGAAACGGGGGACTGCTCCACCGCGCGGGCCAATTTGCGCAACTGCTCTTCCGCCCGCTTGCGCTCGGTGACGTCTTCGACCACCCCGTCGTAATACAAGACCTTTCCCGTATCGTCGCGAACGGCCCGGGCGCTTTCCCGGACAAACACGGTCGAGCCGTCCGCGCGGGCCCACGCGCTCTCCAAACCCTGCACGCTCCCCTCCGTCTCCAGGCGTCGCTTGAACTCCTGCCGTGAACCATCGGGATGGAATCCGTCGGTTTCAAGGTCCAGGCGGCTGAGTTCATCGAATGAGCGGTAACCGAGCATCCGCACGAGGGCCGGGTTGGCCAGCAGGATGCGGCCTTCGGGCGTGGTGCGATACAGGCCCATGAGGGCGTTCTCATACAGGGTGCGGAAGCGTTCCTCGCTTTCCCGCAAAGCGCATTCCGCGCGCCTTCGTTCGGTGATGTCCCAGGCAATCCCCTGGACGCCGATCACACGGCCTTCGGCGTTGCGCAGAGGCGTCTTGATGACGTGGACGTAAATCCTGCGGCCATCCGCCTGCTGATGTTCCTCCTCGCATTGGAACGGTTGCCCGGTGGCGAGTACGCGCTGGTCATCCCGGCGGTACTTGGCGGCCAACGCGGCGGGGAACAGGTCAGCGTCCGTTTGGCCCAGAATCTCGGCGGGAAGACGACCGAGGTTGCTGCAGAAGTGCTCGTTGCCAAACATGAAATGTCCGGCGGCATCCTTGCGGAAGATCTGCTGCGGCACGTTTTCCACCAGTGAGTGATAAAGGGCTTCGGACTCGCGCAACCGCGCTGTGCGCTCCTCCACCAGTCGCTCCAGGTTCTCCCGGTGGGCGCGGTTCTCCTCCTCCAGACGCCGGCGGGTGTCTTCGAGAATCTTGATCCGGGCGGCGTTCGCGACCGCCCGCAGGATGGCCGCCTTGTTGATCGGTTTGAAGAGGTAGTCCACCGCTCCGGCGCGGAGCGCCTCGGTGGCGGTTTCCACCGTGGGCTCACCGGTCATCATCACCACTTGCACGTGCGGCGACGTGGCGTGAATGCGCTGGAGCAATTCCACCCCCGTGACCCGTGGGAGGATGATGTCGCTCGCGACCACGTCGAACTCGGCCTCGCGCAGACGTTCTTGGGCCACTTCGGCATCCTCGGCTTCGGCGACGTCATAGCCTTCGGCGCGCAGGAATTCCCCCAAGGTTCGGCGGATGCTCTTTTCGTCATCCACGATCAGGACTCTGATTTTCGAGTTCATACGGCCCCTTCCTCGCCGACCGGCAGGTCCATGTGCATGCGCGTGAACCGCCCTGGTTCGCTTTCGACCGTCAACTCGCCCTGGTGGTCTTTCACGATGCCATGGCTGATGGACAGCCCCAAACCGGTGCCTTTGTCCCGCGGCTTGGTGGTGTAAAACGGGTCGAACATGCGCTCGCGCACTTCCGGCGTGATGCCCGTGCCGTGGTCTTCCACCGTGAGGCGCAGGCAGCGGCGGCCGTTGCTTTCGATCAAAGCGGCGGAGATGTGGATGACCTTGTCCGGATCGTGGCCGGGGTATCGTTCGTTCAGGGCGTCGCGCGCGTTGGTCAACAGGTTCATGAGCACCTGCTGCAATTGCTGGCTGCGGCAACGCAATGGCGGCAGGTCGTGGGGCACCTCCATCGACAGGGTGATCTGGTCGCCCCGGAACACCGTGCGGATGAGGGACGAAGTGCGTTCCACGATGTCCAAGATGTGAGCGGGGCTGAGGTGTTGTCGCTCGTCGCGGGAGAAGGTGAGGAGATTGTGAACGATTCCGGCCACACGCTGGGTTTCGTGGAGTATCTCCGTGGTGTATTCCAGCAGCGGACTGTCCGGTGGCAGCCGGTCTTGGATCAGCTGGGCGTAGTTCATGATGCCGTTGATGGGATTGTTGATCTCGTGAGCCACCCCGCTGGCCAGCGTGCCGACCGCTTCGAGTTTTTGCTGATGACGCAGCTTGGCTTCGAGGGCCCACCGTTCCTCCTCCAGGCGCTTCCGTTCGGTGATGTCGGTGTGCGTGCCCAGCATGCGCAACGGCCTGCCGGCTTCATCGCGGGCGACCAACCGGCCCAGGGAGAGAATCCACTTCCAGTCGCCGGCCTTGGTGCGTTGCCGGAATTCGACCCGATAGACTTTGCGCTGGCCGGCAATGTATTCTTGGTAAGCGCCATACGTGGGTTCGCGATCCTCCGGGTGCAGCCGGTCACGCCAGGCCGCGTTCGTTTCGTGAAGCTCATCCGGTTCGTAGCCGAGCATGCGGGCGTATTCCGGGCTGACCACGGCTTCCCCGGTTTGCACGTTGAGATCGTAGAGCCCCTGGTTGGCGGCGGACAAAGCCAGGCGGAGGCGCTCCTCATTTTCCCGCAGGGCAGCCTCAGCCTTGCGCTGATCTTCCAGCACCCGCAGGAGCGCATTCCGGGCATGCTCGGCTTCTGACAGCAGCCCGTTGGCGCGGGCCTCGGCTTCCTGTCGCCGCCGAATATCCTCCTGCAAAGCCCGGTTGGCATTCTCCAACTCGAAGGCCTTTTGCTCCAGCTTGCGCACCACGACTTCGTTGTAGTGGCGAAAGAGCTCCGCCTCTTCGCTCTGGGGACTCCGCGGGGCTTGGCGGTCTTCGCAGCTCGCTTTGGCCAGGACCTCGCGAATGCGCTCCATGAAGGCTTCCGGTTCGGCGGGTTTGAGGATGAAGGCATCCGCGCCGAGGTCCAAGGCGAGCCGTTCGTCTCTTGGCTCGGTGTAGGTGGCGGTATAGACGACGAAGGGAATCGACTTGAGCCGGTCGTCCGTCTTCCAGTGCCGGAGGAGGGTGTAGCCGTCCATTACCGGCATGAGCAGGTCCGACACGACCAACTCGGGTGCAGACTGGCGGGCCACGGTCAGCGCCTCGGCGCCGTGGCGGGCTTCCTCCACTACGCAACCGTGGCCCTGCAGCAACGAGCGCAGCAGATAGAGGTTCTGTTGGTGATCGTCAACAATCAGCACTTTCATAGGCGCGGCAGGAAGGTGGCAATCTGGGCGACGAAGCTGTCGGGGTCGATGGGTTTCTCGAGGTAGCCGTTGCAGCCCGCCGCCAGTGCCTTCTCGCGGTCGCCCGCCATCGCGTAGGAGGTGACAGCGACGATCGGAATGTGGTTGAGGGCAGCGTTCTCGCGGATGATCCGGGCCACGGCGTGGCCGTCCATCCCGGGGAGTTGAATATCAAGCAGGATGAGGTCGAACGGCTGGGCGGCGGCCAGCGCGATCCCGGCGCGGCCATCCGGCGTGTGAACCACCGTGCAACCGTGCTTTTCCAGCAGAAACGTGGCGAGGTAGCGATTCTGTTCGTTGTCTTCGATGAGGAGAATCCTGGCGTTCATGCAGAATCAGGCCCGCTCTGGTCGGGTTTCAGGGTGGCTCGGGAGGATGAGGAGCTCGTGCGGGCGCTCCATGAACGGCCAGAGTCCCCGGCGGCGAGTCCTCGGTGGCATGTGGCCTCCGGGGGAGGGTGAGGGTGAACACACTGCCTTTGCCCCATTCGCTCTGGACGCCAATCCCGCCGCCCAACAGGTCCGCCAGCCGGCGGCAAATAGCCAGCCCCAGGCCGGTGCCTTCGTGACTGCGGGACAACCCGGTGTCAATCTGGCGGAACGGTTGGAACAGCGTCGTCAAATCCTGCGGCTTGATGCCCATGCCGGTGTCGGTGATCGCGATGCGAACGGCGTGGTCCGTGGCCACCGCCTCGAGTCGGACCTCACCCTGCTCGGTGAACTTAATGGCGTTGTTCAGCAGGTTGAGGAGAATCTGCTCGACCCGGCGGGAATCGCTGACGATCTGGCCCAACCCCGGGGGGAGCTGCATCCGGAGCGCGAGTTGCTTCCTTTCAGCCAACGGGGTGACGACCCCAATGATTTTGGCGATGGAGGCGGCCAGATCGAACGGCGCCCAAGCCACCTTGAGCTGCCCGGCCTCGATCTTGGAGATGTCCAGGACGTCATTGATGAGCGCCAGCAAATGGCGGGCGCTCGAGCGCACCATGTCGAGCTGCTTGGTCTGCTCCGGGTTCAACGGCCCGGCCAGTCCTTGCAGTAGAATGCCCGTGAAACCGATGATGGAATTCAATGGCGTGCGCAGTTCGTGCGACATCGTCGCCAGAAACGCAGACTTGATCCGATCCGCCGCTTCCGCACGCTCCTTGGCCTCGGCCAGTTGACCGTACATCCGGACCTTGTCGATGGCCGCCGCCGCGCGGACGGCCATGGCTTCGAGGAATTCCCGTTCGTCTCCCGAAAACGCGCGGGGTTCCCTGCTCTGCACGAACAGAACGCCAACGACCCGGCTGTCGGTCAGCATCGGGAAGCCGGCGAATGCCCGCAGGGCCGCCTCTTCGGCCGTGGGATCGGCGGCGGGCGAAGGCTCGCGGAGGTCCCCCACGAGCAACGGCTGCCGGTGGTCAATGATCCAGCGGGTGGCGCTGTCGGGGGGGGGCGTCCGTTGGGCCGTCTCGCGCCCAGGCTGGCCTGGGACCGTGGTGGCGCGCAGGTCGAAGCGCTGCTGGCCCTCCTCCCAGAGGACGACGCTGGCGCCGCCACTGGCGCTCAGGAGGCGCGCGACGAGCCGCACAATCTGCTCGAGCACGGCCTGCAGTTCATGCGGTTGATTGATCGCCAACTCGACCTCGGCGAGCGCCTGCTGCCGGAGCGACAACGCCTGGAGTTCCTGGGTGCGCTCGGCGACGCGTTGCTCCAGAGCGGCGGCGTGGCGCTGGAGTTCGTCGTTCAGCCGGCGAATCTGCTCATCGGCGCGCCGCTGGTCCGTGACGTCCGTGCCTACGCTCAGAATCTCGATCACCTGGTCACTGGCATCGCGGACGACCTTGTTGGCCCACGCGATCCAGACCCGCTCGCCGCTGCGGCGCATATTCTCGTTGGTATTCTGCTCGAAGGCGACGGGGTTGGCGCAAATCTCCTCCATGAGCCGCCGCAGGTCGCGCCCGCCGTTCTCCGACGGGGGCACGATCGTTCCGATGACATGGCGACCGAAGATCTCCTCGGCGGAGTAGCCAAAGAAGCGCAGGCCGAATTCATTGAGGAAGGTGATGCAACCCTCGGAATTCCAGCGCAAGAT
>CAYYMW010000117.1:0-16835 GCA_964472515.1 uncultured Verrucomicrobiota bacterium | reverse complement strand
GCCGTCAGGCCCGACAGCTACGAGCAGGCCATGCGCCGGAACCTGGAGGCGATCCGCCGGGGGGCGGCGGCGCTGCGCCGGGAGCCGACGAAGCCATGACAGCGGAGGCGCCAGCCCTGCCGGAGGACGTGATCGACATCCAGCACTTGGAGGTGCGACTGGGGGGCCGGACGGTGCTGGAAGATGTGAGCCTCCGGGTGCGGCGGGGGCAGTTGGTGGCGGTGATCGGTCCCAATGGTTCCGGCAAGACCACGCTGCTGCGCGCGCTGCTCGGGTTGCAGGAGCCGACGGCGGGTGTCATCCGGCTCTTTGGCAGCGCTGAGCGCGCGACGGTGCTGCACCGGATCGGCTACGTGCCACAGCGGTTGGCCTTGGAGCGGGGCTTCATCCTGAGCGTGCGCGAGTTTTTGGCGGCCGCCCGCGGCGCAACGCGGCACTGGCTCTGGCGCACGCATCGCCAGGTCGATCTCCACCTGCTGGACGCGCTGCCCGAACTCGGGCTGAAACCGCTGTTGGACCTGCCGCTGGCGGCGCTGTCCGGGGGGCAGTTGCAGCGGGTACTGATTGCCTTCAGCCTGTTGCGGCAGCCGGAGTTGCTGCTGCTGGACGAGCCCACCACCGGGATCGACACCCCCGGCGAAGCCACGTTCTACGAGTTGACCCGGCGAATCCACGACCAGTTCGGGGTGACCGTCGTGCTGGTGTCGCACGACCTCAGCATGGTCTACCGGCATGCGGACTACGTTTTTGCGCTCAACCGGGTGGTTTGCTGCGCGGGCACGCCGGAGCAGGTCATGAACGCCGAATCGCTCAAGCAGGCGTACGGCATTCACCTCACGCCCTATCATCACTCTCACGATGGGCATGCTCACTGATCCTTATGTCCAGCGGGCGCTGGCGGCGGCGGTGATCCTCGCCCCGCTGTGCGCCCTGCTGGGGGTGTTCGTGACCGCGCGGCGGATGGCGTTCTTCAGCGATGCCGTCTCCCACTCGGCCCTGGCCGGCGTGGCCTTGGGCTACGCCCTGGGGGCGGCCGAACCCACCATCCCCATGCTGGCGATGGGTCTGGCGGTGGCGGCGGCGACCCTGTGGCTGAAGGAAAAGACCGAGTTGCTGAGCGACACGATCCTGGCTTTACTGCTTTCGGGGTCCGTGGCGCTGGGGCTGATCCTGCTAAGCCTGCTCAAGGCCAGCCGGAGCGATATCCACCAGTTCCTGTTCGGCGACATCCTGGCGGTCGGTTTTACCGAACTGCTGTTGGGGGGGCTCACGCTCGCCGTGGTGGTGGCCTGCACGCTGGCCTTCTTCAGTCCCCTCGCGCTCATGACGGCCCACGAGGAGTTGGCCCAGGTGGCCGGGGTGCCGGTGCGCCGGTACAACTACGTCTTTGTCGTGTTTCTGACGGTGACGGTGGCGGTGAGCATCCGGTTGCTGGGCATCATGCTGGTGACCTCCCTCCTGGTGATCCCGCCCGCCGCCGCGCGGAATCTCAGCCGCAACCTCCGCCAGCACGTTGTGCTCAGCGCCTTGTTCGGCGCCGTGGGGGGCGTGGGCGGAGTCGTGGCGGCCTACGTGCTGGACGTGCCATGCGGCCCGGCCATTGTCTTGTGTGCCATCGCGCTGTTTGCCGGCAGCCTGCCCCTGCGGCATGGGCGCAATCGTTGAGTTCCATGAACCCCGCCCCCTCCTGCTGTTCCCATGCGGTGGAACCGCTGGCGTCCTTGAAGGAACGGTTGCGCGACCGCGCCTTGAAGGTGACCGGCCCGCGTCAGGCCCTGCTGAACCTGCTGCGCCGACAAGATAAACCGTTGACCGTCAAGGAGATCCATGCGGCCTTGGCGGATCGCCACTGCAACCTGGCGACCGTTTATCGGGCGATGAATCGGTTGCGCGAGCATGGCTTGGTGAAACGGCTCGAATTTGGCGATGGCGTGGCGCGGTTCGAACTGGTCTCCCCAGGCGATGCGGGTCACCACCATCACCTGATCTGCACCCGCTGCACCAAGGTGGTGAAGATCGAGGAGTGCATGGTGGCCCGGATTGAGGAGCAAATCGCCCGGGCCAGCGGCTTCTCCGGGGTCACGCATGCCTTGGAGTTCTTCGGGGTGTGTCCCGAGTGCCAGTGAGGGGGCGAGAGCGCGTGGCCCGTCGCGCGGGCGAAGAGAGTGGTAGAGAACAGCGTTTTTGTTATACAAATCCCACGGATCAGGTGTCTATCGGTTAAGTGCAAGCAAGAGGCATGAAAGCAGAGGCCGGCGCGGCGGGCCATTGGTGCGAACGGATTTACGACACCAAAGCCGCCGAGATGGTGCTCTACGGCAGATCCTTGGGCCTCACCCACGGGGAGGCGGAGGACGTGCTGCAGGACACCTTCTGCGCGCTGATGCGTCTGCCGGAGCCTCCCGGCCAACCGGTCCACTACCTCATCCGGGCCTACCGCAATCGCGCCCTCAACCACCAGCGCGGACGCTGGCGGCGCTGGTTTCGCGAGAAGTACGCCACCGGGTGGTTCGAGCAGGACGGTGGCCGGCATCCGGCCGAGGCCGAGGCCATGCAGCGGCTTGCCAAGCTCGCCCCGGAGCAACGCGAAGTGATTGTGCTCAAGCTCTGGCATGGATTGACCTTTGAGGAGATCGGTGCGCTTCTGGAGGTCTCCCCCAACACCGCCGCCGGCCGCTATCGCTACGGGTTGCAACATCTCCGCGCGGCCCTTAACCAACACGACTATGAATGCGAAGACCCCTTTGGAAGCCCTGCTGCGGTCATGGAAGCCGCGACCCCCTTCCCCGGCCATCCGGCGTAAGCTCTTCCTCACCCCGGAACCGGCGCCGGTGATCGCGTGGCTGCCTGGGTACGGGCGTCCCGTGAATTGGCTCGCTCCCGGGCTGGCAGCCCTGCTTTTCGCCCTCCTGGTGGCCGGGCCCAAACCCTTGGTATCGCAGGGGAACCGCGCCGAAATGCTGGGATTCCTCACCCTGACCAACCCGGCGTACGCGCCCTATTTTGCCTCGGCTGATCACTCCCATCTCAACGACTTCTTCGGCACCAAATTGGGATGGACAAACGAGTCTGGGTCGGGGTCAATGATCCTTTCCGCCCCGCAGGGGATGGGTAATTAAGTGTTTGGATGACAGCATCATGAGCAATCAAGACAAGGCATCGAGTCAAGGCCAGGACGCCAAGGGCGGCAAGCCTGCGGAGTCCGCCAAGCCGGCCAAGGGCGCGGCGGTCAGTTCCGTGGCGGCGGCCCCTGAGGAGACGGGACACTTCTTCCGGCCGGTCGATTGGATCACTTTCGGCGCCTCCACGCTGATCATCCTGCTCGCCTACCTGTGGACGCTGGCGCCCGATCTGACGTTGGAGGACTGCGGCGAGCTGGCGGTGGGCTCCTTTTACGCGGGGGTGCCGCACGCGCCGGGCTATCCGGTCTGGACCGTTTACTCGTGGCTGTTCACGGTGCTGCTGCCGTTCTCGAACATTGCCTGGCGGGTGGCGGTGTCCAGTGCGGTGGCGGCGGCGCTCGCCAGCGGCATGCTGGGGATGTTGGTTTCGCGGGGGAGCACGATGATCCTCGAGGGAATCCCCGAGTTCAAACAGTTGGAGCGCCGCTGGGAGCAGGTGTTTTGCGTGGTGGCCGGGTTTGTCGCGGCCTGCATGCTGGGCTTCAACGGGTTCATGTGGAGCCAGGCGATCATCGTCGAGGTGTATACGTTGAGCGTGTTCTCCTTCATGGGGGTGCTCTGCGCCCTGATGCGTTGGATGTACCGGCCCGAGCAGAAGCGCTATCTCTACCTGGCCTTCCTGCTGTACGGGATCAGCTTCAATAACCACCAGACCCTGATCGTGGCCGCCATGGGCTTGGAAGCGGCCATCATCGCCGCCCACCCGCGCCTGGGGCGCGACATTCTCCTGGGAAACGCCTTGGTCTATCTTGGCGGCTTGGTGCTCAAGAGCGCGGGGATTCTGACCAGCTTCGACAACAACACGATGTTGTATCTGATCTACAACGCCGTGGGGCTGGGGTCGATTGCCGGCTGCATCTGGCTCTGCACGATCACCAAGGGGCTCCTCTCCGAATGGAAGGCGATGTTGTGGTTGCTTGTGGCCTGGGTGGCGGGTGCGGCGACGGTCTTCTACATGCCGATCACCTCGGCCACCAACCCGCCGATGAACTGGGGTTATCCCCGGACTTGGAGCGGGTTTGTGCATGCCTTTACCCGCGGCCAGTATGAGCGCACCAATCCGACGAACATCTTCAGCGACCCGTTGCGTTTCCTGGACCAGATCAGGATGTACTTCGAGGGGGCCGTCGAGGAGTTTCACCTGGTCTTCCTGCTCCTGGCCATCATTCCCTTCCTGTTCTTCTTCCGCATGCAGAAGCGGGAGCGCGCGTGGATCATCGGCAACACCAGCATTTACCTGTGTCTGGCTTTCCTGCTCCTGGTGCTGCTCAATCCCACCGTGGACCGGCAGAGCAAGGACCTCACCAAGGTGTTCTTCACCGCGTCGCACGTGACGATCGCCATGTTCCTCGGCTACGGCCTGACGCTCATCGCCGCGACGTTGATGTTGTACTATCGGCAGTACCGGACGTGGGCGCTCTACGGCTCGGCTGTGGCGGTGGCCGTGGCGATGTACCACCTGGCCTCGCGCGTGGGTGAAGTCTACGCCGACCCCAAGGCGGGCCTCAGCGGGATCGGGCTCTTCTTCCGCGGCATCAAGGAGGCCCTGGCCAACAGCTACTTCACCGCGCCGGTCTACTCGATCTACGCCGGCCTGTTGGTGCTGCTGTTGATCCTCTTCTTCCTCGGGGTGATCCTCGTTTGCCGCGAGCAGGTGAAACCCGGCCTCCTGGCGGCGGCGTTCGTGCTGATCCCGGTCTTTCCGGTGGTTTCCCACTGGGCCGAAAACGAGCAGCGCGGCCACATGTTCGGCTTTTGGTTCGGCCACGACATGTTCACGCCCCCCTACGATCTCTATCCGGAGATGACCCACAACGCGATTCTCTTTGGGGGCACCGACCCCGGCCGGTTTTGTCCGACCTACATGATCTTTTGCGAGAGTTTTATCAAGGCCAAGGACCGCTTCGATCCCAAGTTCGACCGCCGGGACGTCTACATCATCACCCAGAACGCCTTGGCGGACGGGACCTACCTCGACTACATCCGGGCGCACTACAACCGCAGCGCCCAGTCCGATCCGCCGTTCCTGCAGGACTTCACGCTCTGGTTGCAGAGCCAGGCCCTGGGCAAGGACGAACTGGCGAAAAAGATGCAGGGCCAGTTCCACCGCACCAACAAGACCGCGAAGATCATCGGCAGCCTGACCAATGTGGTCGCCCCGTTTGACCGGATCGTCACCAACTTCGGCCAGAGCGTCGAGGACCGCCGCCGCCGCGAGGGCGTCTACCCGCCCAAGGAGATCCTGACCCCCAGCGTGGAGGACTCCCAGAAGTGCTTCCAGGAATACATCGTCGACGCCCAGCGGCGCCTGCTGCACGACACTCAGTATCCGAACGAGGCCAAGCAGATCAAACCGGGCGAGTTGGTCAGTTTCACCCCGGATGGCCGGGTCCAGGTGTCCGGCCAGGTGGCGGTCATGGCCATCAACGGCCTGCTGACGAAGATCATCTTCGACAAGAATCCGACCAACGAGTTCTTTGTGGAGGAGAGCTTCCCGCTGGACTGGATGTACCCGTACTTGAGCCCCTACGGGATCATCATGAAGCTCAACCGCCAGCCGGTGCCGGAGTTCACGGAAGACATGCTGCGGCGGGATCACGAGTTCTGGAGCCGGTTCTCCGAGCGGCTATGCGGGAACTGGATCACCTACGATACGCCGGTCGCGGATATCTGCGCGTTTGTGGACCGGGTTTACGTGCGCGGCAACCTCACGGGCTACAAGGGGGATATCAAGTTTGTGCGCGACAATGACGCCCAAAAAGCGTTTTCGAAGCTGAGAAACTCGATCGCCGGCCTCTACGCCTGGCGCATCAACGAGGTCAAGAATCTCAAAGAACGTGATCGCTTGATCAAGGAGGCCGATTTCGCCTTCAAGCAGGCCTTTGCCTACTGCCCGTTCAGCCCCGAGACGGTCAGCCGCTACGCGACGCTGCTGGTGGGCTTGAACCGTTTGGATGACGCCCTGGCGATTGCCGAAACCTGCCAGCGCCTCGATCCGGAAAGCGGGTTCACGCGCACGCTCATCGACCAGGTGAGCCGCATGAAGCAGGGCATGAGCGCCGCCACGCAGTTCCAGTCCCAAGTCTCCGACTTGGAACAGCAGTACAAGACCAATCCCAACAGCGTCCAGGTGGCGTTCAGCCTGGCGAGCGCCTATCTGCAACTGCAGCGCACCACGGCGGCGTACCAGATTCTCGAGAATGTGGCCGCGCGCACCAACGCCGACGCCGGGGTCCTGCTCTCGGTGGCCAATGCCTTCGTGCAACTCAACCAGTACCAGCGGGCGGAACCGGCCTTGCGCCGGTTGGTAACCCTGGTGCCCAACCAAGCCGAGATCTGGTATGACTTGGCAGGCGCCCAAACGATCGTCGGCAAGCCAACCGAAGCCCTCCAGTCCTTGCGTGAGTGCTTGCGGCTCAACGAACTGAGACTCCGGATCGACCCCAAGGCCTCGAACCTGCTGCAATTGGCCGCTGGGGATCCGCGCTTCACTTCCTTGCGCGCTCTGCCCGAGTTTCAGCGGTTGATGACCCCGGCCGAAGCCAACAAGTAGCACCGGTCCCGCCCGCATTCCACCCCTCTGCCACGCCCGGGCTCCGAGCCGGAGCCCGGCGTGACGAAGCCAAGATTGAATGGTCTGAGTTTTGGTGCGTCCAAGACTCTGTACAGCCTGGATGGTATGCAGTGGCCCGTCTGAGCGAGGTGTTGCTGGTCGTCGCAACTTCAGGCTGGCTCCGGTGTTCTCAGGGTGTGATCGAAGCCGCCCCATGAGCCCACCGAGGTTCAGGGCGGCGGGCGAATGGGATGGGTTAAGGCGTCCACGAGGGCGAAGCGTTTGAGTGCGCAAGTGAATACCGGTCGAGGCGGGTGGCGATGGCCGCTGCTGGCGGTGCTGTCGGCTTTACTGGCGGGCGGTTGCACCAGCAAGTACTTTCGTAAGTCAGCCGACAAGGAGGCGGCCCGGATCATCGCCCAGAAGGGGGCGGCGGTGCCGAACATGGACCGCAAGTTTACCATCGAGCAGACCAACCGCTATGGGCTCGAGGGACTCCCGCTCAAGACGACGGGCGACGATTTCCTGGGCACCGCCGCCACCAACGAGATTCAAGCGCCCATCCTGAATCTCGACAAGGCGCTGGCGCTCGCGGTCGTCCATAGCCGCGAATACCAGAACCAGAAGGAGATGCTCTATCTTCAGGCATTGAGCCTGAGCCTGAGTCGCCACCGGTTCACTCCCATCTTCAGCAGCGGTGCCGGCGCCACCGTGCAGAACCAGCCCCAGGATGTCGCCGCCGCCGTGGACAAGGTGGCCGGAACGCAGACCGCCCTGCTGCAGCAAGACACGACTGTCGTGCAGCAGTATAATGTGACCGGGCGGGGGAGCGTGGGGGCGAGCGTGCTCTTGCGGAGCGGCGCGCGGCTGGCCAGCAGCTTCACCTTCGACTTCCTGCGGTTCCTCAACGGCGACCCCCGCTTTGCGGTCCGGTCCTCGCTGGGCGCCACACTCACCCAGCCGCTGCTGCGCGGCGCCGGTTTCAAGGTCACGATGGAGAACCTGACCCAGGCCGAGCGCGACATGCTTTACGCCCTGCGCGACTTCACGGTGTTTCGCAAGGATTTCTCGGTCCGGGTGGCCCAGGCCTATTACGGCGTGCTCCAGTCGCGCGACACGGCCCGCAACTACTGGATCGGCTTCCAGAATTACCAGCAGAACCTGCGCCGGCAACGGGCGCTGGCGGAAGAGGGCCGCGAAAGCCAGGCGCGTCTGGGCCTGCTGGAGCAGGAGGGGCTGCGGGCGGAGGCGAGCTGGATCAGCGGCATCCGCGCCTACCGGGAACGGTTGGACCAGTTCAAAATCCTGCTCGGCCTGCCGACCGAAACCGCCCTGGTCCTGGACGACGCCGACCTCGGCGGGCTCAAGATCGAGCACCCGGAGCTCTCCCCGGAAGAGGCCTTGGCGGTCGCGATGGCGACGCGCTTGGACCTCCAAACCGCCCGCGAACGCCGCGAGGATGCCGGCCGCAAGGTGAAGATCGCCGCCAACGCCCTCAAGCCGCAGGTCGACATGGTGATCAGCGGCAACGTGGACAGCAAGACGAGCGGCAACAACCCCGCCAACCTCGACTTTGACCGTGCCCGCGGCAGTGCGGGACTGGATATCGACCTGGGACTGGACCGCAAAGCCGAGCGCAACTCCTATCGCGAGGCCTTGATCTCGAACGAACGCGCCATCCGGAGCGCGCAACTGCAGGAAGACCAGGTCAAGTTGCAGATTTACGCCGCCTGGCGCGCTTTGGATGAGGCCCGCCGCCGCCACGAGAACAGCCTGGTCAGCCTCAAGCTGGCCGAACGCCGCGTCGAGGAACAACGCTTGTTGGTTGAGTTGGGGCGGACGACTTCTCGTGAAGTGGTGGATGCCCAAACCGCGCTGGTTTCCTCGCTCAACGACCGGACTTCGACCATGGTCGACCACACCATCGCCCGGCTCCAGTTCTGGCGCGACATGGGCATTCTGTACATCAAGGACAACGGGAAGTGGGAGGAAATCACCCATGACGCCAAACGCTAAACCGAAATCGTGGTTCCGCCGCCCGCTCTTCTGGGTGGGAGTCGTGGTCCTGCTTGCCGGGGGCGGCCTGCTGCTCTCGGGCGTCGGCCGCAAGAGTGACCGCGCCAAGGCGGTCACGTTCGCCGCCCGTCGCGGCAACCTGCCGATCATTGTCGTCGAGAACGGCAGCATCGAGGCCCAGGAGTCGCAGGAGGTGCGTTCCGAGGTCAAGGGCTGGCAGGGCACCAAGCTCCTGAGCATTGTCGAGGAGGGTTATCAGGTGACCGAAGAGGACGTCCGCACCAACAAGGTGCTGGTCGAGTTGGACCCCTCCGAGCTCAAGAAAAACATCATTACTGCGGACATCGAGTTCGAGTCCAAGCGCGCCGCCCTGACCGAGGCGCAACAGGGGTACGAGATCCAACTCACCCAGAACCGCACCGACATCAAGAGCGCCGAGCAGAAGGCCAAGTTCGCGCGGTTGGACGTCGAGAAGTATCTCGGGGACAGGGCGGCCACCAACATTACCAGCGAACTGGGCATGGACGCGAAGCTGGCCGAACTCACCGCCGCCGAGGCGCTGCAGGAGGCGCTCGATCCCTCCACCAACGGTTTGCCCGAGCTCGCGACCGCTCCGGGCACCAACGCCGCCCCGGCGCAACCCTCGCCGCCATCGACCGAAAAGCCCAAGCCGGAGCTGGTCATCAAGCCGATCGGGAGTATTGACTACAGCAAGTACGCCAACGTGGACCTGCTGGGCGACGGCGAGGCGCAGCAGAAGCTCCGGGACGTCAAGGATGCCCTGCTGCTGGCCGAAAAGGAGCGCAGCACCAGCAAGAACACCATGGAGGGAACCGAGCGGTTGCTCCAAAAGGACTTCGTGGCCAGGACTGAGGCGGAGCGCGACAAGCTGGCTTACGAGCAGGCGGACCTCAAAGTGAAGAAGTCGGCGACGGCGCTGACCCTGTTCATGAAGTACGAGTTCCCCAAGGCCGCCGAGGAGTTGGTCTCCAAGTACGAGGAGGCCATCCGGAGTCTGGAACGCACCCGTAAGGAAGCCATCTCTAAACTGGCCCAGGCCAAGGCCCGGCTGAAGTCCGCCGAGCAGCAGTACAAGATCATGGAGGAGCAACGGCGCGATCTGGCCGACCAGGTGGACAAGTGCACCATCCGTGCGAAGAAGACGGGTCTGGTCATCTACGGCGGCGGCGGCGACGGCGTCTACTGGTACGGCGAAGAGCGCATCCGCGAAGGCGCGGTGATCCGGGAGCGGCAGCCCATCATCACCATCCCCGACATGACCAAGATGTCGGTGAAAGTCAAAATCCACGAATCCCACGTCAAGAAGATCAAGAAGGGGATGAAAGCCCGCATCCGGGTGGATGCCCAGGCCGAACGGCAGCTCACCGGCGAGGTCTCCAAAGTGGGCGTGCTGCCCGATTCCCAGAATCGCTGGATGAATCCCGACCTCAAGGTCTACCTGACCACCATCAACATCGAGGGCACGCACGATTGGCTCAAACCGGGCATGAGCGCCAAAGTGGAAGTCCTGGTGGACGAGCTCAAGGACGTGGTGTACGTGCCGATCCAGGCCGTAACGCCGACCGGCAAGGAGCAACTGGTGTTCCTCCCCAAGAGCGGCGAGCCCGAGAAACGCGTGGTCGAGATCGGCGATTACAGCGACGAATTCATCGAAATCAAGAAAGGGCTCAAGGAGGGCGAAGTGGTATTGCTCAAGGCCCCCGAGGGTGGGAGCCAGGAGACGACTCCGGGCGGGGAGAAGAAAGAGAGCGCCCCCAAGGCGCCGCCCCCTGCGCGGCCGGTCGCCCCGCCGCCGGCCGGCTAGGCCATCCCTGCGCACCATGTCCTTCGAGGTCACGAATTCCGCGCCGCCGGCGGTCCAGTTGCAGGAGGTGAAGAAGACCTACCTGATGGGCGCGGTGTCGGTCTCGGCTCTGCGGGGCATCTCGCTGAACGTGCAGGCGGGGGATTACATCAGCATCATGGGGCCGTCGGGCTGCGGCAAGTCGACCCTGTTGAACCTGCTGGGCTGCCTGGACCGCCCCACGGACGGTCACTACTTCCTCGGCGGCACGGACGTTTCCACGCTCGACGACGACGATCTGTCGGCGATCCGGGGATCGCGGATCGGCTTCGTCTTTCAGTCCTACAACCTGATCCAGCAGTTGACGGTGATCGAGAACATCGAGGTGCCCCTCTTCTACAGCGGCATGAGCGAGGAGGAGAGCCGGGAGCGGGCGCAGGCCATGGCGTTGCGGGTGGGGCTGGAAGAGCGGCTCTTTCACCGGCCCTTCGAGCTTTCCGGCGGCCAGCAGCAGCGCGTGGCCATCGCGCGGGCACTGGTCAACGATCCGCTCTTTCTGCTCGCGGACGAGCCCACCGGCAACCTGGATTCCTCCTCCGGCACCGAGATCATGCGGTTGTTCGACGAACTCCACGCACAGGGCAAGACGCTGATCCTGGTCACGCACGACGAGAAGGTCGGCCGCCATGCCCGGCGTCAGGTGCGCCTGCGCGATGGCATGGTGGAGAAGGACGAACGCAGCGCCTGACCGACGAACCATGCCTCCCGTGCCCGTCAAACCCGTGTCGCTCTGGCCGAAGATCAAGCGGACCATCCGCCTGGGCTTCAAGAGCCTCTGGCTCCATCGGTTGCGGTCGCTGCTGACCATGCTGGGCATTGTCTTCGGCGTGTGCTCCGTGATCGCCATGCTGGCCATCGGCGAGGGGGCCAGCAAGCAGGCCCAGGAGCAGATCAAGAGCCTCGGCAGCCAGAACATCATTCTGCAGAGCGTCAAACCGCAGGAGGAACAGAAGGTCACCAGCACCAGCGGCAACCAGAGCTACGTGCTCAGCTACGGCCTGACTTACACCGATGTCAGCCGCATCCAGTCAAGCATCCCCGGGGTCACTGTGGTGGTGCCGGCCCGCATCGTCCGCGAGTACGCCTGGAACGTCCGCTACCGGGTGGACTGCGAGGTGGCCGGGACCGTGCCTTGGTATCCCGAAATGCGGAACCACCAGGTGCTCGAGGGGCGGTTCTTCACGGACCTGGAGATGGAGAACAAGGAAAACGTCTGTGTGCTGGCCGCCGAGATGGTGCAAAACCTCTTCCCGCTCGAACGGCCGGTGGGCAATGCGGTACGGATCGGCGGCGCCTACTTCAAGGTGGTGGGGATCATGGCGCGGCGCATGCGCAGCGCCGAGCTGGGCGAGACCGCCCAGAAGAGCGACGGCGCCAACGCGCTCCCACGGGTGTTTATCCCGCTGACCACCGCCCGCACTCACTACGGCGAAGTGATCGGCAAGCAGCGCGCCGGCAGCTCCGAGCGCGAGCGCGTCGAGCTGCACGAGGTCACCGTCAAAGTCGACGATCCGGCGAACGTGGTGGCCGTCTCCGAGGCGATCAAGGCCCTGCTGGCACGCACGCATAAGAAGAACGACTACCAGGTGGTGGTGCCGCTCGAGCTGCTGCGGCGGGCCGAGGAGACCAAACGCATCTTCAGCATCGTGCTCGGTTCCATCGCGGCGATCTCCCTGCTCGTCGGCGGCATCGGGATCATGAACATCATGCTGGCCAGCGTGACCGAGCGGACGCGCGAGATCGGCATCCGCCGCGCCATGGGCGCCAAGCGGCGCGACATCGTCTTCCAGTTCCTGGTCGAGACGGTGATTCTCTCCGGCGCGGGCGGCATTGTCGGGGTGGCCCTGGGCTTGGGCATTCCCTGGATCGTGACGCTCTTCTCCGGCATGGCGGCGGTCAACACACTCTGGGCGCCGCTCCTGGCGTTCTCCATTTCCGCGTTGGTGGGCGTCGTGTTCGGCATCTATCCGGCCCTGCGCGCGGCGCGGATGGACCCCGTGGAGGCGTTGCGCCACGAATAGCCTTAGGCGTCAGTAGGCCGTCAACCGGTCCTGCCGCCGCGCCAGCTCGCTGGCATAGCGCCGGCCCAACGAGTCGCGGTGGGTGCGCATCCACTCGGTAAGCCGGGTCGTCCCGGTCGGCGGGGTGTCCACGCAAAGCAGTCCCGCCATCAGGCCGGCAATTTCCTCGCGGGTAACGAAGGTGTCTCCCACGTTCCAGCCGATCATCCGGCTCAGCGCGTACCCGAGGGCAGGGGACACCCCCACGATGGGCCGTGATCGCCCGATCGCCGCGCCCACGGCCGCCACCAACTCGCGGTAGGTGAACGTCTCCGGTCCGATGGCGTTGATGATTCGATTCTCCCGCGCCGCCCCCTGGGTGACCGCCAACTCCGCGAGGTCATCCACGAAGATCGGCTGGAGCCGGTAGGAGCCGTCCCCAAAGACCGCGAAGCAGGGGAAGCGACGCAGCGCCCAGGCGATGTTGTTGATCAGGATGTCCTCGCGGCCAAACAGCACGGTGGGCCGCAGGATGGCGTAGCCGAGGCCGCTCTCGCTCAGCGCGCGCTCCAGCCGGGCCTTGCCGCTGAAGTACTCCAAGGGGGAACCCTCGCTCGGGTTCGTAATGCTGACATGCACGACGCGCCGCACCCCGGCTCGCCGGGCCGCGTCAAACAGGCTCAGGGTGTTCCGCACGGCATCCGCGTGGGTGAAGTCGCGGTGGTTGAAGCGCACCCAGTAGGTGTTGTAGAGCACCTCCACCCCTTGCAGGGAGCGGGCCAGTTCATCTGGGCAATCGAAGCACAGCGGGAAGGCGCGCACGCGGGTCCCGAAGGAGTGGGCGCGGTGCGGGGAAT
This sequence comes from uncultured Verrucomicrobiota bacterium, assembly GCA_964472515.1. Taxonomy (GTDB): domain Bacteria; phylum Verrucomicrobiota; class Verrucomicrobiia; order Limisphaerales; family J093; genus CAYYMW01. The sequence continues at coordinate 3,363 of CAYYMW010000117.1, read as the reverse complement.
TGGTCAGGGTGATCACCGGCTGGCCGGCGGCCAGCAGCCGCGCGGCGAGGTAACGGCCGGAATAACCGAACGCCCCTGTAATGGCGTGGAACGGCTTACACATATGACAGAAACAACGGTAAAAACAGAAATAATCGGTTAAAAAAAGGAACCTCACCGCAGCCACGTGCTGAGCATGGCTCCCAGACGGACCAGTTTCGTCCGCGCCGCCAACGGGAGTCGCCGCACTTCGGCATACCAACCGTCCATGGTCTCGAAGAACTCCAGCATGGCCTGGACCCGCTGCTTGGTGACGGGATCCTCCGCCGGGGCCTCTTTCATCTGGGCGGCGGTCTCACGCAACGCCTTGAGGGTGGGGTCCACTTCGCGGCGCTTCCGCTCGTCCAACAGGATTTCGAACAACTGCCAGACGTCTTGGATGGATTGGAAGTGGTCCCGGCGATCACCCATCAGATGCACGACGTTGATGACGCCCCAGTCCTGAAGCTGGCGCAGACTGTTGCTGACGTGGGAGCGGGCCACTTCCAGCGACTCCACAATCGCGTCCGCGGGGAGCGGCTTGGGAGAGAAATAGAGCAGCGCGTGGATCTGCGCGGCGGTGCGACTGATCCCCCAGCGACCGGCCATCTCGCCCCAGTGCAAGACGAGTCTCTGTTGGGCTGGGCTTAAGTGCATTTCAGTATCGACAGAATATACAGAAGATTCCTCCTTTGTCAATTTTCCCTCGCCGAGGCCCACGCTGACGCTCCCGGGCCGCCTCCCGATGGGCCGGTTGTGTCACCCAAAAAGAAACGAACCGGGCGGCGTGCAACCACCCGGTTCGTTCGTCTGGGCAAAACGGGGCGACTCAGGCCGGGGCAACCATCTTGCGCGCGCGGCAGGACTTGTACATGGCTTCCATGACGGCGACCCGGGCGGCCGCTTCGCGCGGGCTCACGAGGATCGCGTCGCTCTTGCCGCCGACGGCATCCACGAACTGATGGAGCGGGTCGGCGGGTTTCTCGGGCAGCTTGGTCCACGGCTCGTTGCCGTTGGCTTCCTTGTTCTTGTTGCTCTTGTAGTAGAGCTTGCCGTTGATGATCGAGGCGTGGGCCTCGGTGCCGCTGATGAGCAGGGTGACCGGGTCGGCGACATCCACCCAGCCGGCCGCCAGGGTGCCGGTGACGCCGTTCTTGAACTTGATCAGGCCTTCGCCGCATTCGTCGCAGTCGCCGTACCGCTTCGTGACGACCTTGATGTCGGCGCAGACGCTCTCCACGCCGCCCATGAGCCACATCATGATGTCGAGCGAGTGCGTGCCGAGATCGCCAAAGCCGCCGACGCCGGAGATGGACGGCGTGGCCATCCAGCGCCATTCGGTGTCGAACCAACCACCGAGCGAGCCGCTATGGCAGTTCGAGCCGCGGATGCGGGTGATCGTGCCGAAGTTGCCCTTCTGGACTTCGTCGCGCAGGAAGAGGTGGGCGGGGGCCATGCGCATGAAGTAGCCGGTGGTGAAGAGGAGACGGGCCTTCTCGATCGCCTCGGCCATGGCATAGCTTTCCTTGGCGGTGATGCCGAGGGGCTTCTCCACGAACATGTGCTTGCCGGCCTTGGCCAGGGCGGTCACCAGTTCGGCGTGCCGGTTGGTCTCGGAGCAGACCACCACGGCCTTGATCTCGGGGTCCTCGCAGATGGTCTTGAGCTCGGGCATCACCTTGGCGTTGAGTTCGCCGGCCCGGCGGGCGGCGCGGGCCTGGTCGTGATCCCACACGTACTTCACGGTCACGTCTTTGCGGCCCTTGAGCAGGTTGACGAAGCTCGGGGTGTGGATATGGGCGCAACCCACGAAGGCCATGGTGATCTTTTTGCCCTCGCCCTCGGCTGCTCCCACGGAGGGAAGCGGCAGCACGGCGGCGGCGGCGCTCGCGGCCGCCATGGTCTGGAGGAATTGTCGTCGATCAGTAACAGATTTCATGAAACGTTAAACAGCTTGGGTCAGTTGGAATGAAGCCGGTTGCGCCGGCGGCGCCAAACCGCACCCGGGCGGCGGCCCGCAGGCACAACCACCAGAGTATTGTGGCGCATCGCCAGAACCAGCATGCCGGTATTGTGTCCCGAACCGTCCCGTTGGCGAGCAAAAGATGCGGGCCGAAAACCGCTTCCCGGATTGTTCCGCTCGCTTGCAGCGTGGAGCGGCGCCGCGCTCCGTCTTCAACTCTCCGGATCGCGGATCGGCCCAGGCTCGCCTCCAAACCATTGTAGCCAAGCATGCCGCCGAAGCCCCAAAGCTGGCGGCGTGGATGGAGGAGAACCTCCCGCAAGGGTTCACCGTCTTCAACCTGCCCACCGCCCACCAGCGCAAACTCAGAACTTCCAACGCCCTTGAGCGCGTCAACCAGGAGATCAACGACGCACTCGCGTCGCGAGCCTCTTCCCAAACGAAGCCTCAGTTCTGAGGCTCGTCACAGCGTTGCTCGTTGAGCTCAGCGAGCAGTGGGAAACCGGAAGAATCTACCTCAACATGAAAACGCTAAACCGCCTCAGATCTGATGCTCTCCGATTTTACAGAAAAGAAGTTGCACGGCCACCTGTTCTGCACGAACACAGCAAGCCTAACCTGCAATAGCATTGAAAGAAATGGGATGGTGCAATCTATGGTTGGCTCATGAGGTTCAGGTTTCCACGGATGATGCCGACGGGTTACTCATTCCGCTAACCTCTCTCGTGTGCTGCGCAGAGCGTCTTGGAGCTTTTGGTCGGCCACGGCCTTCCTTGCCTTCAGCTCCAAGAGCTTGGCCGAAGGGACTGGAGATACCGTGTTATTCGTGGTCCGTGAGAACCACTCAAAGTCCTGACTCTCGGGGTCAAACACCATGAACGACTCAAAGAAGCCGTCGTTGTCTTCGTCGGTTTCGGAAAACACAACGTTGGCATTGACGCTATAACTCCTCGATTTCTTCCCCTTGTCTGTCATCTCCAAGAGGATGCAGCGCTTCCCACGATACGTCCTTACCGTACTGACTCCCTTCTCGGGATACTCACTGCGCTTGATTGAAATGTCCGATTGTTCTGCTGTGTGCACCCAGACCAGCGCGGTGATCACAAGCGTTAGTCCCAAGGTGATCCGTTGTAGCACTTTCATACGGTGTGTTAGTAGGCGGCTTTTGGCAATGTCCACTCGTGCGAACAGTCCTTGCCGCCAACCGCGCCTTCGCTCGCGGCACGCTTCAGCCATGCAACCCTCTGCACCTGTGCAACTTGAAACCCATGGCAGACCCCGTCACCCTCCGCTCCTCGAGCTTCGCTGTCAAGGTCATCCTGGCGGTGTGTCAAAACTCTTTAGAAATGTCCCCTGTTTAACTCACGAGAGAATGTCCCCTT
>CAYYMW010000116.1:0-16866 GCA_964472515.1 uncultured Verrucomicrobiota bacterium | reverse complement strand
CGACTGGACCACCTCCGCCGCCACTTCTCACAATGGGGGGCGGGTGGCATCCGTGCGCGCTTCATAGGCCGCCCGCCCCCCATTGTGAGAAGTGGCGGCGGAGGTGGTCCAGTCGAGCATGGCGTTCACGAACAGCCCCTCCTGGGCCAGGTAGTGGACCGCGCCGGGGAAATAGGGGACCGGCACCTGGGTGCGGCGCACCACGGGACCCCACGCGCCGAGCTCAAGCGCGGAGACCCGGGGCCGATCGCAAGTGACGGTCAGGGCCAGCGTCTTGCCCACGAGTTGCCCCATCACTTTCAGGGTGGCGGTCTGGCCACCGACGGTGAACGTGCGCACCATGGTGCAACCAGTGTCGGTCTGTACGAGACTGCTGGCGACGGGCGTGGCGGTCTGGGTCCAGGCCAGGTTGGCCGAGTTGGCGAGTGGGACATTCACGGCCGTGTCCCCGGTCATTTGGGCCGTGAGCGCCAGGGTGCCGAAGAGACCTTCAGCGGCGGACTGCGGCGCGCGCCATTGGTATTCGAGCATGCCGTCCGGCCCGCTATAACGAAAACGGGCGACCCCATCCGCCAAGCTGACCGACGAGGTGCCCTCGAACCCGCTCTGGGGGGCGACCTCGAGGCTTTGGCCGGACCACAGGTTGGAGAGGGGCAGAGAAGGCGGCGCAGGATGGGTAACGACCGGCGGAGTGTAGCCTTCAAGGACCAGCTCGCGGTCGCCCCAGAGGGAGTAGTCGAAGGAGGCGTCGTTCTTGGGCCCGGGGTCCACCTCGAAGCGGACCACGAGGTTCGTGCCGCGTTGGGCGGTGAAGTCGTACTCGAACGGCCGCCAGACATCGTTGGTCTGGTGGTAATCGAAGAGCTTCTTGGCGTTGGCGTAGAGACGGAAGGTGACGCCGTCGGAATGGGTCACATTCTCGGAGCGCATGGCTGTGGCGCCGCGCAACAGGATGCGGGTGGCGTTCGTGGGCAGTTGTAGGACGAACTGCTGAAAGGTGAGGCCGGTGCCGTTGCGCCACGGGCTGTGGAGCAGGAAAGCGCGCTTGCCGTTCTGGGTGCCAAACGGCAGGCAAGCCACGCCGGTGCGGTCCTCGAAAAACCCGGACCAGCCCAGGGGGAACTGTTGCTCCGACTGGTTGCGGTAGGTGTAGCCGACGCGGTACACCCCCAACTCGTCGAGGTTCATCACCGGCAGGTCCGGCGTGACCGCGGGTTGGGCGACGAGAGGGCTCAACAGGCTGGCGGCCACCCCGGCCACCAGCAGCAGGACGATTGGCTTCATGCGATGCGGCATGAGCTATAGGGGAGCGCGGAGACGTTGGCAAGAAGCCGCTTCGGGACGGTTCCGCCGCTGCTCGAGAGGCGGCGGGGCGGGGCGTGGTCCCCCCCACGGAAGCGGGATTACGGGATTTCCGGTGGCAGCACCCGCACGGTGAGCGCGGGCAGGGAAACCGAGAGGTTGGTCTTCCCTGAGCGCAGCACTCCCTGCATGGCCAGTTGATGGTACGCGCCCACGGCGGCCGGTTGCGTGGCGGTCAGGGTTACGACGCCTTCCGCCCGGTGGGCAGGAATCAGGGCGGGAGTGATCGTGACGCCGGGCGGAGGATTCAGGCCTTCAACCGTGACCTCGCCTTTGACACCATCGCGCCGCAGCACGCGTACGACCAACTCGACCGCGTTGCTTTGGGGCAGGGCCAGGATGCTGTCGGCCGGCAGGGTGGTGGACAACTGGAGGGGCGCCGGCTCGACCACCGTCATGAGGAATTCCGCGCTGGGAAGCACATGGAGGCGGCCCTGGCTGTCGCGCACGGCCTCGGCTGGTTCCGCATCGACACACCAACCGTCCGGCAGCCGCCCCTGAATCACCGGGGATACCGGCCCCGGCACGGCCTCGGCCGGGGCGGCAATGGTCACGCGGGCTTCGTCCCGGCCGACGGCAAGCACGGCGTGGCTGGCCGCGAAGCCCGGCGGGAGATTGGTCACGGAGAGGTAGATGTCATCGTGGAAGCCGTCGCGGCGGAGTACCTGGACGGTGAGCACTGTCGAGCCGCCTTGGGGCAGGCACGGATTGTCCGGCGAAACCCGCAGGGCGAACGCCGGCTGCGGCGGCGCCAGCACCAGCCGATAACCGTGAACGGGACTCCCCAGCCCCTGGGCATCGGTCAGCCGCAACAGGTAGTTGTTGGCCGACGGGAACGTGTATTCGAGGTGCGCGTCGGTGTGATGAGTCAGGAGCGGTTCGAAGGGATCCGTGAAGTCGTCGCTCTGGGCGAGTTGCTGGCCCCGGGCATCGAAGAGGGTCAGTTGGGCATCGAGGGGCGAGCCCAGCCGGCGGGCCAGCACATCGATCACGAGCCGCTCGCCTCCGGTGGCGCGAAAAACGAAGTAATCGCTGTCGTCGTTGGTCTGGATCAGGCCGTTGACCGCAACCGGGGGCACGAGGCGCATGGCCTCGCGGACGAGGCTGTTCGGCTCGCGTTCGGTGACCTCGGGAGCGTCGTCGGCGGCGAAGGGCAGGGGATTGGAGAGGCCCGCGGAGCCGGCCGCGCGGAGGAATTGCCGGGGCGGGGCGTTGGAGGCAAGGGCGATGGCCAGGACTTCGTTGGTGAGGTTGAGCCCGTACAGGTTTGCGACCGTGTTGGTGCCGCGCGGTCCGCCCAGCGGGAAGACCTGGTTCAGAAACGGCAGTGCGCCCACCCGCAGCCGGTAGACAAAATCCTCCCGTCCCCGTTGCAGGACATCGATGACCTCGATCAAGTAATCCGCGTCCACCAGGGACTGGAAGGTCAGGATGGGATCGGGCGAGAAATGAAAATCATCCTCGACCATGGCCCGCCGGCCGTTTGCATCGTACAGGATCAGGGTAGGGTCGAACCACGCCGGCACGGTGTCCGGCAGGTACGGTTTGAGGGCGCGTGCCTCCAAGGCGCAGATCACGTTCTGGCCCGCGCGCGCATGGACGCGGAAGAAGTCCCGGTCCCCCGCGGCCAATCGTCCGTTCACCACCACCGGCAGGGCGTCGAGCGATTGGGCCAGGTCCTTCGAGGAGTTCGGCTCCAGTTCCCCGGTTTCGGGCAGCTCGGAGACCACGAACCGCAGCCGGTTGGAGGCCCCGGCATGGTTGATAAAACGGACCTCGCGTTCGCCCAACTCGGCATCCTCGGCGATGGCGAACAGCACGCGGATATGCCCGCTATCGGTCGCTCCCGCCCACCGGGCGGTGACCCCCTTCCCGGTGACTCGAATCGGGTCGGGATTGCCTGGGGACACAGGCGCGACCAGGTTGGTGCCCCCGATGGTGACCTGCACTTCGGTGCCGCGCCGGCCGCCGGCGGGGAAGAGCCAGCTGATGGCGGGTTGCGCCAGCGATTCGAAGGGGACGGGTGCGGGCGCCGCCTTGGTTCGACTGGAAGCCTTGGCGCGCGCGGGCTTGGTGGCGGCGTTCAAGGCCGGGCTGCTCTCGCCCAGCGCAAGGCACAGGGCGACCGCCATCGCCATCCTGGAGCGGGCGAACAAGTCGCGCGTCATCGCAATTGCCATTGAAGCCATGAACGAGGCGGCCTGCGCTGGTCAGGCCGGTTGAACCGCCGCCAGGGCGGTTCGTTGTCCGCAAGTGTTGCCCGGGTTCGGGTTGCCGCGCCATCCTTTTCCGTTCCGGACGCAGCGGACGCTTTCGCAACGGCCTCAGTGAGGTTCGCTGGGAAGCGGGCTGCGTCGCGAGCGCCACCCGTGTTTCAGGCGGCGGAAAGGGGTGCCCAGCCAGACATACCGAAACAGCTTCAGCCGCTCGGCGGCCGGCGCGCGGAAGGAATGCTCGCGGGGAACGTACCAACTGTTCAGCCCGCCGCTACGCCGGGCCAGCCGGTAGTGCTGGCCGCGCATGTACAGGTGGGTGCGCCAGTCGAGGAACGAGTCCTCGATCAGCAGCAGGGCGGGGCGGTGCCGGGCGAGGTCGAATCCGCTCATCACCTCCAATTGGAGACCCTCGACGTCAATGGAAACGAAATCGAGCTGCGGATTCCCCGCCTGATCGAGGATTTCGTCCAGAGTGAACACCGGCACAACTTCCTTGCGAACGTACTGGGTCCGTTGCATGGCGTCGGGCTTCAGGCCGGACTGCGCGTGGTGTTCCGCTTCGTAGAAATCGGCGGTGGGCGGATGGCCCGGAGCGCTGCACGCGGCCCGCACCACCTTGGAATGGGGCCGCTGCGCGCAGAGCCGCTCGTGGAGGCACGAAAGCGGCTCGACCAGAATGCCGTGCCAGCCGTTCTGTTCGAGCAGCCAGGTTTGCGAGCGGACCACCGGGTCGTTGGCGCCGACCTCCACAAAGAAACCGGCCTTCCGACGCCCAAAGAAACCCCACACGAGCTCCGGTTCGTTTCTCCCATCGAGCTTCATTCGGAAAGGGTGGGGGAAATGCAGTGGGGAAGCAATGGTTACTTTGGCCGCAGGCGCGCCTGGCGCTCCGGCCCGGGGAATCGCCCCCTCGATTTTGCCCTCTCCGCGACGGGCGGACGGTGCTATGCTGCGGGCGTGGCTGACACGTTGCTCGTCAACGAGATCTTTCTGAGCGTCCAGGGCGAAAGCACCTTCGCCGGGCTGCCGTGCGTCTTCGTGCGCCTGACCGGGTGCCCGCTGCGGTGCTCCTATTGCGACTCGGCCTATGCCTTTCACGGCGGGCGGCGCATGGTGCTGGACCACGTGCTGGGAGAAGTCGCCCAATACGCGACGCGCTTCCCCCTTTCGGGTCCCGCCCAACGCCTCCCCTTGGTGGAGATCACCGGAGGCGAGCCGCTGGTCCAGCGGCCGGTGTTCGACCTGATGCGCGAGCTGTGCGACCGCGGCTTCACCGTCCTGCTGGAAACCAGCGGCGCGGTGGACATTGCTCCGGTCGATCACCGGGTGCGGCGCATCATGGACCTGAAATGCCCCAGCAGCGGCGAAGCCGGGCGCAACCTCTGGTCCAACGTCCTCCACCTGCGGGCTACGGACGAGGTGAAGTTCGTCATCGCCACCCGCGAGGACTATGCGTGGACGAAGCAGGCGATTGCCCAGCACGCCCTCGACCAGCGCTGCCCGCTTCTCGTCTCCTGGGCCAGTCCGCTGACTCCCGGCCAGCAGGACGTCTCGCTCAAACCGATCCCCCCCGGCCAGACACCGATCGGCCGCCGGGAGTTGGTGGAGGCGCTGTTGCGGGACGCCCTGCCCGTGCGCTTTCAACTCCAGATGCACAAGTTCATCTGGCCGCCGGACCAAACCGGGGTCTGAACCAGCTTTCACCGTGCCACGCGCCTCATCCAAACCACTTCGGAGCACGAAACGAGTGCTCCAACAGTTGCGCGCCTACGAGTCGCCGAACGTCACCTACATGGCGCCGGACGGCTCGTGGCCCATCGTCTGGGCTCGCGCTCAAGGCACCCGTGTGTGGGATGCTGAAGGGAAGCCCTACTTGGATCTGACGGCGGCCTTTGGGGTCGCGAACGCGGGGCACGCAAACCCGCGGGTGGTGCGGGCGGGCCAGCGCCAGATGAGCACCCTGCTGCACGCCATGGGCGATGTGCATCCGCATCCTGGCAAAGCCGCCCTGGCTCAAGCCCTGAGCGAACTCACCTTTGAACGCTGGGGCGATCCGAAGCGCGCCTCGGGGCAGGTCGTTTTCGGCAATTCGGGTTTCGAGGCGGTCGAGGCCGCGCTCAAGACGGCCCGGCTGGCTACGGGAAAGCCGGGCGTGATTGCCTTCGCAGGCGCCTACCACGGTTTGGGCTACGGCGCGCTCAACGCGACCCACCGGGGCATGTTCCGCGAACCGTTCCGCGACCAACTGCGCGAGTTCGGCCATTTCGTGCCGTTTCCGGAGACCCCGCGTCAACTACGGGAATTGCCGCGTCTGCTGAAGGCACTGGTGGAACGGCACGAGATCGGCGCCGTGTTGACGGAGCCCCTTCAGGGCCGGGGCGGAATGCGGGTGCCGGCGGAGGGCTTCCTCCCGGCGTTGCGCAGGCTCTGCGACCGCCACGGGCTGGTGCTGATCCTCGACGAGGTCTACACCGGGTTTGGCCGCACGGGGCGGTGGTTTGCCTGCGAGCATTCCAGCACCGTGCCCGACCTGATCTGCCTGGGCAAGGCGCTCACGGGTGGATTTCCGCTCTCTGCCTGCGTGGGGCACCGGCGCCTGATGGAGTCGGCCTGGCCGGTGTCGCAAGGCGAGGCCATCCACACCAGCACGTTCCTGGGGCACCCGGTGGGCTGTGCCATGGCGCTGGCCCAGCTCAAGGAACTGAAGGCCCGCCGGCTGCCTGAGCGAGCCGGGCGCGCGGGCCGCTTCTTGATGGAGGCGTTGCGGGGCCTGCGCGTGCCTTCCGGCACAACCGCCCAGGTACGCGGCCAAGGCCTGATGGTGGGGCTGGAACTCCGTCACACCGACGGCAGCCCGGCCACCGAACTGAGCCTGGACCTCATCAAGCGCTTACTGCACCAAGGCTTCATCCTCCTGCCGGACGGCCCGGATGCCAATGTAATCGCCTTCACCCCGCCCTTGACCATTAGCGAGGCGGAACTCCGCCGAACGGTGCAAGCCCTGCAACGCCTGCTCCTCACCCCCCACCAACCATGACGCTTTCCGAAATCCGCGCGTTCCTCGATGGCGAAGGGATTCAGCTCACCAAATCGCTTGGCCAGCACTTCATGCACGATGCCAACCAGCTCCGGCGGCTGGCCGAGACGGCGGCACTGACTGCGGCTGATCATATCCTCGAGATCGGCCCCGGGTTGGGCCCGCTGACCGAGTACCTGCTGGCCAGCGGTGGCGATGTCACAGCCGTGGAGATGGACCGCCGTTTCGCGGAGTCCCTGAAGCGCCGCTTTGGGACGGAGCCACGATTCTCTCTCTTGGAGGGGGACGCCATGGATTTCCTCCGCCAGAAACCCCGCGACTGGACCGATTGGAAGCTCGTCTCCAACCTGCCCTACTCCGTGGGATCGTCGATCCTCGTAGAGCTGGCCTTGGGACCGACGTGCCCCTCGCTGATGGTGGTTACGCTCCAGCTCGAGGTGGCCCAGCGGCTCATTGCCGCGCCGCGCGGCGAGGATTACGGCATCCTGACGCTGCTCGTCGGCCAGCGGTACAAGCCCACCCTGAGCTTCAAGATCAAGCCGGGCAGTTTCTTTCCCCCGCCCCGCGTGGCCAGCGCCTGCGTCCGGTTGGTGCGCCGCGCCAATCCCGTGGTCACCGATGACCTGCGCCCCACCTTCACTCACCTGGTGAAGACCGCCTTCAGCCAGCGCCGCAAACAAATGCGCAAGCTGCTCGGCCAGCGCTGGCCGCTGGAGCGCATTGACGCCGCCTACGCGCAACTGAAACTGGCGCCGACCGTCCGCGCCGAAGAACTCGGCCTCGATCAGTTCGCCGCCATGACGCGGGTGCTGGCCGCCCCCGCCTGATTTTTCCCAATCCCTATGCCTGAGGACATTTTCGACCTCGTCAACGAACAGGACCAAGTGATCGGCCGGGAGCGCCGCAGCGAGGTGCACCGGCTGGGGCTGCGGCATCGCGCGGTCCATGTGCTGGTGTTCAACGCGCGCGGTGAGGTCTTTCTCCAGAAGCGATCGCACCTGAAGGACACCTTCCCCGGCGCTTGGGACTCCTCGGCGTCGGGCCACCTGGACGCGGGCGAGGACTACGACACTTGCGCTGTCCGCGAGGTGCGCGAGGAGCTTGGTTGGACGCTCACGTCGCCCCCGGAGCGGCTGTTCAAGATCAGCGCCTGCCTGGAAACCGGCTGCGAATTCGTCTGGATCTACCGTACCCAGGCCGAGGGGCCGTTCGTGCTGCAGCCCGAGGAAATCGAGACCGGCGGCTGGTTCACCCCCACGCAGGTCACCCGCTGGCTGGCGGAGCGGCCGGGCGATTTCGGCAGCACCGTCCCGTTGATCTGGGCCCGCCTCCGCGAGCAGGGCCTGGTGCCATGAGCGACTCTGGCCATGAATGCTGATCCCCTCAACGAAGCCGGCGGCGCCGGCGTGCGGCTCGACAAGTGGCTCTGGGCGGTGCGCGCGTACAAGACGCGATCCCTGGCCATCGAGGCGTGCAAGGCGGGCCACGTCAAAATCGCCGGCCAGCGCGTGAAGCCCTCCCGCGAGGTCAAGCTGGGCGAGATCGTTGCCTTCCGCAGTGGCGAGTTGGATCGTTCGTTCCGCGTGCTCGGGTTGTTGGAACAACGCGTGGGCGCTCCCAAGGCCAAAGAATACGCGGAGGACCTGACCCCCGCCTCCGAGTACGAGAAGGCCCGCCAACCGGTCGTCGCCCCGCTCTTCCACCGGCCGAAGGGCGCGGGCCGCCCCACCAAGCGCGACCGCCGCCTGCTCGAACACCTCGGCCTCGCCACCCGCGATAACGACAGCCCCGAACCCCCGGCCGAACTGGACCCGGACGCCGGATAGAGCCACACGATCATGAAGCGCAAGTTCCTGGCGAGTATTACTCCCGGGGAAATCCTGGCGGAGGACTTTTTGAAGCCGCTGGGCCTGAGCCAGTACCGGCTGGCCAAGGACATTAGCGTGCCGGCCCGTCGCATCAACGAGATCGTGAAAGGCGAGCGCGCCATCACGGCGGACACCGCCTTGCGACTGGGGCGCTATTTCAGAATGTCGGCGCAGTTCTGGCTGAACCTGCAATCGCGCTATGACCTTGAGGTCATGGAGGCGCGGTTGGGCCGGAGCCTGGAGCGGGACGTCAAGCAACTCGCGACGGCATGACGTGAAAGGGAAACGCAGGGGGGTGAAGAGTGGGCAACCCGCTCGTGCAAGCGCCAACCACCCATATACCCCCGATGCTTTTTGCTGTCCTCCGCTGCGGGTTGCGCCTAGGATATTCCTAGAGTGCATGCAAAAGTGGACACCGACTTGAGGGGCGTCGAATCTCGGCCCGTGCGAGGCCTAGGATCTGGATTGCGATATCCAGTTGTTAGGCCGCTCCACACGCCATGAGTCATCGAAAGCCACGCATCAAGAAGGAGGACGCCTCGATGGACGCGATTCGAGTGGCCGTTGAGCACGGTTTAGATGTTGGCCTCGCAGTGGAAGTCAGTGACCCTGTCGGAGGTGACTACTGGACGGTGTTCGTGCCAGACAGGATTCCGGGCGCAGACCCGGGCGGAGTACTTGTGCGAGTACACAAGCAGACCGGAGAGGCAGAAATGGAGATGTGTTTGTGACAACAACGCAGCCCAGCCATGCACGGCAGCTAACGGCGACGAGCAGGCGCGGCTGCAACTGGCGCGCCTCGTGGCCTGTCGCTGGGCTTATGCCGTTAGGCAGTCTTACATGAGTGATTCCGCTGCAAAGGACGACCTAATCTCGACACCCAAGAGGTGGTGGTTTTTGTTTTCAGCGTGGGGTGGCGTCGTTTTACTCACCTTGCTCTTGAATCCTCTGTCTCTTTTTACAGCACCCTTTTTCCCCATCGGGTTGCTCGCACTGTTTCCACACGGTGAGGACAGGGCGATTACCGCTTGGCAGATGCAGTTCCCGGTTCTGTTGGGCTGGGGATTCTACCTCGCCATTCAGGCAATTCTGATGAGGATGCGGAGGGAGACGCTTTTCTTTGTTTGCTATGCCTTCCTTTGCGTCTTACTGGTGCTGAACGTTGCCGGATGTCAGCGCGTCTTGGCGGCGGCGGCGCAGATCCATTGAGTGGATATGATGTTGACTCTTAAAGTAGCCACTCCTAACCCAGCGCTGCAGCGAACCGCCGCCGGCCTGGGCTAACGGACGGTTCGGGTTGTTTCTCAGCGGCTGTTGCAGCCCACCGGGCGTTTTCCCGATGCGTCGTGGTCGCTGAGTTTGGTCGTTTGCCGTTTGTGCGCGCCGTGAAACTCAATCGAAGAAAGGCAATGGCGGGCACGATGCTATTCGCTCTTGGCGTTGCCACCACAGTCCGATTTTACCGTCCCCACGCCATGCAACCATCGGACTCCAAAGCCCGGTTTGAGAAGTTCATCACCGATTCCGGCAGTTTGCTCGCGGCGCTTACCGCCGCGGAGGCGACGCGCTTGATGCTCGCGTTCTATCGGAGCGTTCGCGCTGCCAACTGCCCACTCGACGAGAGCGGCGACATGCTTCTGTTCCAGTGGGGCGCGTACGACTTCGGTGAGGGCGATACCTTCCGCTATGACATCACCAGGCAGTTCATTCTGTCCGGCTCGGAGGGGGACGAAGGAATGAGTCAACTTTCGCTTACCGTCCACTACGCGGTCACCGAACCGCTGCGTGCTCTCAAAGGAAACCGTTGGTGTTCCTCTCCGGCGCAGGCGGCGGAGTTTGAGGAGTTTATCCGATCCCACGAAGCGACATTCGCCGCTGCAACACTCAAACCGCTCAGAGTGACACTCGATTGGAGTCCAATTTGAACTCGACCGAAACGGCTGGATGCCATGGCTCTGGCGCCGGTTGGTGAATGCTCAATAACCCAACCTGCCGAAAGGAACGACATGGAACCCGAACCGGAAGTGAAGTCCGAGCTGATTCTCTACCAGACCGAGGACGGAGGCACCCGCATTGAGGTGCGCCTACAGGGAGAAACCGTCTGGCTGTCCCTGAACCAGATGGCCGAACTGTTCCAGCGCGACAAGTCGGTGATCTCCCGGCACATTCGCAACGTCTTCGAGGAAGGAGAGTTGCGAAAGGATTCAGTTGTTGCATTTTTTGCAACAACTGCCAAGGACGGCAATACCTACCAGGTCGAGTATTTCAACCTCGACGTCATTATTTCCGTCGGCTACCGCGTTAAGTCACAGCGGGGCAGACTAAGTAAGGGGTCAAACTATAACAATGACACGGCACCATGTCGTTCGTTGGCTCGTTCGGGGTTCTGCCGCCGGGTGGGGGCCCTCTTCCAACTGCCCTGTGTAACCGCCCGGCAAGCTCCCGGATCGTCCACGTCGTTGCCCGCCGCCATCATGGTGGTTTTCAACCTGTCACCCCAATCGGGGAGGGTTTCGCGGTTGGCTACGGTTCTGGAATCTCGAGCTGTTTGCAGATGCGGCGGGCCAAATAGTCTCTGATCTCCCGATGCCTGGGAACAGCGGTCCACGCCCGATTGGCGGGATTCTCCCAAATGGCATGGGCGCCACCTTGACGCTTTAACACACAGCCCTGTTGCCGCAGGTGACGTTCCAGATCGGCCAGCTTCATAGGGCCGGCAATTCAACCAACTCGCGGACCGATTTGGGCGAGCTTTCTTGCTGGGCACGATCATGAAGGTATTCGACGGCCAGTTTCAGGGCGTCCAACAGATTGGTCCTGGCTTCCTCCAGAGAACCGCCTTGGCTTTGCACGCCCGGCATTTCTTCGAGCCAGCATACGTAACCGCCATCCGCGGCGGGTTCAAAGACAGCCGTCAATTTCATGTCTGGCAGTTTGCCACGAAGCCTTGGAGCTGGCAACTGGACTCCCGCAATAGGGCCCAGGTTGCTCACCACTACCCCGGCCCACTGGAAAAGGCCACCGGGCGAGGGAATGACCACGATCAGGTTGGGATGGGGTTGACAGAAATGAAAGATATGCAAGATTACTATCGTGCAAACGACATTGCGGCTTGACGATAAGATCTACCGCGAAGCGAAAGCGGCAGCGGCCCGCCAAGGAACGACCATCACGCGATTTGTCGAAGAGGCTCTCCGCCAGCAGTGCCAGCAGTCCCAGCAGGGCCAGAATGGGGATGCCACCCAGAATCCCCTGGAGGTGGAGATCCGGGAGCGGGACGAACTGATGGAAGCCTTGCTACGGCGCACCGCTCACTTTCGAATCGGCTCGAAGCCAACCCGCGGCGAGATGAATGAGCGATAGAGTCTTTCTGGACACCAACATTCTGGTCTATGCCATCGAGGTGGACGGTCCGCAGCCGGCAAAAGCGGCCATCGCTCTGGGCTTGGCCAGGCGCACGGACGTTTGCCTCTCCACTCAAGTGCTGGGCGAGTTTTACCGCGCCGTGACCAGCCCTCGCCGGGCCTCGCCACTCACTCACGAGCAGGCGGTGTCATGGGTTCAACTGTGGAAGCGGCATGAGATCGTGGGCATCACGGTGGCCCATGTGGATCTCGCCTTGCAACTGGCGGCCCGGTTCCAGATCGGCTATTTCGACGCCCTGATCTTGTCCGCGGCCCGCCTATCCGGCTGCCCGGTGGTGTATTCGGAGGACCTGAGTTCAGGCCAGGATTACGGCGGAGTGAGGGTCCAGAATCCGTTCTGATTCCTCCTGGCTTTCCAGCGCTGCCCAGTTTCGCAGGTACGGGATTCGCATTCCCTTGGGTCGGCGTTCGTTTTGACAATATGGCCATAGTCCCGTATATATGGCCATATGAAGACGACGCTCGATTTGCCGGATGACCTGATGCACCGCGCCAAGATCGTCGCCGCGCAACGGCGCACCACGCTCAGGCAGTTGTTCATGTCCGGACTCGAACGGGTGCTGGCGGCGGATGCCGAGGCAACACCCAGCCGCGAGGCGGCGCTCGCCCGCCTGCGGCGAGGACTGTTGCTGGGCGGACACCCCCTGAGCCGCGAGCAAGCCCATGAACGCCGTTAAGTTCCTCGATACCAACATTCTGCTTTACGCCTATGATCGCGATGCCCAAGCCAAGCGGGCTACGGCGTTGGCGTTGGTAGAGCAAGGCTGGTCGGCTCTGGGCTCGGTCGCGTTGAGCGTGCAAGTCCTGCAGGAAATGCACGTCAACCTGGAGAAACACGGCGTGGCGCGCGCCGAGGCCGCGCAAATCGTTCGCGATCTGTCGCATTGGCCGGTGGTGGACAACTCGCTGGAGCTGTTACTTCGGGCCCTCGACGAGCAAGTCCGCTGGCAGATCTCCCTGTGGGACGCGCTCATCCTGGCCGCCGCCCGGGCTTCCGGCGCGGTCGAACTGATCTCGGAGGATTTCTCGCACGGGCAGGATTACGGCGGCATCCGCGCCGTAAATCCGTTCGTGAGCCCGTAGCGGCTCGCCCGAGAATCAACACGGGCACATCAACCCGTCATCACGCCGCCCCTTCACCGGCCCAGGGGCTCTGGCCGCACTACCAAACGCGACCGCCGCCTGCCTGAGCAGTCAGGGGTCTCCGCCCTGGAAGCGAACGCTTCGGACCTTCCTCGCGAGGGTTAACGCGCGTATGCCACCACTACGGTGGCCGGTTCCTTCAGTGCGGGGAGCTTCACCCATTCGTGCTTGGCGTCGAAGTCCGTCCACGGCTGCCCGTTGACGGTGACTTTGCTCATGGCCGCCTGGTCGGGGTGGCGGAACCGCAGGAAGGTGGCCTTGGCGAAATCCCGGCGAGTCCATGGGTTCATGCGTGGCCTTTCGATGGGTGTTGCATGCTGCCGTGACCACGTTCCGGACCCGCCGGAGGCTGGTCGGTTGACGCCACGAGAGGGATTGGGGCTTGTAAACGGCGGGGGCTGTGGAATGCTGGCAAGACAACGACATCAATATTATGGCTGCCTCCATGAACCGCCGCCGTTTCGTCCAAGGGTCTCTGCTATCGTCTGCCGCGCTCGCCGCGGGTCTGCCGCGCGCCAGTGCCGCCGAAGCGTCCGCGGCCACGCCGACGGTGGCCGGAGGCACGCTTCCGCGGGCGAAGATCGGAAAGCTGGAGGTGAGCCGCATCATTCTCGGGGGTAATCTGCTGACGCATTATACGCACAGCCGCGATCTGCGGTATGTGTACAACCTGGCGGCCCACTACAATTCCGACGAGAAGATACTGGAGACCATTGCGCTGGCGGAGGCGCACGGGATCAACACGTTGAGTATCCATAATCCGCCGCCGGCGATGGCGCTGCTCAAGCGGTACCGGCGGGAACGCGGGGGGAAGATGCAGTATATCATCTGCCCGACGGCCCCGATCGAGCCGGGTTTGGCGAAGTTCCGGCAGGATGTGGAGGAGTTGCTGAAGATGGGAACGAACGCGATCTATGTCTGGGGCGTTACGGCGGACGCGCTCATCAACCAGAACCGGGTCGATTTGCTGGGCGAGGCGGTGGACTGGGTGAAGACGCAGGGGGTGCCGTGCGGCGTGGGCGGGCATTGTCTGGATGTGGTCAAGGCGTGCGAGAAGCACGGGGTGAAGAACGATTTCTACATCAAGACGTTCCATCACCACAAGTATCCCACAGGGCCGCGGCCGGATGAGATTGGCGCGCCGTACAGTGAGTACCCGGGGTACTGGTGCCGCGAGCCGGAGGAGACCGCCGAGGTGATGAAGGCCGTGGAGAAACCGTGGTTCGCCTTCAAGGTCATGGCGGCCGGGGCTATCCCGCCCCAGGACGCGTTCAAGTACGCGTTCAGCAACGGGGCGGATTGTGTGCTGGCGGGGATGTTCGATTTCGAGATTGCGGAGGACGTGAAGATCGCGCGGGAGGTGCTGGCCTCGCTGGGCCAGCGCGCCCGGCCGTGGCGGGCGTGAGGCCCGGCCAACCCGCGAGCCGCTCGTTTTCCATACCTCAGGAACGGCAGAGGCGGAAGAACCACTGGGTGTTGGTGGGCGCCAACCAGAGGGAGCATTCGCAGTTGGTATTCAGGACGGGCGAGGACAGGGGTTGCCAGAGGCCACCCAGCGCGTCGAGGGTCTGGAGCCGGAAGTCGGCGAAGGCCGAGGACCAGGAGACACGCCACTGCTGCCCTACGGGGAGGACGGTCAGACGCGGGCGGGCGGCCTGGGCTTGCTCGACCGTCAGGCGCACGTTGTCCAGGTTGAACGCGGCGGGCTTGCCGTTCCAAGGGCCGCTGACCTGCCAGATGGTGAGGGCGGAGGAGACTTGAGCGGGGGTGGCGTTCCAGGCCTGCAGACCGTCGGAACCGTCGAGGCGGAACGCAAAGTGCCGCCAGCCGTTGAAGTCCAAGGTCAGGTCCACATAGAGGAAAGCCTGGCGCGGATCCGACCAGAGTTCCAAACGGATGCGCGCGCCGCTGTGGTCGCCGCGAAGGTCGAACTCGAGCAGCGTTTGGGTGGGGTCGAGGGTCAAGGGTGCGGGCAGCACCATGTTGCAGAAGGCGTACGTCGAGCCGACCTGGATGCCGGTGGAAGGCGAGCCGTCCACCGACGGGCTGGTGCGGTTGGTGGCGACGGTCATGGTCGCGGACGAGGGGGGATGGTAGGGGGCGAGCTGGGAGTTGCCGAGATCAAGGTCGGCGGCGGAGTGGCGGTTTTCGGGACCGATGCCGCGCCGGAGCTGGTACACGAAGACGTCCGGCGTCACGACGCGGACATGGGGATCGAGCAGTTGGAGACACTGGCGGACGCTCTCCACCCCGTGAGTCCAGGCATGCACATCCACCATCGAGTACCCGCCTGGGGAGCGGGGATTGCACGGGCGGGCGTTGAGGGCAGCGGCCACCTCCGCCGGGCCGGTGGCGCCCCAGAGGTTGGTGAAGGCGGCGATGATGGGTTTGCCGTTCTGCCATTGAATGGCGCCTGCGTACCGCGCGTAGTTGCCGAAGGCATCCCAGGAGAAGATGGCATCGATTTGCGGCTGCTGAAGGTAAGGCAGGTAGACGGAGGGCGACTCGAAGGCGTACTTGTCCAGGATGACCAACTGGTGGAGGTCGAGGTCGCGCATGTAGCGCGCGAGGCGGACGGCGTTGGTGGCGCGCGCATCGGCCGAGTAGAGGGAGGGATAGCAGTAGCCAATCGGGGACATGGCCACGAAAGTATCGTTGGCCGGACGGGTCGCGGCGGCGCTTTCCAGGAGGTACTCGGCGATGGTGGGCGAGAGGTCGCGCAGCGTCGGCGACAGACCCCAGCCCAAGGGAATCTGGCCACGGATTGGGCTGCCCCACCACTGCGTGCTGAGGAGGAAGTTGTTGTGCATCCACTGCACGTTGTCGCCGTCGCTGAAGATGAACGTGGCGTAATGGACGTTGGTTTCCATCGGCGGAGGGTTCGGGCAGAGCGCCTGGGTCAACGGAAGGCGGTCTGGCTCACGCAGGGAGGAGAGGAGGGCCAGGTTGAAGCAGTAGTTGGCGGTCGCCAGGGAGACGTTCTTCCGGGAGTTGGCCTCGGTGAAGGTCAGTTCGTCCGCATGGGGCCAGCCGATCAGGACGGAATCGGGCTCGAGCCCTTGCAGGAAGGCGAGCCGCAGGGGGGTGGTGGTGCCGTCGAAGAAGGCCGGCGCGCCGGTGGCGGCGGCGTAGTCATTGAGCAGGGCGTAGTCGCCCGCGAGGGCCGGATCGTTGTTCTGTTCGACGGCGAGGCCCTTGACCGGCCAGGCCGGCCACCAGTTGGTGAAGAACCACTGGTCATTCTTGGCGGAGGCGTCGAAGACGTTGGTCCATTGCCGCGTCACGGCGCTGGATTGGATGACCGAATCTACAATGACGGCGTCGAACCGGTACGCCGCCATGCGCGCGAGGTTCAGGGAGTCGGGATTGGCGCTGAGGTTGCAGAGCACGTAACGGCCGCCGAACTTGGCGCGAAAATGGGAAGCGAGGTCCCAAGTGGTGAGCGGAGCGGGATAGTAGGTGTAAGGAATACCACGCCGCCGGGAGAGATCCTGCAGGATGAACTGGTGACCGGCGTTGGGCTCGAGGAAGAGGCCCTCGGTCGACCCTTGCTTGAGGAGAAGGCCGGCGAGGGACTCGAGCAGGATCAGGTCCGCCGCCGCGGCGCGCGGATTCGAGTTCTGGACGATGGGCGGCGACTGGCCGTCCGCCCAGGTCTTGGCGACGAGGAGGGAACGGGGCGGCGTGAGCTTGGGGAAATGGGACTGGGTGACTTCGTCATACCCGTGGAGGGTGAGCGCAGCGCCGAGAAGGACGATGGCGGTCGACGAATGCTTCATCGGCTGCCTTGGGAGGAGGTTCGCCCGGGCTTGGTG
>CAYYMW010000115.1:2282-16874 GCA_964472515.1 uncultured Verrucomicrobiota bacterium | reverse complement strand
ACGTCTGGCCGAAGGGATCGCGGTCCTCGGTGCGGGCGCTTTGGGTCGGTTCCGGTATCTCCTCTTCGAGATCGCCCGCACCGAGGACCGCGATCCCTTCGGCCAGACGTTCTTCAGCGAAATCGATGTGCGCGCGATGACGCCGGCTGAACCCGAGGTGGCGGCGGGCGCCAAGCCTGCGGCGGCCCGGGATTTCGCTTACACGATGGACTGCTCGCAGGCACCCGACCTCCAGGAGTGGGCGGAAACCAAGCTGAAACCGGAGATGGACAAGTGGTATCCCATTTTCCGGGAATGCCTCGCCAGCGACGGTTTCGCCGCACCCAAACAGTTTACCGTCACCATCAAGCCCATGCGGGGGGTGGCGGCGACCGGCGGGACAGATGTGGTGGTCAGTGCGGAATGGATCCGCTCGCAGTTAAAGCGCCCGGAGTGGAACGAGGCCGTGGGGTCGGTCATCCACGAGTTGGTCCACGTGATCCAGCAGTACAAGAGCCGGCGGAACCCGGGTTGGCTGGTGGAGGGGATTGCCGATTACATGCGCTGGTTCCACTTTGAACCGGTGGCCCACCGGCCCAAGCTGCGGAATCCTGACCGGGCCAAGTACTCGGACAGCTACCAGACCACGGCGGCGTTCATCGAGTATGTGGTCAAGCACCATGACCACGAACTCGCGGTGAAGTTCAACGCCGCGATGCGCCAGGGCCGCTACCGGCCGGCGCTGTGGGAGGAGTACACCGGCATGAGCGTACAGGCGCTCTGGGACGAGTACGTCAAAGCCGTCACCGGTGCTTCGGCTGCGCCCAAGTCCGACGGCTGAGTCCTCGCCCCCCGCAGGGCCGAGTTGCTCGTGCTTCTGTGCCGCCTCCACCCGCCCGCCTGCCGTCCGAGCGGTAAGCCGGAGGTGGCTTTGGGCAAGGGCGCGGCCCTTCGGAAGGTCGGAGGAACCGCCGCGGCGGCGCATTAAAAAGCCTTGAACAGGCTGGGGCTTGCTTTAGTCTAAGCCCTGTCAATCCGTGGTCTTGTGACGAGACCGCTCGCGGCCTTCGGAAGGCCGCCGGAGATTTGCGTGTTTAACGGTAAAACAGAGACAAAACTATGGCCAATAAACCTCTGAATGTCGGTTTGATCGGCGGCGGCGGCGGTGCGTTCATCGTCAATCCCCACCAAAAGGCGATTCACTTTGACGGCACCCGGCGCGTGGTCGCGGGCGCCCTCCATCCGAATCCCAAGATCGCGATGGAAGAAGCCGAGAAATGGGCGTATCCCATCAAGGGTTACACCTCCTACGACGAGATGATCGCGGCGCAGGCGACCCTTCCGGCCGATCAGAAGCTCGACTACGCGCTCATCGTCACTCCGAATCACGTCCACTACGATCCGGCGATGAAGTGCATCAAGGCCGGCCTCCCGGTCTTCTGCGAAAAGCCGCTGACCGTCACCCTCCAGGAGGCGAACGACCTGGTCAAGCTGGTCAAGGAGAAGAAGGTTCCCTTTGGCGTGGCGCACACCTACCTGGGCCACTGGACCAGCCGGTTCTGCCGGTTCATTGTCCGCAGCGGCCTGCTCGGCGAAATCCGCTGGGTCGATGCCTACTACCTCCAGGGCTGGCTCGCCGGCCGCACGGAAGACTCCGGCTCGATGCAGGCCGAATGGCGCGTCGATCCCAAGCGCGCCGGCGGCAGTTGCTGCGGCGGCGACATCGGCACCCATGCCCTCATGCAGTTGCGCTATGTGACCGGGCTGAACATCACCAAGGTCTCCGCCCACATGGAAGTCTTCGTCAAGGGCCGCACCCTGGACGACCACTTCACGGTCTATTGCCAACTGAGCAACGGCGGCAAGGCGCTGGTCCGCGCCTCGCAGATCTCCATCGGCCACAAGAACGACCTCGGCATCGAGGTGTGCGGCACCAAGGGCACGCTGCGCTGGAGCCAGGAAGACCCCGAAAAGGTCGTCATCAACGTGCCCAACAAGCCCGACCTCGTCTACTGGCGCGGGTCCGTGCAGCCCAACGACGGTTTCCTGGGCGAACTGCCCAAGGACCTCATGGCCGAGCCCACCATCCCCGCCGGCCATCCCGAGGCGTTCCACGATGCCTTCGCCCGCCTGCACCGCTGCTTCGAAGCGGACGTGCGCAAGTACAACGCCGGCCAGCCGTTCGACTGCGACGGCGCCAAGTACGCCAACGTGGACGACGGGCAGACTGGCATCGCGTTCATTGAGACCTGCCTCAAGAGCAACGCGGCCGACGGCGCCTGGACGCCCATGCCGTAATCGCCGACGTTTCCGAGTTCACTTACCGCCCGGTCCCGCTTGCGGGGCCGGGCTTTTTTGTCTTCCCAATCCCGCTGCTCGGGCGAAGCCTGCTGCCGTCCTGCTCAAGCCGCCGGCTGCCGCCCCGCGTCGGCGATCAAGCGGGACAGCTTCTCGGTGAAGTCGCGCTCCCGCAATAGCGCCTCGAGGGTGAGGTGCATGCGATAGCGCCAGTAGTAGCGTGGGATGGCAGGGACGTTGATGCGCTCCTCCGCCGCGGAAGGCCGGCGCAGCCGGGGATCGAGGGCCAGCCAATCCTGGAACGGCAGGATGCACCACATGGACGGCCCGGAGAGGTGCTGCCAGACGATGCACCGGCAGATTTCCGGGGAGCCTTCCGCCGGGGCCGCACCCTCGCGGCCCATGACGATCTGGTAGAACGCCTGCCGGGTCTCGGGCTCCTCCTCCCACCAACCGCGCAGCACCGGCATATCGTGGGTGGAGGTGGTGCACACCGACAGGTGGGGGGCGGCGGCCGGATTGCCGAAGCGTTCGCCGATGTGTTTGGGCCAGCGCTGAACCTCGAGGCTCAACAAGCCGAGGCGCTTCAGCACGATCGGCACCGAATCGGGGATCATGCCCAAGTCCTCGCCGCAAATAAGGATGTTCGTGGCGTCCATCAAGGCGGGGAGCTTCCTCATCGCCTCGAGTTCCCAGAAATGGGTATGCCGGCGGAAGTAGAAGTCGTCGTGCAAGTCTCGCAGCACGCGTTGTTCCTCGGCGGACATCGATTGGAAGAGCAACGAGTCCTGCAGATTGATCCTGGGGTGGAAGCGGCCTGGCTGGTCGGGGTCTTCGAGGAACAGCACCTCGCGGCCTAATTGCACCATCCCCTCCTCCAGCGTGGCGGCGGCCGCCGGACAGCGTGCCGCGTACCATGCCTTGCGGGCTGGGGCTTCGGCGAATTCCAGGCGAATCCGCAAATAGCCATCTTCATCCCGCCGCAGGAGTTGCTCCACGGCCCGCTGGGCCTCGCCACCGAAAAACCTCGGGATATCCGCCGGGGCGACTGCGGGAACGGCGAACCGGGAGGGGTCTCGGCGAAAACCGCGCGCACCAATCTCCTCCCGGCTGAAGGGCAGCGCCGGGTTGAAATGCCCCATGATCCCGTCGGCGTATTGCCCGGGGATCTCCCAGATCCGGAAGAAACCCAGAATGTGATCGACGCGCAGGGCATCGAAGCAGGCCGACATGCGGTGGAACCGGCGACGCCACCACGCATAGCCGTCCTCCGCCATGCGTTTCCAGTCGTAGGTGGGAAAGCCCCAGTTTTGGCCGAGCACAGCAAAGCTGTCCGGCGGCGCGCCGGTCTGGCGGTCCATGTGAAAGAGCGCGGGCTCCGTCCAAGCCTCGACGCTGCAGCGGTCGATGCCGATGGGCAGGTCCCCCTTGAAGGCCACACCCCGGGCATGGCCCGCCCGCACCGCCCGAGTAAACTGCTGTTCGAGATGGTACTGCACGAAGCAATGGAAGGTGACCTCGGGATACTCGGGCGCTCCGGGCTTGAACCAGCTCCGGTACTTGGATTCCTGGTAAACCGCGTCCGTTCCCCATTGCGTGAAATCGGCGGTGTGATGGAGGCCGCGCAGCCGGCAGAAGACGGCGTACGGCCGCAGCCAATCCCCCTGCTGCACCCAAAAGTCCTTGTACGCCTTCGATTTCAACACCTTCTCGCCAACCTCGGAGAAGATCTCGCGCAGGTAGGCCAGCTTGTCCTTGAGCACGGTTTCATAGTCCAGTTCCGCCAAGCGGTTCAGCTTCTCGCGTTTGCGCAGATACGGCTCCGGAACGGCCAGCCGGTACTCTCCGTAGAGGCTCTCGACGTTCAGGTAGATGGGATGGAGCGCCATGGCCGAGATGGCCTTGTAGGGGTAGGAGTCCTTCCAGGTGAAATCGGCGGAGGTATCGTTGACCGGGAGCAGTTGCACCAGGTGCATGCCGCATGCGGCGGCCCATTCGGTCAGCGCCTCGAGGTCAACGAACTCGCCGACGCCGTAACCCCGCTCGCTGCGCAGTGAGAAGACCGGAATCGCCACGCCGGCTCCCTTCCAGACCTCCAGGTGGCGGTAATGCTCGCAGTTCACGACCGCCAGGTCCCGGTCATGAGGAAACGCGGGCAACCGGCGGTGGGGACCGGCTTCCACCTGCACCATGCGCCCGGCCAGTTCGTTCCAGAGGCCGAATTTGAATTCCACGGCGCCCGTCATCGCCTCCAGCGGCAGATCGACCGACCAAAGCGGGAACCGCTCATTCCCCAGCACAACCGCCCGCGTGGCATCGTCCTGGCCCAGGAGCGGGTGGCTCCCGGTGACGCAAATCCGGTGCCCCTGGTTGACGCGCGGCGCGCGGAGCGTCAGACGGAGACGGCGTCCGCCGGGGAGGGCGTCCAGACTCGCGGGAGCGCGGGTCGGGTTAAACACCACTCCGGCCATGGCTTGGCGGAAGTGCGCGGCATTGGGGAGCTCGGCCGCGAGCCACTCGTCGAACCGCCACTCGGACGCGCTCTCCACCGTGAGTTCGCGGAATCGGGGTTCGCGGCGAGTCACGCCCGCTTCGTCCGTGCAGACGTACCGGTACTCGAACCCGCTGCCCAAACCGACTTCTGCAAGCGACAGCTCCCAGAGACCATCCCCCAAGTGAAACATGGGGAGCAACTCGGACGCACTACCAGCCTCCGCGCCGGCCGTGGGTTTCTTCTCCAAGACCAGGTTTTGGCCCCACCGGGTTACGTAGTGGATTGTGAAGGTGACTCTGGCCATAGGCAACGCGGCAACCGGGGTGTAATCCGGTTAAGCTTGGGATGACCCTAGCCTGATTGGGTGAACTCGCCAAGGCGAAGTAACGAACGCAGAACGGAAGAACCTCCACTCGGATCCGAAGTCGGCTCGCTTGATGGGACTGCGAGGTCAGCAGCAACTGCAACCCAACGTGTTGTTCATGGGCGGTTTACAACCACACACCGCAAGGATAACCAACGGCGGGTGGCGAATCGCGAGGCGGGTGCCTCGCCGGCTGGCTACGCAGAATTAAGTAGCGTGTGGCAACCGCAGCAAACGAAACCAGTGCTTTTCATCCGAATAGGGGATGGTGTGGAAACACCGGCGCTGGAAGAATGACACCCATCTTGGCGATGCTCTTTGGTTTCGAAGTCGAGTTTGGACTGCAAAAGCTTGGATGGGAGTGCTTTCAGATGCCAAAATAACGAGGGGATTTCGAGCTGAGAGAAACCAACTGAGACCCGGGATTGCTGGCGACGGACGCAAGTCTGTCGCCAGCTTCTCTTGGCAGACCATGCGCAGCCGGCTCCCTCGACGAAAGCCGGCTTGGCGTCTCCACCAAGCCGGCCCGGAGGCTGTGAGGATTCACGGTGCCGAGGCTAAATCAGCCGGCGACACCACTAATTGCCGGTGACGTAATAGAAGGCCGAACCACCTGAAACCGTTTCGGTGAAGCTCCGATCACTGGTGGCGTCGCCCACCTTCTGCCAACTCGCCGGATTCAGCGAAGCGCTCCGGTACACTTGGAATGGCCCCTGCCCTCCCGTCCAACTGAAGGACACCTTGCCGCCGGAAATGGTGGCAGCCCCGATCCGGACGGGCTCGCTCACTGCGGGAATGCTGTAGAGTCCGAAATCATCGACTCCGAAATACCAACTGTCGGTGCCGGCGTGCGCGAACCGGAAACGGACCTTCGCCTGGTTGTCGGCCTGTGGCAAACGGAACAGCTCCACTCGTTTCGATTCCACCGGGTCGTCGTCCACCCGCGGGTTGATATAGGGTGCCAGCGCCGCGGAAACGGGGGCGCCAATGAACGTCCCGTAGGTGCCGCCCTTCTCTTCGCCGCTATCGGGGTCGATATACCGGGCGACCCCCTCGAAACCCGGGGGATAATCGGTCGTGAAGGTGGCGACGGCATCGACGTTGCCCTCCCCGTCCAGCAGCACATCCGACTGGGCCAACCAATAGGCGATAGGCAGCCAAGTATTACCCTGGTCAATAGAGTACTCGACGGCGGCGATGCTGTCCTGGTTCTGCTCCCAGAGACTGTGGAACGAGAGATAGATGTCCTGTTTGCCAGCGAGGTTGAAGTCAGGTGTAAAAAGGTACATGACCTGCGAGGCGCCATTCCGGTAGCCGGAATCGCTGAAAACGAAGTTGCCCTTGGCCAGCGGCTCCTTGAGCACCTGACCGTTCACTACGTTCAAGGGGTTGATCGAGAGAACGCGGTGGTAATCCTCCTGGTAAGCTACCGGGCCGTCCGGATTGCTATAGGCGACGAACTTGCCCTTGAACCGATCCGCGCTGACTACCACCCAGGTGGCATAGCTCGCGGAGTCGAGGTTGCCCAAATCGAAATCGGAGTTCTGAATGTCCGTGTAACTCTTTTCGGTCCAGCCGGTTGGCAATTGTCCCTCGGGCGTGGCATCGAAGCTCTCGAAGTAGAGAGGTGCCGGCAGCACGAGGTTACTGTACTTGCCCACCGTGAAGGTGACCGTGTTGGTGGTGGTGGCCGCCGGGGTGCCGTTGTCACTGAAGGTCAACTCGAACACGTGGGTCGTTTCTGCTGCGAGCAATGCGGTATTCGTGTAGGTGACGAGCACCGAGGTACCCGCAGCGGCAAGGCTGTGGCTGACCTGAGCGCCGTCCAGACTCAGCTTCACCGAGTCGACCACCACGCTGGTAGCTTCGTTGGTGAGGCTGGCCGCATACTCGACTTGGGGTGGCACATTGAGTGCCCCATCGGCTGGGGAGACACGGAGCACGCGCGCCTTGCCGCCCGACGGAGGCACGACGGAGAACGGTTCGCTGGCGAGCACGGTGTAGCCGTCGTTCTCGAGGAAGAAGACTTCGTAGTCACCGGTCTGGGCCAGTCCGGTCGGGAAACTGACCGTGCCGTCGGCTTTACCCTCACCGGCGGTCTGCGTGCCGCCAACGTAGCTCCAGAGGGTGGAAACGGGGCCGCCCGGAACCTCGCCGGCCTTGTAGATGCCGATCCAGTCGGCTGGGTTGGCGGGTCCGTTGGTGAACGCCACGGTGATGGGCTCGCCGAGCGTGTAGACTCGCTGGACGGGCCGCACGAATGGCATGGTGGGGTCCACCACACGGAAATCGCTCTGTGCCACCGTCGTATAGCCGTCATCCACCAGAATGTGCGCGGTCCAGTCTCCCGCAAGGTCAAGCCCGCCGGCGAAGACTACGCTGCCTTCCGTCAAGGCCGTGTTGCCGGCGTCCGTGCCATCGACATAGTGCCACCGGGTCGAACCGGTCCCGGGTGTAGTATCCTTGGGGTAGACGCCGATCCAGTCTTTCGGGTTGCCCGGGCCGTTCTTGAAGCTCGCGACGATGTCCTCACCCGGCAGGTAAGAGAAGTGGTCGGTCGTGATGGAAGGGCTCGGCGCGCCAGCCAAGACCGCGCTGGCGACGAGAATCGGCATCGACAGCCGCGCGGCCGGCCACCAGCCTGGGTTGGTGCGAAAGGAGGTTTGGGGATGCTGCATTGTCCTTGGGGGGTTGAGGTTCAAGGCGACACCACGGCCGGCGTGACACCGTCCGGCCCCGGGGTTGCCCATTCACTGACGATCTTCTCCCCTTCAGCAGTGCTGAGGGGATGCCATTGAGTGTCTTGCAGTCTGCGCACAAAGCGGTGCTCCTGGGCCATGGCCCGGCCCATGGGGGGCGAACTCCCGACGGCTTGCGCCACCTCGATCTGGCGCTTCAACTCGGGCGAGTACTTCTCCAAATAGGCGATCTGCCGGGAACCCTTGTCTTCGGGACGACCGGTGGTGGAGATCACCACGGCACGCACGGCGTCTTCCTCGGGACCATCCACCCCACGCACCGGCGGCACCAAGGTCCGGCTGGCGGCGAAAAGCTTCTTCTGGCTCAGATCGTAGAAGAAGGCCTTCTCAGAAACACCCGAGGTCTCACGAACCGCACGATACCCCAGCCATCCCGCGAGACACATCAGGCTGATCACCAACACCGTCTTGGCGGTGACAGAGGCGTTCATCGCGTGGCTCCATCCAAGCGGCCGAGCCGGTGGCGGCGGCCCGAAAGCGGGTAGTGGCAAGAGTGGGGCTGGCTCATGCGGCTACGTTAGGGAGTCGTGGCGTGAGGCCGGGCCTTCACCGACCACCAACATTCGTTCTCATTGCACGGGATGCGGCCAGGATCCAACAATGCCCCGCCGCCGTCTGCCCGGGCATAGTTCGATTTCCGATTGTGGCGCACAGCTCCTTTGTCTCCCTGGGCTAGACGATTGAAGCCCTTGGAGTTGGCATTGCCGACCTCCTTCCAGATCCACCAGCGGTCACTGGGCCAGACTCCAAACACGTCGCTGTGGCCATCACCCAGAATGAGCAGTTGCGATGGCGACTCGATGGAGGAGGCCCGGCAGAGGTTGTCCTCGTACGCAGCCGGCCGGCCAAACGGCGGCGGGGCGCCTCCAGCCAGCCAGTGGACGTTGACCGCGCCGAGGCCGCTGGGAAGCTCAATTTCACCCGCCAGGGGCTGTCCCACCAGCCAGAGGCTCGGGGTCTTCGATTTCGACGGCTTCCCGCTGGCATAAACCTCCTCTTTCTCGGCCGGGCAATCGAACAGATGCGGGTTGTTGCCCACCCAGCGAAAGAGGTAAGACCGCCAACTCGTCTCGTACCCCTGCGGCAGCCGGTCTTGGATCGGCGGGTACCAATCCCGGTTGTCCTGGGTATAGAGTTGGACTGCCAAGGTCAGTTGCTTGAGGTTGTTCAGACAGTAGATCGCCTGGCCTTTGGCCTTGGCCTTGCTGAGCGCGGGCAGCAGCAGCGCGGCGAGAATGGCGATAATCGAAATGACCACCAGCAGTTCGATCAGCGTAAAGCCAGCCTTCCGCTCTGAGGAGGTCTGCCAAGCGCCTGTAGGGCGCCTTCGATGAAAGTCACTGTTCATCTTCGATGAACGCTTTGGCAGCGCGGTTGACAATATGACACAAGCAGACGGGTCACGCCTACACAATAACGAGCGCCAGGTACCCTGCCTCCGGTTCAGACGGCGGCGCCCGGCCTGAGCGGGGTTCTATGGGTTAAGTCATCGTCTCCCTGAGGCCAGGGGACGGTTGGGGGCAAGCCGGGCCAGCGCGCCACCGTTCGTCCTGTTTGAAGACGACTGCATCAAACCGCAGCGGCGCCGGCACGGCAGCCCACCGCAGCCTCAAGCCCGATGAGGTGCCGGCTCTCCCCTCTCCACAAGGACGAGCTGTAAGATCATCCAGGCTTATTCACTGGTCGCAGGCCGGCACCCTACTCCCCAGGGCGAGAATCTCGTGTACCACCGCAATCCGTTTATACCAAGGCGGTTATTGCCGAGGCTGCTGGTTTTTGACTCGACAAGAGAAAAAGGTTCTGCTAAGTTATGAACGTGACTCGGCTTGGCCAGTCTAACGCAGCAGTGAAACGTGCGCAGACCGCGATGCCAGAGCTCTTCAAGGAACGAATCCTGCCCAATTCCAGCACTGGCACGCTTTTGGCTGCTCGCCGTGTCATAGAACGGTCACAGAAAGGCTACAGTACTATGAGCAAAACCGTAGACATCATCACCGACGTGATCCGGAATGCAAAACACCCGTTCCGACAAGTGGATGATCGTCCCGACAAGCAGAAGAAGAACCGTTATGAACGCAGGAAGGTAAAGGAAATCATTCGTCTCAGTGACTGGTCAGCACCTTCGGGGGCCTAGTCGCTCGCAACAAGAACCAGCTTTGAGGTCGCAGTTTCTGCGGCCTCTTTTTTTTGTTCAAATATCTGGTTTCACATCACTTACAACCAGACAATCCCTCTGCGAAGGCAACTCGCGGGAGACCCCATCCGGCAAGGCCAGATCCCCAGGACCAACTCCTACCGGCGCCGCCCTGAACCCCGATCCACCGGAGTAATTGGGGACATCACACGCAAGCGCCCGCACCTCATGCGCGCTCACCGAAGCGAGAGCGTGCATTCCCAAGCTCGAGAAAGCCGGCGCCCGCCCGGGCGGATCGCTCCCGCTCAGCGGGTGATCAACGTGAGCCTGCTGTCCAAGTGGTACTTTTTGCCGGGCTTGGTGGGGAACTCAATTTCCTTGTCTTGCCAGCGCACCTTGCAGGGTTGACCGGAAACCGAGCGAATCGAGGTTTCCGCCAACTTGCCCCCGTTCCAAACCAGATCCACCTCGAACCCACCTCGCGCCCGCAACCCCGTGACGCGACCCTCGGGCCAGACGGAAGGCAGCGCAGGCAGCAGTTCGATCGCGCCGGCGTGAGACTGCATCAGCATCTCCGCCACCGCCGCCGTGGCGCCGAAGTTGCCATCGATCTGGAAGGGAGGATGGGTGTCAAAGAGGTTGGGCAGCGTGCAGTTGGCCAGCAGACTGGAGAGCAGATCGTGGGCCCGGTTGCCGTCGCCCAGGCGTGCCCAGACCGCCATCCGGTTGGCGGTGGCCCATCCGGTGCTGCGGTCGCCCCGTTTGACGAGCGACTGCCGCGCCGCCTGGGCGAGTTGCGGAGTGGTGCGCGGAGTGACCTCATCGCCGGGATAGACGCCCCAGAGGTGGGAGATGTGGCGATGGGTGATTTCGGGTTCCGGGTATTCCTCCAGCCATTCCATGATGCGCCCGTCGCTGGAGACCTGGGTCGGAGCAAGGCGCGCGCGCTTCTCGGTGAGTTCCTGGCGAAAATCGGCGTCGATGCCAAGGATGTCCGACGCGTCGATGCAGGCGCCAAAAAGGTAGCGCAGCAACTGCATGTCCACCGCCGGGCCAAGGCAGATGCTGGCGGTCTTGCCGTCCGGAAGCCGGAAGTGGTTTTCCGGGGAGTTGGCGGGGGCGGTCACGAGCCAGCGGTGCTTGGGTTCCTCGATCAGCAGATCGGCGTAGAAGCGGGCGGAGCCCTTCATGACCGGGTAGGCTCGTTCGAGGAACTTGCGGTCGCGGGTGAAGAGCCAGTGTTCCCAGAGGTGCTGACAGAGCCAGGCGGAACCGCTGGTGGTGGCGCCCCACGAGGCGTGTTCACCCGGCGAGGTATAGCCCCAAGGATTGGTGATGACGTGCGCCACCCAACCCCGCGCGCCGTAGTATTCGCGGGCGGTCTTGGCGCCCGGTTCCTGGAGCGACTCAATCAGCGCGAACATCGGCCCGGTCAGGTCGGACATTCCGCAGGTCTCCGCCGGCCAGTAATTCATCTGGATGTTCACGTCGAGATGCCAGTCGGCGTTCCAAGGCGTGTTGATTTCCTCAGCCCAGATGCCCTGGAGGTTGGCGGGCAGGCCGCCCGGGCGGGAAGAAGAAATCAGGAGGTAACGACCGAAGTTGAAGTAGAGGGTTGCCAGGGAGGGGTCCTGGACGCCCTGTTTGACGGCTTGGACACGCGCCGGGGTGGGCAGGCTCGCGGTAGCGGAAGCCGCCGATCCGAGCTGCAGATGGACCCGGTTGAAATATCGCCGGTAATCCGCCACATGGGCCTTCCGCAATGCGGCGAACGACTTGGCGGCGGCTCGCTTCAGGTCGCGCGCCGAAGCCGCTTCGGGGTCGGTGAGGTTGCGGCCGGCAAAGCCCCGGTAGTCAGTGGCGGCCGTGACGAACAGTACGACGCTGTTCGCCTTTTGGACCCGCAACCCCTTGCCCGCGGCGGATACGGTGCCGCCCTGGTTGATCAGTCGGACGCGGGTGGCATACTTGACGCCCTTGCCATCCACTCCGTTCTCCAACTGGCCGGTCATGAGGAGGGAGTTCGCTCCCTCGGCGACGGTGTTGAACACTTCCGGACGGTCCAGGGCGGCGTCGAAGGAGATGGCTCCCGGGCGGTCAGCGGTCAACCGCACCACCACCGCTTCGTCCGGGGCGCTGACAAAGGCTTCGCGCGTGAAGGTCACTCCGTCGCGGGTGTATTGCAGCTTTGCCACCGCCTGGGTGAGGTCCAATTCCCGACGGTAGCCGGTGCCGGCGGTCAACCGCTCGACGCGTGCGTCGCGGGCCATCCGGCCGGGGCCGCCGACGTTGGAAACCGCGAAGGTGACGACATTCGGGCCGGCCTGCACCGCCTCGCCGCACGGGAAGCGGTGTGCCTCGTTCCAAGTAGCTCCGGAGCTGCGCCCGATTTCACGTCCGTTCAGAAAGACCACGGCGGTATCATCCAACGCGCCGTACTCCACGGTCCAGCCATCGCGCTCGCCGGCCCCGGCCTGGAAGGTGGTCCGGAATAGCCTCCACTGTCCGACCGGCAGGTCGAGCACCTGATCGTTCAAGTCGGTGGCCTGCCAACCGTCTCCACCTGCCGCCTGGGCGAGCGTCAGTGCGTCCGCTTCCGAGGCGGCCTGCCGCCAGGACCACGAGCCGCGTTTGGCTTCCGCGGCGCCCTCGAACCGCAGCCACAGGTTGCCCAGCACCTGGTAACACCCAAACGGCACCTTGGCGCCGTTCCCCTGGCCCGAGCCGGGACCTTTGCAGGTGAAGTTGGCGTTCACCAGCGCCTCGGCCTCGACGTTCCGGCCCTCCAGCAACAGGCGGCGGATCTCGGGCAGCACTTTCGCGGCGCCTTCGCGGTCGGCGTCCTGGCGCGAACCGGACCAGACCGAACTCTCGTTGAGGACGATCCGCTCCTCGGTCACGCCCCCAAACAGCATGGCACCGAGGCGTCCGTTGCCCAGCGGGGAGGACTCGGCGAAGCTGCGCGCCGGTTGGTCGAGCCAGATGGTGGTGTCGGGGGCCAACTCGCCAACCCCGGTCAGGCTGCAGATGATCCCGGCGGAGACCAAGGCCAGGGGGAGCCAGTGAGCGCGTCTGGTTGTCCCGGATGGTTGAATCCAGTCATTCAGCTTCATGGTGCTTCTTGGTTAGGCATCGGTCTCTCGCGCCGCCTGCTGACAGACAGTCACTCCCGCAATACAGAACCCAGACCAACCCCGGCAGCCCGGCGTGGGCCAGCACGGACAGTCATGCCTTCAAGGCCGACGGGGCGATCGTCAGAACGACCGCCGAATTCCGAGCTCAGGGCTTCTTTTCCTCGAGCAACTTCTCCATATCGGGGCTCTGCGGATGGCCGCCGGCGAGTGCCTTTTGATAGTGCCAGCGGGCGAGTTCGAGATAGGGAGGGTTCTGCGTGGCATAGGCCACCGCGAGGTTATAGTGGGCCTCGGTGTAGTTGGGCTGGAGCTGCACCGCGCGCCGGAAGGCCGTCTCAGCAGGGCCGTTCTGACCCTTCTGGCTGAGCGTGATCCCCAGGTAGTTCTGGGTGATGGCATCGTCGGGATCCAGTTGGGCGGCCTGGCTGAGCGCCGTGAGGGCATCCTCATATTTCTGCTGTTTGAAGCGAAGGAGGCCGGTAAGGGAAAGCGCCTGGGGCCGGTTGGGCTCGAGGTCGGTCGCTCCTTTGAGCACGGTTTCGGCCTCGGCCAGCTTGTCGAGTTGGAGCAGGGTCGCGGCCAGATCGCACATGATCCCGACGTTCTTCTCCTCGATCTTCAGGGCCTGCCGGAACTTGTTTTCTGCGTCGGGGTAGCGTTGAGCGTCGAAGGCGCGCTGGGCCTCGGTGAGCAGCACCGCGGCGGCGGTGGAGACCTCCCGGCCGGCTTTCTTGCCGGGCTTGGTGTCCGGCTTGGCACTGGTGACCGCGCCGCCCTTCATGAGCGCCAGCTCCTCCGGGGTATAGGGAACCTTGCGGGCTTCGTAGACTTCCAGCCGCGCGCGGGCGATGGCCAGTTGCTCGACGGTGGTGTCGCCCACCGCGCCCGCCTTGCGCACCTTGCGGTCTTCCAACTGCTTCGTGAGCAGGTTGACCTGCTTCTTGAGTTCATCGCGCTCGTTCTCCAGCATCTCGATCCTGGCTTTGTCCTCCCGCCGGGAGCTGCGGGACGGCGCGGCCTGGGGAGTGGGCCGGGCGGCCGTCGGGGCGGCCAGTTTCTGATCGAGAGCGGCCTTCTCCGTCTTCAGGACGTCCAGCTCAGCCTTCAGCTTGACTGCCTCGGCTTGGGCTTTGGAAGCCAGGTCCAGCGCTTCCTTCTCGCCGGAAGGGCGGGACGCGGCTCGTTCGATCTCCTTCTTGAGCTTCTGCTCCGCGGCCGCCTTCTGCTTGCCGGCATCGGCCAAGTCCTCTTTGAGTTTCTCAACGGTTTGCTTAAGGTCCTTGAGTTCCTTTCGGGCGGAGGCGAGGGCTTCCGCGGACGGATCCTTCTCGGGCGGCTGCGTGGCGGCGGTCTTCAGCGCCTCGATTTCCTTTTGCAGGGCTTGGATGCGTTCCTGGGCTTTGGCCAGTTCGCGCGGGTCGGAACCGGCG
>CAYYMW010000115.1:0-2272 GCA_964472515.1 uncultured Verrucomicrobiota bacterium | reverse complement strand
GGCTGCACCGCCAGGGCCTCCTGGAGCTTGGCTCGGAGCAGATCGCGTTCGGCGCGGGTGGACTTCAGCTCTTCGGCCACTGCCGCGGCGGGATCAACCGCCGGGGTGGTCTGGGCAGCCGACTTGGCCGGCTCCACCGGCGGCATTGCCCCGGCCGCTCCGAGGGCTTTGAGCTTCTCGGCGATGTAATCCTTGCGGTACTTGACGATCTTCTCGTTCCAGCTCGGATAGGACGCCTGCAGTTGCTCGAGCACCGCCTGTGCCTCGAGGTACTTTCCGGCCGCCGAGCGTGGTTGCTCGCGGGCCAGATAATTGTCGGCTTGCTGGATCAGGTTATAGACACGCACGAACTGGTCATCCGGAAGCTCCGCACGCAGCGTCGCGCCCAGGATCACCAATGCGGCCAGCAGCCACACCGAAAGACGTTTCATCGCGCCCTTTGTATCGGGGAGGGCGGCTTTTGGCAACCCGATTGCCGCGCTTCCCCAAGAACGGCCCTCCCGAGCCCTGGAGGCAGTCAGGATTGCCCACACCAGCCCCGCCCCCGCGCAAGTGCGCGATTTCTGGAGCCACTTTGGCCTTGTCATTCGGTTGCCTGAACCGATAGTTGGGCCGCTCCGGTCGTCTATGCTCGGTGTCTTGATGAGGTTCATGGGCCATAGGCCCGCCCCCGGATGGACATCGCCCGCGCGTCTGGCCATGATCCTCCCGGCAGCGGTCCTATGGGGAATGGGGCCCGCACGCGGCCAAGCCTACCTGGCGGACACCTGGCAGACCGACCGCGGTCTGCCGCATCCCACCGTTACCGCCATCCAACAGACCAAGGACGGATACCTTTGGCTGGGCACCCAGAACGGCTTGGCGCGGTTTGATGGCATACGGTTCACCACCTTTCGCACCATCGACACGCCGGGACTGCGGAGCGACCGCATCCATTGCCTGCGGGAGAGTCGGGACGGCACCCTGTGGATCGGCACCGCCGACGGTGGCCTGAGCCACTACCAGCAGGGCCGCTTCACCGCACTGACCACCGTCGACGGACTTTCGTCGGACACCGTGTTGTGTTTGGGGGAAGACCGCTTAGGCGGGCTCTGGGCCGGAACGGCTTCCGGGCTTAATTCCCGGGTGTCCGGACGCCTGACCAGCTACTTCAAGACCGATGGTCTGCCGGATGACACCGTCCTCGCCCTCTGCCAACCCCGGAGATCGGCCATGCTCGCCCTGACCGGCAAGGGGCTCTGCCAACTGAGTCGCGAAGGGCCGGTCGTGGCGGGTCTGCCCGCCGAGGCAAGCCAGCGGGGCGATACCTCGTGCCTGATCGAGGACCGCAAAGGCCAGCTCTGGCTGGGTGGGGTGTCCGGCCTCCTGCGCCTGAGTGGGATCGGCGGCAAGGAGGGCTCGACCGGCGCCACGCGCATGCCCTCCACCCGGGTGCGCGCGATCATCGAGCGCGCCCAAGGTGAAGTCTGGTATGGAACGGAGGCCGGCGAGTTGTGGCGGGTGGCGCTCGAGGGCGGAGTGGACCAGGCAGCCGCGGCTTGGCGCGCTGAAGGCCCGATCCTGGCCCTGTGCGAAGACGCCGAGGCCAACCTCTGGATCGGCACCGCCGGCCAGGGTCTGCACCGCCTCAAACGCCGCCAACTGCAGTTGGCGCCCACCGAACCGACCGGGGAAGACTCGACTCCGCCCCACTTCATCGAGACCCCGGAGGGAGAACTGCGGTTGCTGGCCGCCAACGGCGGACTCTACCGCTGCGAGGCGGACGGTCTGCAACTCTTGGAGCGCCTGCCCCTGCCCGAGGGGGTGGTCGTACAGACCGCCACCGCCGCCTCCGGGGGCCGCCTCTGGCTGGGCACCGCCCGGGACGGCCTGTTCGAGTGGACGGGCAAGACCCTGCGGCAGTCCGGTGAACGTGCCGGACTTTCGGACAGCTCGATCACCGCCCTCTTGGCGGAGGATCGCGGGACCGTTTGGATCGGGACCCGGAACGGCGGTCTCAACCGGCTCGAGGCGGGTACGGTCACGCGCTACAACACGCCGTGGGGATTTCTGGGCAATTACGCCTCCGTCATGGTCAAGGACCAGGCGGGCAGCCTCTGGATCGGTACGACGGGCGACGGGCTCTTCCAATGGGCGGAGGGACGGTTTACCCGCTTCACCGAGACGGACGGGCTTTCCAGCCGCGAGATCCGGACGCTTTACGCCGGCCAAGGCGGCTCGCTCTGGGTGGGCACCGCCCGGGGCCTCTGCCGGGTGCGGGCGGTGCCCACCC
>CAYYMW010000114.1:0-16957 GCA_964472515.1 uncultured Verrucomicrobiota bacterium | reverse complement strand
GCCTTCGATTGGGGGCCGTCCCTGACCGTGCAAGCCGGGGCGTATGTTCCGCTTCCCACCGTGCGGCTCACCCAATGGGCTCGCCAGCCTGACGGCACAGCGTTGGTCGATTTCAGCCTGACGGACGGTTCCGCCTCACTCCTGACACTTGAGCGAGCGGCCAGCCCGGCGGGACCGTGGTCGAAGGCGGACTCTGCGGGGCTGGCCCAGCTCGGGGCGGGGCAGTATCGCTTCACGCTCCCATCCAACGGGCAGGGTCAGACCTATCTTCGGGTTCGGGCCGACTGAGCGAAGTCCAGTCGCCTCATTCTGTAAACGCTCCCAGCAGCACCCGCATCTCCTCCTGAACCTGGGCCGGATTCGCCAGGGTTTGGGCGATCTCCTGGCGGAGTAATTCCCGGTACCGGCGCCGGAGGCGATGCACGCTGACGCGAACCGCTCCCTCAGACACCCCCAACTCCTCCGCCACCCGCGCGTGGGGAATCGCCTCCCGGTCGGCGGTGAGAGAGCCCTTGAGCGCCGTGTAGAGCCCGGCCCGGCCATCCGCTTCACATTCGGCCTGCAACTGCCCCAGGACCCGCTCCAGCAAGGTCACCGCCCAGGTTCGATCATAGAGTCTATCCGGGCTCAAGGGGTCAACGAGCACCAACTGGTAGCGGTCCTCGGCAGCCTGCCAATCGAGGGACAGGTGCGTGGCCTGGCCGCCGCGCTTGAAGCACTGCGCGCGGTCCCACTCGTTCGCCAGGAAGTGTTTCAGAGACGCCAGCAGAAACCCCCGGAACCGTCCCTTTTCGCTGTTGAGTCCGGTCAGGTAGTTGCGCGCGAGAAAGCGGGCGAAGAACGCTTGTGTGAGGTCCTGCGCGTCCTCGCGGGGGTGTCCTTGGCGGCGGATATAGACGTAGAGCGGATACCAATACGTGCGACACAACTCCTCGAGCGCCTGATCGGCCTCGGGCTGGCCGCGCTGGCCGGCGGTGACCACCACCGTCCAGCGGGTCGTCACAAAGCAGTCACCGGAACCGGTGACCGACGGGGCAGGGGAGGACGATGGCAGCGAGGCGCTCACGGGCTATGACGATAGTCAGCGGTTCGTGCGATACTGGGGAATTGGCAGCGAGCGCACTTCTGCGGGGTACCGTTCCCGGTTCTGTTCCCACCACTGTCGCCACCATGCGCCTTTATGGGCCTCGTCGTACTTGACGCCGGTGAGCGGATTCAGCCCGAAGTAACCGACGCCGTACACCGTGTCATAGGTGTTATCGGCGGCGATGACACCGATCATGGGCGGCACGGCGGTGGCCGAACCGATTTCCCCCAACGCGGTCGCCGCGCTCCAGATGACCGACCGGCGGTCGTTCGTGGCGGACTCCAGCGCGTTGGTGAGCGTTCCCAGCAGCGGCTCGACGGCCCATGACCATCCCGCCCGCCCCAAGGCGCGGGCGGCGGCGCGCTGCACCGGGGGCGGTTCAGAGGTGGCAAGGCGCGGCACGACCACCCGACGGCACCAGTCTTCCCCGGCCTTCATTTGGGCCGCGACCTTGAGCGCCAGTTCGACTGTTCTCGTGTCCTTCACCGCGGTCTGTGCTTCGATTTCCGTCCAGAAATTGCTGGTGGCGGAGGCTTTGACCAGTGCGCCCGCCAACTCCCCGTGCTCGCCCAGGATGGCCAGCCGGTTGGTCAGCTCCGAAGGGGCGCCCCGGCGCAGACTCTCCGTGGCCGCCTCCACTGCCTGCTGGACGGCCATGCCAAGTTCGAGTTCGCGGTGCGCGGCCAGCCACGCCTTGGCCTTGGCGTAATCCGAAGTGAAATCCTCCAGCGCGACGGACTTGAGGTACTCCAATCCCCAAGTCTGCACCGGCGGCGCGGAATCCAGGACGGCGAGTTCGAGCATCGGCACCAGGCGGGGATGGCGTGCGAAAGTGAACGCCTTCAGGAGTTGCTGGCGTCCGTCGACCGGGGTGATCGCCCCCCATCGTTCCTTCACCCAAGCCCACCCTTCTTCAGGTGGCAGCTTCGCCAGCTCATTGCCGATGGCGAAGGCTCGCCGCCACTCTCCCGAGTTCAATTCCGCCAGCCGCAACGCCTCGGGATCTGCCGGCGGCTTCGGTGCCTCGGCGCGCTGTCCGGGCGGAGGTGGCGTTTCCTGGGTCATGTCGCGGTAGATGGCGCGCGCGTCCGCCGCCAGCTTCGGGTCCGCGTCGTTAAGGTACGCTGTCAGTAGCCGGATCACCGCGGGCTTGTCTCCGCGCAGCCCCCAGGCGATGCGCCCATAGAGATTCGGCTCGCGATCCGCCATGGCCATGTCCAGCAGCCGGCGGACCACGGTGTCCGACTTCTCCCGCACGGTGGACAACCCGAAGTAGACCGCATCGCTCCGAACCCGCCTTTCGGCGTCGCGCGAAAGCCGCAACATCAGATCGATGGCCTCCACGCTTTGCTCCTTTGCGGTCCAGATCCAACGTTGCCCGGCTTGGCGTGCCACCTGGTTGCGCACCCGGGCATCCGGGTCTTGCGCGCATTGCGCATAGGCCTCCACAAACGACTCATCCATGATCAACGTGACGGCCTCCTTTGCGGCGAACTCCATCGCCTCCAGCCTTTCAACCGAGGTGCCGTGCGCGAGCGTCTGCTTGAGGCCGGGCAGCCGGTCGGTGAACAGGCGTTTGGCCCGTTCCCGCGCCTTCTCTTCGGCCCAGGCAAAGGCCTTCAGTTCGCCACGCAGGATCTGCTCGACGATGCCGGCCTTCTCCCGCACGGCAGGGTCGGTTGACTCCAGGAACGGCTTCAGAAACGGCAGTAATTCGCTCATCTGTGCACGGGCGCCCCAGGCCACCCGCTCCAGGTCATTCGGATCGTCCACCGCCATGCACAGCTCCGCCAGGGTTCGCAGGATGGCGGGCGTCTTCGGCTGGGTGACGGAGAGCCCGAAGTACACCGCGAAATGACGGGTGCCATAAGGATCCTGCTTCGCCCCGCTGAAATCAGCCGCGTGGTACATGATCTCGATGGCGTCCGGGTTCTGCGGCGAGCGTCCCCAGATGTACTTGTTCCCGAGCCACCGCAAGATGTAGGAACGATTCGCACTCGCGCAGCGAAGGCCTCCGCGGACGAGGCTGAAGATCTCCTGGTCGGGGCGTTGGTCCTTGTTGTCCGCCAGCCAGAGCGCGTCTAGACGCCTGCCGCCCTCCGGGTCATCCGGGAAGAAGCGATCGAACCCCGGCGGTGCGTATGGCTCGGTCGATTCCCAAGCCCGCGCGGTGGAGCCCGTGGCCGCTTCCGCCACCACCTCATTCGTCCCCTGTTGCCGATACGTCACGCCGTTGGTGCGGTACCATTGGTATGCTGGCGGAAGCTGAGTTATTGTAAGGTTGTTATGCTGGCGCTGCGTGTATGCGGGTGGTGCTGACGGCACGGAGACAACATTGCTTTCCACCAACCGAGGCGCCTGGGGTGGCATGCCTTGGATGGCGGACTGACGCACCCACATGAACGTGCCAACACAGGTCAGCAGGACCAGCGCGAGTGCGGGAACCAGCCATCGCCTCCGGCCTCGCGGCGCTGGCTCGGCCTGTTCCGGCTGGCGATCGGCAGCGATGTTCTCCACCTCGGTTTTTACCTGATTCGCCTGCTGGTAGCGGCGCTCGGGCTCCTTCTCCAATGCGCGGAGCACAACTTCGTCGAGCCGCACATCCACCTGCACCTTGCGCGAGGGCGCGGGGAAGCGGCCCAACGGCAGTTCCCCGGTCAGCAGTTCATAGAAGACCACCCCCAGCGAATAGATGTCCGCCCGGTGATCCACCTCCTGGGGGTGTTCCACTTGTTCAGGGGCCATGTAGTGCGGGGTCCCCAGCACCTGGTGCTCGCCGGTGAGGCGCGATTCCGCAGGCTCCGCGCCAACCAACCGCGCGAGGCCGAAATCTGCGATCTTCACGCGCCCCTTGCGGTCGATCAGCACGTTCTCCGGCTTGATATCGCGATGCACCACCCCTTCGTCGTGCGCGTATTGGAGCGCGTCGCAGATTGGCGGAATGAGCTGCAGTGCTTCCCGGGGGGAGAGTCTGCGCGTGCGTTCGAGTTGCCGCAGGTTGACGCCGTCGACGTACTCCATGAGCAAGTAGTGCCACCCTTCGACCTGACCGTGGTCGTACACCGCCACGATGTTCGGATGGCTTAGCCGGGCCAGGGCGCGCGCCTCGCGGTTGAATCGCTCGGCGAATGCCGGTCCCTCCAGCGTCCGGGCCGGCAGGAGCTTGAGGGCCACCAACCGTTCCAAGCCCGGTTGCCGGGCGCGATACACCGCCCCCATGCCGCCCCGGCCAATCAGTTCGAGCACCTCCAGTTGCGGGAACAACCTGGCCAGCTCGGACGGCGCCGGCGGCACAAAGGCTTGGACGCCGGCTTGGGTGGCCGAGTCGGCCGCGCCTTGCTTCAGGAGGCACGCGGGGCAGAGGCCGGCGAGCGCAGTGGTGGACAGCGCGGCGCCGCACTCGGGGCATCGTTTCGGATCGATCATTGCATCGGACTCTTTCATAGCCTACTTCTCCTCAGAAGGAAATCCGAGCCGATGTTACGGTGATTTACCGGCGCCCCGAAGGAACCCGTCTCCCCAAAGGGGCTCGGGACCCCCTTTCCAATGACCAAGGTTGTGCGTTGTCTGGTGCCGTTCGCGACCACGCCGAAGCAGATTGCCTTTCCAGCACCAAGACCTTAGGGTCCGGCTATGCGGCGCATGGCATTGATACTACTGGCTCACTCGCTCGTGCTCAACGCAGCGACTCCCCCTCCCACTCTAAGCGCTCTCCCGGGCATAGATTACGCGCCACCCGCCCGGCCAACGGCCCCCGGAGCGCCGCTGGTCTACGAGCATACCCAGGAAGCCGGACCGGACCAGAGCTTCTTGCTGATCGGGGAGAAGCTCAGCACCAACGTGGTGGTGTG
Source organism: uncultured Verrucomicrobiota bacterium (assembly GCA_964472515.1). Taxonomy (GTDB): domain Bacteria; phylum Verrucomicrobiota; class Verrucomicrobiia; order Limisphaerales; family J093; genus CAYYMW01. The sequence continues at coordinate 12,019 of CAYYMW010000114.1, read as the reverse complement.
GGGCAACAGCTCCGAACAGCCAGGGGGACAGGAATGGCGGGCCAAGGTCCAGTTTCTCACCAACGGGGTCTTGGCTGCCACCCTCCCCGAGAATGCAAACGACGGTCCGTTCCTGGTATGGGTTAAGAACGAGGCGGGCTTCTCCTTGCCCCTGGTCCTGAACGCGCCGCAGCCATGGTGGTGCTATCCCGCCAAGGCGGAGCCCGGAGCGATGGTGAGGGTCTTCGGACGAAGTCTGGCGCGGAGGCCGGACTCGGCCCGGGCGTTTGTCTGCGTGGGGCAATCCGGGCAGGCCCCCGTGTGGGCCGAGGTCGTTGCGGCGGATCGATTTGCAGTGAGTTTCCGGGTGCCTAAGGACTTCAAGCCGGGTGCCAGCGAGGTTTGGGTGCATGCCGGCAACGGAGGCGCTTACGGCTGGGGCGGTCCCGTGCCGTTGGAAGTAGTCGCGCCGGACAAGAAAGGCGCCGCTTCCACGTCGGCGGGCAGTGCGAGAAGTGCCCGGCGGCTGGCTGCGGGCGCCGCGAAGGGTGAGTTGCAGAAGGCGCTGGACGAGATGGAGAAGGCGGGCGGGGGGCTGTTGAACCTGGATGCGGGAACCTATGAGTTTTCCGGCACGCTGAGAGTGCCGGGAGGAGTCGAGCTGTCTGGTGCCGAGACCGCCAAGACCATTCTGCAAGCAGTCCAGGATCGCACCGGCAAACCGCTGCGGCTGACGAGATCCGACTGGAACCAGTCGCCGGTGGGCATTCAAACGGCGGGAGACTCCATGGAGTATGAGATCCGGGTGCCGCAGGCGGGAACGTGGTCGGTGTGGATGCGCTACGCCGCCGAGATTCCCGCGTCCAAGCCGGAGGGATTGGACGGCTGCATGACCCTGGAGACGGCGGGGCAGTCGCCGGTGCCGTTGACGGCGGTCACAAACACTGGCAGCTACGGAAACTTCAAGTGGACGAAGGCCGGGGAGATGAATCTGGCGGCCGGTTCCCAGAAACTGACTTGGCGCAACGTGAAGGGCGGGGGAATCGCCATCGATGCCTTTGTCCTGGCCCTGCGGCCCAAGTATCAACCCTCTGATCTTGGCCTGCCGCGCTCGGGCCGCACCGTGATGGTGGTGCAGGCAGAGGACTGTGGCAAGTTCGCCTCGCGCGCAGGCCAGTTGCCTGCGAGAGAGCGTCCGGCGGTGTGGTTGGCGGGGGACGCGGCCGCCCTCAGGAATGTCACGGTACTCGGCAACGCCCAGCTCAATATCGGCGTGCTGATCTCCGGGCTGCAAGCGACCCAGTGGTTGTCCGACTGCGTATTGGAGCGGGTGCGCGTGGCGGACTGTGATCGCAAGGAAGGGGAAGAGAACTGCGGGGTCCTGGCCCGGAGGGTGAAGCGTGCGTCGGTCGCCGACAACGTGTTGCAGGGGCGGGCTCCCCTCATCTTCGAGGGCGCGCGTGGTTCTGCGTTCTTGCGGAACCAACTGGTATCGGTCACGCGCTACGGCAACAACGCGGGGGCCGCCATGACTGGGCGGAGCGACGTGCTCGAGGATTGTGTGATCGAGAACAACCGGGTCATGAGCCCGCCGGGCGCTCCGGCAGGCGGCCCGGCGGCCCGGCGCTTCCTTTGGGTTTCCACCGGCAGGGGCTCAGTGCGGCATAACTGGATCGCCGGTAATGGCCCTGAGCAGTTGGCCCCCAGCCAGGCGGGAGACCCCCGGTTTGCCGGCGTGCCCGGCTACGAGCAGAATGTCGGAGAGATGATTCTGTTTATTGCTCACCACCGGATGGCATACCATGGCCCACTGGCCGCCGCCGACGATCAGTCGGTGACGCTGCCGGAGAGGATCGAGCCCACCCCCGACGCCCGGTTGGGGCACTTGAAGCGGATTCAATTGAGCCAGGACGACGAGGACCGCGAGACACCGTTCTTTCCGCCGTTGGCCGAGGATGGCACCGACGAACCGGCGTCAGATCAGTACTACGTGACCATCCTCGCCGGGCGCGGACAGGGCCAGAGCCGCCGGGTGGCGCGGCGGGAAGGCCCCCGGTTGATTTTGGAGCGGCCTTGGACCGTGGCCCCGGAAGCGGGTTCGACGGTGGCGGTGGCCACCGCTTTTCACCAGAACCTCATCGTGGGCAACCACGCCGGGGACGGCATGACTGGAGTGCAGCTGTGGATCTCGTGTTTCGAGAACGTCATCGCCAACAACACCATGGGCCGCCTGCGCCGCGCCGGTTACTTCCTTTTTGGGAATGCCACCACGCTGGCTTCGTCGATGCCCCGGACCTGGGATCGCGGCCTGAGCCCCTGCTACTGGAACTTGGTGGAGGGCAACGTGTCGGATGAAGCAAACGCCGGGATTGACCTGGCCAGCGAAAACGCCGGCGGCTTGCCGATTCTCTTTCCGCGGCTGCTGGGCAATGTGATCCGGCATAACTCCTTCCTGCGAAATCGCAGCGAGGGCGTTTACCTGATGGGCGACTTGTATCGCCCGCGAACCAACGCCAACAAGGCCGATACCTCCCCGGCCCTGCGCGGCACCCTCGTCGAGTTCAACTTCGTTCGCGAGGCCGAGGTCGCCTTCAGAGTCGGCTTGAGTTGTGACACCACACTGTTCCGCCGCAACCTCACCTACTTCTGGAACGCCGCGGATACCACCAATGCTCCCGTGGCGTTTCAGATTGACGACCCAACCGCCACCGTCAGATACGAGCACAACGTCTTTGAAGGCCCGGACGGCGGCCCACTCAAGCGCCTCATCGGGATCAAGCATCCCAACGGTGTTGAGCCTCTCCCATAGACCCTGCGATCCAACGGATTGGCTGCGGTGAACCGACCGGCGCGGAACCGGCGCGCGGTGGTGCCCGCGCCCGCGTGCCAGAAACCTCCCTCTCACTGCTTGGCGCCGATCCAATCGGAAAGGCGCGCCCCGCTCCCGGGGACTCACCGCGGAAACGACATTGACGGCTCCCGACGGTGGCAGTCAAATAGCCGCCATGAACACTTTCAACATCCTGGTTGATCGTCGCCGCTTTCTGCAACGAGCCGCCGCGGCCGCCGGCTTGGCTGCGTTGCCAGCCTGGTACGCGGAAGAGACCCTCAGCCATGCCGCCCCGCCCAAACCGCTTTCAGCCAATGACAGACCCGGCATCGGTTTGATCGGCTGCGGAGGGCAGGGGCGGGGCGACTGCAATTGGGCCCGGAATTTCGGCAAGGTCATCGCGGTTGCGGACGTGGACGACAAGCACGCCGAAGCGGCGAAGAAGCAATTCGGCGCGGAGCACAAGTACAACGATTTTCGCAAGCTTTTGGAGCGGGATGACATTCACGTCATCGTCAACGGCACGCCGGATCACTGGCACACCCTGGTCAACGTGGCGGCGGCCAGGGCAGGGAAGGACATCTACAGTGAAAAGCCGCTGACGCTTACCGTCGCAGAAGGGCAGCTCTTGGTGAGGACCATCCGCGAGCAGAAGCGCGTGCTCCAGGTGGGCAGCCAGCAGCGCAGCGACGCGCGGTTTCGGCTGGCCTGCGAACTCGTGCGCAACCGCCGCATCGGCCAGCTCAAGCACATGCTGGTGGGTCTGCCCACGGGTCCGCGCGAAGGTCCCTTTAAGGCGCTCCCGGTCCCCCCGGAACTTAACTGGGACTTCTATCTCGGCCAGACCCCGGTGGTGGACTACAAGGAACGCAACTGCCACGGCAACTTCCGCTGGTGGTACCAGTTCTCGGGCGGCCAGATGACCGATTGGGGGGCGCACCACAACGATATCGCCCAGTGGGGCAACGGCACCGAACTGTCCGGTCCGGTCGAGTTCGACGGCAAGTCCCTGGTGGAGATGATCCCGGGAGGCTATGACGCGGCGGCGGAATACACCGTGGCCTGCAAGTACGCTAACGGCGTCGCCATGACCATCACCAACCGCGCCCCCAACGGGGTGAAGTTCGAGGGCACTGACGGTTGGATCTACGTCAGCCGCGAGAAGATCGAAGCCAGCCAGGCGGCCTTGATCGAGGAACCGCTGCCGGCCAACGCCATCCGGCTGTACAGGAGCGACAATCACATGGGCAACTTCTTCGACTGTGTCCGTTCCCGCCAGGATCCGATCTGCAAGGTCGAGATCGGCTACCGCTCGATCTCGGTCGCGCACCTCGGCGTCATCAGTGTGCGGTTGGGCCGCCCCATCAAATGGGATCCCGACAAGGAGCAGATTCTGGGTGACGCGGAGGCCAGCCAGATGCTCGCCCGGGAGATGCGCAAGCCGTACGACCTGGGTTTCATCGCCTAGAGTCATCACCTTCCGAATCGATTCGCCTCCGTGGCTTGGGACCAACTCCCCGGCCACGGGGGGATTGTTTTTCCAAGCCCCCTACCGAGCCGCTGTGCGATGAGCCTGATTCTCCACGAAGATGAGCACCTGCTTGTGGTCAACAAGCCCCCCGGCTGGAACACCCATTCGCCTTCGCCTTTCGCCAGTCCCGGCATCTTCGATTGGCTCCGGCAACGCGAACCCCGCTGGACCGACCTCGCCATCATCCACCGGCTCGACAAGGAAACCTCGGGGGTGTTGCTGTTCGGCAAGACTCCGCTCGCCAATCGCAGTCTCACCCAGCAGTTCGAGAGCCGGTCGGTCCACAAACGATACGTCCTGCTGACGAATTGCCGGCCGCAGCCCGATCCCCTCACGGTGCGAACCGGCATCGTGCGCGTCGGCGACCGGTACGCCACCACCCCGCCCGGCAAGGGGGAGGACTTGGCCGAGACGCGGTTCGAGTGCCTTGGCCAGCAAGGGTCGGTGTTTCAGGTCGAAGCGCGTCCTTCCACGGGGAGGACTCATCAGATTCGCGTGCATGCCGCCAGCGCCGGCTTTCCGGTGCTGGGGGATGTTCTCTATGGTGGGATGGCCCACCATCGGATGTGCCTGCACGCGGCTGAACTGAGCCTGGCGCACCCTGCGACCGGGGAAGTTGTGGTCTTCCGGGCCGAACCGGGATTTCAAATCCCCCCACCGCTTGCTCTGCGGGCGGCGCTCTTCGAGGGAGGCCAGACTAACGCCTACCGCCTGCTTCAGGGCGCGACCGAGGGATGGCTTGGCTTTGCCGTGGACCGCTTGGGTGATCATCTCCTGGTGCAGGGGGAACAAGAGCCCGCGCCGTCGTTGCGGGAGCATCTCCGGCAGTGGATTGAGGCATTGGGTCTGCGAGGGCTCTACCTGCGGTTGCAGGACCGCCAGGTCCGCACCCAGGCGAACCATCGCAACCTCTCCCCCCGGTTGCTGGGGGGAGACGCTGCTCCCGAGCCCTTCACGGTGACGGAAGAAGGGGTCCGTTACGAGCTGAGCTTCAGCGAAGGGTATTCCGTCGGTTTGTTTCTGGACCAGCGCGACAACCGACGGCGCCTGCGCCAGCGACGGTTGGCGGCAGACTGGGTGCTGGGACCGCCTGACGGAAAGCCTTGGGAAGTCCTTAACTCCTTTGCCTACACGTGCGCTTTTTCCGTGTGCGCCGCACTGGCGGGCGCCCGGGTGACGAGCCTTGATCTATCCAAGAAGTACTTGGACTGGGGGCGGCGTCAGTTTGTAGCCAACCAGCTGGACCCCGTCGCCCACGACTTCATTTACGGCGATGCCTTCGAGTGGTTTGCGCGCCTGGCCCGGAAGGGTCGCCGATTTGAACTCATTTTGCTGGATCCGCCGACCTTCTCAACCTCGCGCAGTCAAGGCGCCTTCTCGGCTGAAAGGGACTACGGCCGCCTCGCGCAGGCCGCTCTGGCGCTCCTGGCTCCCGGCGGGGTTTTGTTCGCCTCCACCAACGCGGCTCGCGTCCGCCCGGAGGCGTTTCTGGCCGATCTGCACCATGCGATCCGGCAAGCGGGCCGCACTCCCTTGCGCGAGCAATACTGCCCTCAGCCGCCCGACTTTCCCACCGGCGCGGGTGAACCAGGGCACCTCAAGACCGTCTGGTTGCAGGTCGAGTAGCGCTTGGTGGCACGAGCGAGGCTTGGGCTTGCCCTACCCGCGTTGAGGGGCGGGAGCCGGGCCGCTTTCAGAAGGGGCTTCCATGGCTTTCAGCCGGTGCTCCAACTCCGCGACCCGCTTGAGCAGATCGGGCAACCGTTCGACCGCGATGTACTGGCGTTTCATCTGGTGTCCCGGCCGGGCAGGAGCCCCCAGCCACTTCTCGCCATCCGGAATGTGGTTCATCACGCCCGATTGGGCGGCCACGATGACGCGATGCCCGATCCGAAGGTGACCCGCGATCCCCACTTGTCCTGCCAAGGTGACGTAGTTGCCCATGCGGGTGCTGCCCGCCACGCCTGTTTGCGCCACGATCAGGCAGTGCTCGCCCACCGCCACGTTGTGCCCGATCTGGACCAGATTATCGATCTTGGTGCCCCGCCCGATCACCGTGGGACCCAGGGCGCCGCGGTCGATGGTCATGTTGGCCCCCAACTCCACGTCGTCGTGGATGATGACAAAGCCGATTTGGGGGATCTTTCGGTGAAAATCGCCATCCAGAACGTATCCGAAACCGTCCGCTCCCACAACCGTGCCGGCATGAATGCGCACCCGGCGGCCCACTTGGGTGCGGGGGTACAGCGTCACGTGGGGGAAGAGGTGCGTTTCCTCGCCGATCTGGCAGTTGGCCCCCACGCAGACGGATGCCTCCAAGACGCAACGCGCGCCAATCCGGGCGCCTTCGCCTATCGTGCACTGCGGGCCAATCTGAGCCGAGGTGTCCACTTGCGCGGTGGCGGCGACCACGGCGGTAGGATGAATTCCGGGAACAGGGGGCGGTTCCGGGAAGAACAGCGGCAGCACCTTGGCGAAGGCGATCCTTGAGTTGGGGACGTGGATCACCGTCTTCTTCCCGGAAGGGTACTCGGCGTCCACGAGAATGGCGCTGGCAGCGCTTTGCTCGGCCCGCGCAAAGTAGACTTCATTCTCGGCAAAGGTGAGGTCGCCGGCCTGCGCCCGATCCGCCGGCGCAAATCCCTTGATGACAATGGCGGGATCGCCCACCGCGCGGCCGCCAAGCCGTTCCGCCAATTCGCCCGCCGTAAATGAGATCATGCGATTGTGAATTCAGAGTCCGTCCGCCAAACCGCCATCTGCCCGCAATCCCGCGCCCCGGTCGGTCCCGATGGAGGGCAAGGCTGCGGGAGACTGCCCGAAGTATCGAGGAACCGGTGCTTGAGCCGGCTTTGCAAGCGGCACGGCTCGCTCAGATCCCGCGCTCGTCGACAATCCGGTTCCGTTCGTCGAGTACGACAACGCGGGGTTGCCACGTCTGGGCCTCGGCCGGTTCCACCGTCGCGAAATTCATGATCGTGATGATATCGCCAGGCTTGCCAAGGTGGGCCACCGCTCCGTTGAGCACGATATCGCCCGAACCCCGCGCGCCCTTGATGGCATACGTCTCAAACCGCGCTCCGTTGGCCATGTTGCCGCACAGAATGCGCTCATATGGCTGCAGGCCAACCTTTTCCATTAAATCCTCAGCAATCGTGAGGCTGCCCTCGTAGGCGACATTGCCGCCCGTGACTCGCGCACGGTGGATCTTCGACTTAAGCAAATGAATCTGCATACTTCGCCAGCCGCCGGGACTGGCCGGTACCAATTAGTATAGAACCGTCTGGATTCTATTCAACACCTTGTTTCCAGCCTGTCCTTTGGACCTCGCTGCTTTGCCGGCTCAAGGCGGACGATTCACCCTGATTCGGCCTGTACCCCCCAAGCGTTCGGCCTGAGCCCAAGCAGAACGCAGGCTACTGAGGGACCGCCGCCAGTTCGGCGAGCTTGGAATGTTCTAATCCTTTGCGCAGCAGGAGGTTTTCGTCCCGTCAGCGGATTTCGAACCGGGGCAACAGTCGCCTTCCGGTTTGGCGGCGAAGTCCTCGTGCAGGAAGCGGTCGGCCAGCTCCAGGATGGCGCGGGCGGGGGCTTGCTTGACCGCTTGGGCGGTATTGACCGCGGCGGCCATGTCATCGAACGACACCCCGAGCTTGCGGGCCTCGTTGTAGTGATACTTGAAGCAGGGCTCGCAGTTGGCGGCAATCGCTGCGCCGATGGCCACCAGTTCTGCTACCTCGGGCGAATACTCCGACTTCGACCCGCAACCGCCTTCCGCGCATCGGCAGACATGGGCGGGAGCGGTGGCTTGGACCTCCAGGCTGGTGACGTACTGCGAGGGCTTGGCCCCTGCGGGGAGCTGCGCGACGATCTTCTGATACAGCGGGTCCTGCCAGTCCATCATGCCGTCCACGTAGTCCTTTTTCGGCGTCAGCACGATGTTCTCGAGCCCCGCTGCCTTGGCCATTTGCTCGGTTTCGGACACGAGCACCGCGCCAGCCACGCAACCCACCAGGGCCTCCACCATTTCCCGCACGGCGTCGGGCAAAGGCTGGAGCAGGGCCAAGTCGGAGATGGCCACGCGTCCTTCGGGCTTCAAGACGCGCGCAATCTCGCGCCAGACCTGCGGTTTGTCCGGGGAGAGATTGAGGACACAGTTGGAGATGACGACATCCACACTGGCATCGGCCAGGGGCAGGTGCTCGATCTCGCCCAGGCGGAACTCCACGTTGTCCAAGCCGCTGCGCTCCCGATAGATCCGGGCGTTCTGGCGGGCCTTGGCGATCATGTCGGCGGTCATGTCCACGCCGATGGCGCGGCCGGTGGGGCCGACCTTCCTGCCTGCGATGAACACATCGAATCCGCCGCCGCTGCCGAGATCGAGCACGACCTCGCCGGGCTTGAGGGCGGCCAGGGCATTGGGGTTGCCACAGGAGAGGCCCATGTTGGCGCCTTCCGGCAGCGCGGCCAGCTCCTCAGCGGAGTAGCCGATATGCTGGGCCAGTTGGCTGGCTTCGGCAGGGGCGGAGCCGCAGCAACTGACGCCCTTGTTGCAGCAGGAGCTGCTGGTCTGGGCGATCTTGCCGTAGCCTTCGCGGACGGTCTGGCGGATGGTTTCGGGGTCGAGGGGGGCAGGGGAGGGATTCATAGGAACGATGGCAGGTTCAGGTTACAGAATGTCAGACTGGTGAGCTGGAAGTTCGCAGCGCGTTGGGCAAGGTTTCGACGAACGCACGGATTTGGTCGCGCACGCGGCGGTAAACGGCGAGCTTGGCTTCGCCGTCCGGCAGTTCGCGGGTGAGCTTGGGCGGATCTTCGAAGCCGACATGCACCACCCTGGCCTTGCCCAGGAAGACCGGGCAATGCTCGTGGGCGTGGCCGCAGACGGTGACGACGTAGTCGAACTCGACCGGGCCGATCTCCGCCGGGGTTTTTGAGAATTGACGGGAGAGGTCCACCCCTGCTTCCGCCATGACCTTGACGGCGTGAGGGTTCATGCCGTGTTTTTCGATGCCGGCGGAATAGGCCTCGATCACCTCGCCCTTGAGCTGGCGGGCCCAGCCTTCGGCCATCTGGCTGCGGCAGGAGTTCCCGGTGCAGAGGAAGAGCACTTTCATTTTCGGCATTGGTTCTGGCATAGCGCGGACGGGTCGATTTTGAGGATGGCGGCGAGGCGCTTCAGGTCGTTCTGGGCTGCCTCGTCTTCGGCGAGCGATTGCTCCACCCAGCGCAGCGCGGCGCGTACGGCGGCCGGCGCCTTCCGGTCGGGCAGGGCGTAGTAGATCCAGCGGCCCTCCTTGCGCGACACGACCAACCCCGCCTGATGCAGGATGGCCAGGTGCTTGGACATGGTGGAGGGCGCCAGCCCGAAAAGCTCCGTGAGCTGGCAGACGCACAACTCGCCCGGTCGCAGGGCCAGCAGGGCGCGGACGCGGGTTTCGTCCGCCAGCGCCCGGGTGATGTTCATGACGGTCTGCATTGGTATTATGCGTTATTTCGCCAAAAGACGAAATATAAGTACGCCCGGTTGAACGAGCTGTCAAGCGTGGGACTGGAGAAAAGGGCAGCCCATCGTTCCCGGCCTTTGGCCGGGAGCGGGGCGGGCGCTACGCTGGCCTAGAGCGGCGGTGGCGGGGGCGAAGCCTTGCGGCGTAAGAGGTCGCGGTCATCGTACTCGCGGCTGGGAAATCGACTGCTTACCGGCAGGGTCAGGTTGGTCAGGGAACTCGGGTGAACTCGCATCGTCTGGAGAATGGGGAGCACTTGTCTGGGACTGGGCAAGCCCCAGCCTGGGAAGGCGTAGCTCGGCAAGCCGTAGCTTGGACCTGACCTCGTGGTAAGCCCCAACGCTCGATGCTCTTGGATCTGGAAGATCAGGTTCGTGATGACTGGAACCGCGTGAGTGACCGACTCGACACCCTCGACGATACCGTATCGCTTTAGCGCTGGCAGCAGCCAGTCGTTTGTGCGATGGAGCCCATGGGAGAACAGGCTGTACGTGAATCGGTGGAAGGTCACCTCATCTTCGCGCGAGTGAAAACCTGTGAAAACCCGCGAAGTGGAGTACCACTCGATCCCGTTGATTCGGGGGGTGAGGGTTACGTCCCAATCCTGACCGTCCGTCCGGTAGTGCAACGGTGCCCCGCCGAGCGGGTCGAGAAGGGCCTCAGAGGGCAGGTTGGGACACAGATCGTCGAGGCCGTTCGGCCAGTTGCCAGTTTGTTCCCGGAAGACCCTTAGCGCCAGCGTCAGTTGGCAGGAGGTGAGCGGTGCCCGCCACTGCCTGCGGTCAGAAACCAGGGGGAAGCCGTCCGTGGGGTAGCGCCACATGGACCATGCTGCTGGCCGGTCCCACCAACGCACCTCGATTCCCTCCTGAAGCTGCCGGAGCTCGATCAGATTCGTCTGCCGCAGACTCCTCAATGTTCGCGTATGGACAGCCTCGATCACCCGTCGTCCATCCTCGGGCCGAGCGCATCGCCACGCCAGCACGTGGCCCAGTGCAAGCACCAGCCCTTGGGCGAATTCGGCCAGTTCCCGGAAGTCCGCCCCTTCCGATATGGAGCCTGGATTCTCACCCAAGAACCGCTTGAACGTAACTGCCAGGACCTCAACGCCGCCACTCAGCATCCCCGATACAGCCTGGCGGAGCGCGCCGCCAAGCTTATTAAAATCGAGTGGATCGTTGAAATCATCCTCAATGAGACGGTTGAGCGTCTCAACCGCCACCCCTTCGTAGGTCTCGGCAAGCGGGGCAAGACTCCGCCGCACGGCAGCCAACCCCTCTTGCCATGCTTGCAGCCGATCAAGGGGCAAGTCGGGCGTGGAAAGCAGGAGTCGGCGCCACACCTGATCGATGCGCTGGGGCATATGCTGTCTGTAGTTGATGGGGAACGATGCCGAGGAAGCTTCCAAGTGCCAGGCCTCCACCAGGCGATCCATCGTCTCCGGAATGCGGCCCTCCTGCTCCGCTTCGAGGGCCAGCCAGACGGCATAGGCGCGCAAGAGGCGTTCATGCCACTGAGGCACTTGCCGATCTATCCGGGGAAACCGGGCCAGGCTGTTGGTCGCCTGCAGCGCTCTTAGGTACGCTTCCGTCAATCCGGGTTGCCCTTGGATCCACTCTCTCAGCAACACCCGGTTCGTCTGATCCACCCAGCCGTAGCGGCACCATTCCTGCGCGGTTTGGATGAGGACCTCCGCTTCGAACGCCTCGGTGGGGATATGCTTTTGCAGTGCCTGCGGCCAATACCAGTAGTTGCCGGGGCCGACCTCCGCCAAGGCCGGCAGCGCCGGGCGGGCGGCCTCCGGGCCGGTGAGCGGCTCCGGCAGCGGCCTGAAGCCATAGCGCCAGCCGTAGAAAAGAAACGCGCACCCGAGGAAGAGCAGCGCTACCAAGCCCAGTGCCGCGCGCAACAACCGCCGCCGCCACTTGCCCTTGCGTGGCGTGCCCGTCGAACCGGAGTGTTGAGGTCCTCTGAACATCGGCGGCTGCGGCAACCAATCTACCCAAGTCCTGTTGGATCAGACAAGACAGCTTCGTTCGCGTTGCGCGATTCGTCTCCAAGGCGCGTTCTCTGCGTGCCAAACACGCCCGCCTGGGTTAGCCTGCCCGCAGCATGGCCTCGAGATTCAGCGTCTATACCTGCCTGCTTGGTGGGCAGTCACCCGCCCATGGC
>CAYYMW010000113.1:1713-17091 GCA_964472515.1 uncultured Verrucomicrobiota bacterium | reverse complement strand
CGATTGGGCGGTGACCAACGCGCTTTCGAACCGGTTGGCACTCATCCTCGATCTCCACGAGTTTGGCGCCATGGGAGAGAACCCCGAGGGCAACCACGACCGCTTCCTCGCCTTCTGGCGGCAAATGGCGCCGCGTTTCAAGGACGCCCCCAGCGACGTGTTCTTCGAGATCCTCAATGAACCCGCGAAGAAGCTCACGCCTGAGTTGTGGAACCAGTACGCCGCCGAGGCCCTGAAGATCATTCGCGCCAGCAATCCGACGCGCACCGTCATCATCGGCCCGGCTTTCTGGAACGGCATTGCCCACTTGCCTGAATTGGTGTTGCCGGCCGAAGATCGCAACCTGATCGTCACCGTTCATTACTACCAGCCCATGGCCTTCACCCATCAGGGTGCGGGATGGACCGACTACAAGGACAAGCTGGGTGTGGAATGGAAGGGCACCCCGGAGGAACGCGACGCCGTGAGGCGGGACTTCCAGAAAGCGCAGGATTGGGCCGCCCGGGAGAAACGCCCGGTGTTGCTGGGCGAGTTCGGCTCCTTCGACAAGGCCGACATGGCGTCCCGCGCCCGCTACACCGACTGTGTCGCCCGCACGGCGGAGTCCTTTGGGTGGAGCTGGGCCTACTGGCAGTTCGATTCCGACTTCGTGCTGTACGACATCCCCAAGGATGCCTGGGTGGAACCGATCCTCCGTGCATTGATCCCACCTCCCAAGTAACCGCCCGTCTCTCCGTCCAGCATCCTCGCGGGGACTGCCACCCCGGCTGGTCACGTTCTCCGAACGGGCCACGAGGTTGGCTCTGATCCGCGCTCGGCTTCAGCATTTCATGAACGGGAATCCCTCCAGCCTCGGTTCTCCCACTCGAACCGCCCACGCAGGCCTCCGCCTGGCGCTGTTCCTGACCGGGTTCGGCACGTTCGTCAACCTCTACGCCACCCAGCCGCTGCTCCCGTATTTCCGGGAGGTGTTTCACGCCTCCGAATTGCAGGTCAGCCTCACCATCAGCGCGCCGGTGCTGGCGATGGCCCTGGCCGCGCCGCTGGTGGGTCTGGTGGCCGATTCGCTGGGACGCAAGCGCGTGATCGTGGCCGCCATGCTCAGTCTGACCCTGCCCACTGCCCTGGCGGCCACCGCCGCGAACCTGGGCCAACTCATCGTCTGGCGTTTGCTGCAAGGCTTCTTCACGCCGGGCATCATCGCCGTGGCGATGGCCTATATCAGTGAGGAAACGCCCCCGCAGGCCGTCGGCGCCACCATGGCAACCTATGTCTCAGGCACCGTGGTGGGCGGGTTCGCCGGGCGCTGCCTGGCGGGATTGGTGGCCGCCCACTGGGGTTGGCGCCCGGCCATGGTCTTGTTGGCAGCGGCCACCCTGGCCGGGGCTTTGATCACCTGGTGGCTGCTGCCGCGCTCAACGCGCTTTACTCCCCACGCCGACCTTGCGGCTTCCTTGCGCTCCCTGCGCGCTCATCTGCACAACCGCCAACTCCTGGCCACCTACGTGGTTGGTTTCAATGTCCTCTTCTGTCTCGTGGGCGCGTTCACCTATGTGAATTTTCATCTCGCCGACGCCCCATTCCATCTGGGCACGGCAGAGTTGGCCTGGGTGTTCTCCGTCTACTTGATCGGCGCGGCGGTGACCCCCACCGCCGGGCGCATCCTCGATCGTATCGGGCACCGCCGGGCAATCGCGGGCTCGGCGGCGATGGTCGCCGCCGGGATGCTGCTGACGCTCGTGCCGTGGGTGCCCGCCGTAATCACCGGCTTGGCGATGGCCGCTTCCGGCGCCTTCGCTTCGCAGTCCACCGCCTCGAGCCACGTGGGCAAGGTGGCTGGCCAAGCCCGCTCTTCCGCCGCCGGTTTGTACGTGGGACTCTACTACCTGGGCGGCTGCGCCGGCTCGATTCTGCCCGGCTTTTTCTGGCGGCAACTCGGTTGGTCGGGCTGCGTCGTGCTGGTGCTCGTGATGCAGGGGTTGGTGGCGTTGATCGCGCGCCTGGCCTGGGCGAAATGACCCCCTATCCGCTTCCCATTGCATTTTGGGAAAGCCCGGCTATTCTGATCCTGCCAACATTACTCTGCCTATGCTATCACAACTCACTGGTTCTAAGGGAACCCACAGCTGGCGGTTCTTCCGCGCTGGCGGGTTCGACCAAGTCCGCCTGGATACGGGCGCCGATTTGGCGGCGTTGGGTCAACTGGACCAGAAACTCTGGTTTGCCCTTGCCTGCCCCACCAAGGGGCTGGAGTTCGACGCCAAGACCCTCGAGTATATCGATACCGACAAGGACGGTCGCGTCCGCGCGCCCGAATTGCTCGCCGCAGTGCAGTGGACCCTCGGCCTGCTTAAGAACTCCGATGACCTCGTCAAAGAGTCACCCGAACTGAAACTGGCCGCGATCAACGACAACACCCCTGAAGGCAGGCAGGTATTGGCCGCGGCCCGGCAAATCCTCGAGCACCTTGGAAAGAAGGACGCGGAGAGCGTCACCGCCGTCGACACGGCGGACACTGCCAAGGTCTTCGCCCAAGCAAAGTTCAACGGCGACGGCGTCGTCCCCGCCGAATCCACCGAGGATGCGGCCCTGCGCGCGCTGATCGCCGACGTCATCGCTTGTTGCGGCGCGGAAACCGACCGCAGCGGCAAACCGGGCGTCTCTCAAGCCAAGGTCGACCAGTTCTTCGCCGACGCCCAGGCTTTTTCCGACTGGTGGGCCAAGGCGGAGGCGGACGCCGCCGCCGTCCTGCCGCTGGGGGATGCCACGGCCGCCGCCCTCGCGGCTTGCCGGAGCCTCAAGACCAAGGTGGACGACTACTTTGCCCGCTGCCGTCTGGCGGCGTTTGACGCGCGCGCCCAAGCGGCGCTCAACCGCGAGGAAAAGGACTTCATCGCGTTGGCAGGGAAGGACCTGACCATCGGCTCGCCCGAAATCGCCAACTTGCCGCTGGCGTGGGTCGAGGCCAATCGTCCGCTGCCCCTCAAATCAGGGTTGAACCCCGCGTGGGCTGGGACCGTGGCGGCCTTCCAAGCATCGGTCGTGAAGCCCCTGTTGGGGGACCTCGACACGCTAAGCGAGGAGCAATGGGGTGCGCTCCAGGCCAAGCTCGGTGCGTTCGAGGCGTGGCAGGCGGCCAAGGCTGGCGTCGGCGTGGAAAAGCTGGGGCTGAAACGGGTGCGGGAAGTCCTCGCCGGGAAAGGCAAGGCCTCGTTGGGCGCGCTGATCGCACAGGACAAGGCGTTGGAAAAAGAATTCACCGCCATCGGCACGGTCGACAAGCTGGTGCGCTATCACCAGAATCTGCACCGCCTGTGCATCAACTTCGTCAGCTTCGAGGACTTCTACGACCGGGGCGAACCAGCCATCTTCCAGACCGGCACCCTGTACCTCGACCAGCGCAGTTGCGGCCTCTGCCTGCCGATTGAAGACGCCGGCAAGCACGCCGCCTTGGCGGGGCTCGCCGGCACCTACCTAGCCTACTGCGACTGCGTGCGCAAAGGCTCCGGCGAGAAGATCCAAATCGTCGCCGCCTTCACCGATGGCGACTCGGATAACCTCATGGTAGGCCGCAACGGCATCTTCTATGACCGCAAGGGCCGCGACTGGGATGCGACCATCACGAAGATCGTCGACAACCCCATCAGCCTGCGCCAAGCCTTCTGGTCGCCGTACAAGAAGTTCGTCCGCCTCATCGAGGAGCAAACGGCCAAGCGCGCCGCCGCCGCCGACGCCGCCGCCACCGCCAAGCTGGAAAAGGCGGCGGTTGCGACCGCTACTGTGGACAAATCGGTGGCGGCAACCCCAGCCGGACCCAAGAAGGTCGACGTAGGCACCGTGGCCGCCTTGGGCGTGGCCTTCGGCGCCATCGGCGGCTTCCTGACGGCGCTCACGGGCCACGTCATGGGCGTGGTAGCCCTCGGGCCCCTCGCCATCATTGGAGCGATCATCGGGGTCATCCTCCTCATCTCGGGTCCCTCGATGATCCTGGCGTTCATCAAGCTTAGAAAGCGGAATCTGGGTCCGATCCTCGATGCCAACGGGTGGGCCGTAAACGCCCGCGCCAAGATCAACGTGCCGTTCGGCGCTTCGCTCACTGCGGTGGCCGCTTTGC
The DNA here is from genome assembly GCA_964472515.1 of uncultured Verrucomicrobiota bacterium. Classification (GTDB taxonomy): domain Bacteria; phylum Verrucomicrobiota; class Verrucomicrobiia; order Limisphaerales; family J093; genus CAYYMW01. Next base: position 12,977 of record CAYYMW010000113.1, on the reverse strand, counting down.
CGCCTGGCTCGCAGCGCAACCTGGTGGATCCCTTCGCCGAAAAGAAGTCGCCTTGGCCCAAGATCATCGTCTTGGTCTTCCTGGTCTGGATTGCTCTCTACTTGCTCAACAACATGGGGCTCATCCACAAGTGGACCGGCTTCGGCAAAGTCCGGGTGGAAGATCGCCCCGCCGGGGCGACCCCGGCCGAAGCCGCTGTGTTATCCACCAACGTAACCGTACCGGCCCCTGAGAAGTAGGGCGGCCTCGGCACCCCGCTCGACTCGACCTGAATCTTGGAGCACTGGCACTTCGGTAACCCCGGGGTGCCATTTGCTTTGGTACGCTTTCCGTCCGGACTCCTCCGTCAAACGGAGCAGCTTCGCGAGCTCGGGGTTACTCACATTAGGCCATACGGATCTATACGATTGACCATTTAGCCCTGTCGGCAGACTTAACTAGGCTGGCCAAATCCGTCATGCTGCTCGGCATGCACTTTCATCCATCTAAGTACTTCTAAAGCAATCACTTAACAGGTAGACAGTTGAGCATTAGGGCCATATGCGCCTGACGGGAGTCTTAACAACGGACGTCCTTGAAGGGATTGGTCACGCGCTCGGAGACTATTTATGTCGTCCACATATCGCTTAATGATAATTACTTACACAGCCTCACAACACCGCGCAAGAAGGTTGGCATCCAAGCTGCTTGAGTAGATACGAACGTAAGATGTGAGTTCGCGTAGTATGAAAATGAACACAACCATCAAGACCGCAGCAGTGGCACTGGCCTTGGGATTGTCCTCGTCGGCTTTCGCAGTGTCGTATTCCTTCTCGAAAATCACCAATAACGGTGGCAATGACCTCAGCGGGCAGTTGGCGGTCGATGTCACCAATCCTGGTGGCGGCAAGGTGGACTTCAAGTTCACCAACGATGGCTCTATCGCCTCCGTCATCGCCCAGATCTATTTTGACAACACCGGCGGCACGCTTGGCTCGATGATCACGCCCTTTGTTGACTCAGGTAATGGGGTTTCCTTTGACTCCGGTGCGAATCCCGGAAACCTCCCTTCGGGTAACACCCTCAATCCCGATTTCGTCGCCACAGTAGCCGCCTCGGCGGATAATCCCGCACCCTCCAAGGGCATCAACAACGGCAACGTTGATTGGCTAACCATTACGTTCAACTTGGCGACCAGCAAGACCTATCAGGACGTGCTCGACGCCCTCAATCTCGGTCCCAACGCCGACTCGTTGCGCATCGGTCTGCACGTGACGGGGATTGCCCCCACAGGTGGCAGCGACAGCTACGTCACCGAGGGCAACCGCGTTCCCGATGGTGGCACGACGATGACCCTTTTGGGTGTGGCGCTGCTCGGTCTCGGTGCCGCCCAACGCCGGCTGGTGTAGCACCAAACAGTCTTTGGGAACGCCTGCCTGTGGAGAGGCACAAATCTTCACGACCCAAGTCAAGCCGCTTTGCGCCCAACCCCGCAAAGCGGCTTGTTCTTTGTGGGGAAGCCGCTGAGCCAAGCCCTCGCCTCACGCGTCGCATGCCATTTGCATGCCGTAGCAGCAGAAACGCATGTGCGGCTCAAACGGTTACTGCCGATGGAGGCGGAAGAACTGGACGGGTTGGCTGGCCGGCAGCGCAAGTTCGAGAGTGTCCCCCTGCGGGACTCCTGACTCAGCCAAAGGCGACCACGCGCTGACCCCGTCAAACTGGCTGGTCGTTTCAACCGCGTTGCTTCCCATCCAGAGGGGCCACGATAGCACCACTCCCTGAGGGGAGCCTTGGATCATCACCCGGGGATCAACCGGAGGCGTGCGAAAACTGGCCGTTTCCCCCGCCCAACCGGTGGCGACCCCGTTCGTGGCCCAAAAGCGGTAGTAGTAAGTCGTGTCCACCGACAGATTGGTCAGCACCAGGCGGAAGGTCGCCGGCCCGAACGTGCCATTGGTGGCCACGACGTTCACGTTCTCCCAGGCGACACTGTTGGTCTGGCCGTCGGTCTTGCCCCAAGCCAGGAAGACCCGTGCCCACGGTTCCCCATAGATCCCCTGGGCCAGCGATCCCTCCAAATCAGCCCGGTTGGCCGTGATCGAAACGGCAGCGAGGTTGGTGACCGCCAGGCTCACCGGCACCGGCTGGGTCATGCGCAGGATCGACAAGGCAAGAGAGGCGTACTCGGCCTCCGTCGGCAACCGCCCATGTTCCTGTTTGAACCGAGCCACCTCCAAGCGAGCCCGGTTGGCGTATCGCTGGTGAAGGTAGTAGCAGGGGGTCTTCTTGCCAGCGGAATCGATCAGGCAGAAGTTGCGGTTCGGCTCATTGTTGTAGATCTCCCAAAACAGCGCGAAGGGGGTCCCCCACTCGATGAGGTTGCGGAGGTAGGTTCGGGTCAGCAGTTCCTGACCCGTCACTGGATACGCCCCGCCCCAGCCATACTCGCCCACAAAGACACGCTTGCCTGAAATGGTAGCCGCCTTGTTCGTCGGCAGGTTGGATTCGATGTAATCGAGCGTGCTGCGGAGCAGAGCGCGGCTGAGGTCCTGGCCGTCATAGGAAGACCAGGAAACGTAATCGAGGTTGGTCACGTAGGGCAGGACCGTGTTGACGACCCGTTGATTGACGTTGGTGGACCCCACCATGGCGTCCCGCACACGGTTGACCTCGGTGTACAGATAGACCTCAACGTCCTGATGCGGCGTATCGCGCCGGGCGTCGTCCACCGCCCGCTGGCGGTTGTTGAGCCAGGCGCGCATGCCCGCGATAGCGGTGGGGCTGGGGTTCTTGGTGGCATCGTAGCCACCGAGCAGGTGCCAATCCCCCTCCCAATGCCCCAAATAGAAGCGCTTGCCCGTGCCGCTGTAATTCGTCAGGAAGTGCCGGGCAAAGGCGTACATTTCGGCGTACTCCTTCTGGCTCTCGGTGGCGGAGTAGCCATCCTGCCACCAACCGGCAGTGAAGGAGTAGGACCAGATGAGATAGTGCCGGAACGGTAGCTCCATCACCTTGCGGAAGGAGGGCTCCAACCGCGCCAGGCTGGGCAGGTCGGTGACCCCTGCGGGCAGTGTCACCTTGTTCTGCCGCTCGTATTCGGGACCGGCATAGAACTTGAGGATGTCGCTGCCCATTTCCCGGATGGCCAGCGCGGTCTCCACCAGGAGGCTGTTGGTAGTGAACTGGTAGAGCCCGCTGAAGGTCTGCGTGCCGACGCGCACGTTGAAGGCGTCCACTTCGGGATCAGACATGATCTCGCTGGCGAAGGCACGAACGGGAGCATACGAGCAGAAGAGGACGACGCAGAAAAACGCTGCGCGCGAAAGCAGACGCCCCCGCCTAAGGCTGAGAGGGGCGGTGCGGCAAGCCGGCGCCAAATCCGAAATCATGCCGCATCATGGCAAAGGCAAGGCACCTTTGCCAAGCGGCGCAACACCTTCGGCGCTATTGCGTCCCGGGGGCAACCGGTTGAACCAACCGGTGCAGGGCCAGCCGTTGCATCGTGGCGAAGAAGGCCCAGAGCGGCCCCACCTGGCCCTTGGCCCGGAGCCGGTCCACCATGCGCATGTACTCGGCGGGCGGGTCACCCACCAGCCATTGCGGAGCCTGCCGGGCGTAGCTGGCCAACTCGCTGAAGATCAGGTCGTCGGTCATGCCGGGCGCGAAGTAATACCGCGGCTCGAGGAGATCCTCCTCGGGCTTGACCAACCCTTCGCGCAGCGCGCGCTGGTACAACGCCGTTCCGTGATACACGCGCATCCCGGCCAGCGCCAGGATCACGGGGTCTGGCAACCGGAGAGAATTGGCAAAGCCCTGGCGCATGGTGGCCAGAGTCTCGCCCGGCCCGCCCGAGATGAGGAAATGGCAGTAGTCCACCCTTTCCTGGCGGGCCAATTCGCTGCTGCGGAGGATATCGTCGAAGGTGAACCACTTGCCATACTCGGCGAGCACCTCGTCGCAAAAGCTGTCGGTCCCGAACTCGATATGGGCAAGCCCTGCGCGAGCCATCAGCCGCATGAGTTCGGGAGTGAGCCCCTGCGGCCGCAGGAAGCAGCACCATTTCAAGCGCAGCTCTTGCCGCAACATCTCCTCGCAGACGGCTTGGACATGGTCGTTGGTGGAGTTGAACACCGAATCGACGATGAAGGCGTACCGGGTGCCGCCGCGCTCCAACTCCTTGAGTTCCCCCACTACCTCGGCGACCGGCCGCCGCCGGTAGAACCGCCCCTCGAGCACCGGGTAGGTGCAGTAGCCGCACTCGAACGCACAGCCGCGCTGGGTCTGCACGCTGAGCATGGTGCTGGTTCGGCGGTATGACTCCACCATGGTCTGCGGCCGCACCGGCAGCGGCAGCCGGTCCGCGCGGATCACCGAGCGCTTGGTGTTCCGGACCAACCGGCCGTCCACCCGCCGCACCAGGCCGGGAATATCGTCCAAGGGACGACAGCGCTCCAGAGCGTCAAGCAGGGCGACCAGGCTCTCTTCGGCCTCACCTTGGAGGCCATAGTCCATGCCCGAGCGCTCCAGCAGCGCCTCGGGAAAAAGCGAATAGCCGCTGCCTCCGAGAATGATCGGCGCCTGCGTCACGGCGCGCAGTTGATCGCGCAAGGCCCGCAGACCGTTGTGGAAGGCCTCGCGGCGCTTCACGAGAATATCGTCAATGTTCCGGAGCGAAACGCCGATGAAATCGGGGCGAAAGTCCCGCACCGTCTCCTCGAGCGGCGGGCCGTCCACCAGCACATCGTGCCAGCGGGTTTCGTGCCCGACGCGCCGCAACGCGCCGTCGAGGAAAGCCAGTCCGAGCGGGAAGACCGGATAAGGGTCCCGGCAGGTGTTAACGCTGATCAGTAGAATCTTGCTGGCCATGCGATTGCGCTGAGGCCCAATCTACGCGGTGGGCGCGCAGGCGCGCAAGCGCAGCCTCCACATTCCGTTGCGCCAGCGGGGAGAGGGTCTCCCCGAATTCAAGGCTCTGCACGGGTACCTTCAGCAGCCATGCCTGCGGCCTCCGCCCGTAGAGTTGCCCGGCCATCGCCAGCAAACCCTCGGGACTCGACAGATGGCCGTCCGGTTGGAGCTCTGCGTCAGCACTGAGCGGGACCATGGTTGCAGGCACGTCTGCCGAAGCCAGAACGGCGTCCACGAAAACCACGACGGCGGCCCGGGAGATCGGCTCGGCCCATTCGGGCGTAAGTTGGTGCAAGTCCCGTGCATCTACGTCGGGATCGCCCCAGGCCGCCACCGCCCTGGCAATCAACGGCCCCACCCCATCATCGCTCCGGAGCTCGTTGCCATAGCCCAGCACCAGCCAGCGCCGGTCCTGCGGTGGTGTGGTGGAAGGTGGCAACGGGCCGTTCATCCCGGAGTCCTGAGTTGGGGAGCACGCCCGCCCCCGGGCGTCACTGGACGCGCCTCGCGTCCAGCCAGTTGCGATTGACGTGTCACCATATACGCCATGCACTCCCAGACAGTCGTCGTTTTCCGCGGGGGCGCGGAAAACTGCGCCCGAGGCGGGCGCGCTCCCCTTCCCATTTCGGACCTTTGACTCATCTGGCCGGCGTGGTCCGAGGATTGGTCGCTGGCCGCCGCAGCACCCCCACCACCATCGCCACACTAAGCGTCACGGTCACCCCGATGAGCGTGTACCATGGCCAGAAGATTTCGGCGCCCACCGTGTCCAGCCACCATCCGGCAGTCACCTTCCACTTGGGCAGGGTTTGGATGAGCGTCATCACCGTCACGGAGGAAAGCATCCCGCTCACCACCGGCACCGCCCCGCCCCGCCGCCAGAAAACCGCCAGGATCAACCCGCCCAGCAGGGCCCCGCTGGTGAGGCCGCGGAGCGAAAATGCGGCGTTCAGCACGAACGCGACTTCCCGACTCAGGTAGGCAACGCCGATCAAGGCCCCGGCCCAAAGCACGGTCGAGTACTTGCTGAACCGCAGGTAAGACTCCTCGCTGCGGTCGCGCCAGACATGCTTCAGAAAGTCCATCGTGGAGACCGACGCCAGCGAGGTCAGCGCTGAACTGACCGAGGACATCGCCGCCGAGAGGATTGCCACGATCAGAAAACCCCGCAGCCAGTGCGGCACGGCGGTGAGCATGAAGATCGGGAAAACAAAATCGTTGGCCTTGATGCCGGAGCCGGGACGCACCTCGGGGATCGGAATCGCCATGGGCTGGTGCTGGTAGTAGACCCACAGAAAGGCCCCTGCCACCAGAAACACCAGAAACAACGGGAAGATCGTCACGGCGCTCAGCATGAGCGCCTTTCGTCCGTCCGCGACGTTCCGGCACGTCAAAACTCTCTGCACGATCAACTGCTCCGCACCGTGCGACGACAACACCATGACCGTTCCGCCGATCAGCCCCATCCAGAGGTTGAATGGCGCCGCCAGGCACGCCTGCACGAAACCGCCCACACCCTTCCCGTCGAGCACCTCCAGGTTCGTGTTGAGCCAAACCAGCTTGCCCCCTGCTCCCGCTTCTTTGAGGGTCTGTGCCCAACCGCCCTCCACCAAGTGCGGGATGTAGCAGACGGCGAACACGCCGCCGAGCAAGAACAGGCCGAATTGCAGCGCGTCGGTCCAGATCACCGCCTTGACCCCGCCGATGTAGGTGTAAACGAGCGACAGCACGATGAACAGCACGATGGCCGGCAGCACCGGCAGGTTGAGCATGAGCTGCACCGGAATGCAGGCCACATACACCCGCACTCCTGCCGCGAGGGTTTCGCTCAATAGGAAGAGGCCGCCGGCTGTCTGCCGCGCCGCCGGGCCGAGCGTATTGGCAAAGAGTTGGTACGGCGAGTAGATCTCCCCCTTGAAATAGTGCGGCACCATCACGACCGCCAGGATGACGCGGGCGATCACGTACCCGATGATCATCTGGATGAACATCAGGTTGCCGCCGTAGGCCATCGAGGGCACCCCGATGATCGTCAATGCACTCGTCTCCGCCGCCACGATGGAAAAGCCGATCCCCCACCACGGCACGTTGCGGCTGCCCAGGAAGTAATCGCGGGTATTGCGTTGATCCCTCCCAAACCATACCCCCAACCCGACCACCCCGGCCAGATAGAGGAGAATGACACTCCAATCGGCGAGGTTCAGAAATCCCGTGGAATCAGTCATGGCGTCGAAGGGGTCATGGCTTGCCGTCCGCACCACCCGCTTGCTCGATTTGAGCCTGCAGATCGGCAGGCAGCCTCTCCCAAAGGCGTGGATGGCTCTCCACCAGTCGTGCAATGTCACTCAGGTCCTTGAGCTTCTTGCTTTGTCGGCGCTGGCCATCCCGCCACGCCCAGACCTTGCCTTGCAGCGTATCTTCCAGCGAGGCCACCCGGAGCAGGATGCCATGCACATCGGCCGCCACCGCACGGGACGGAAAATCATGGTAGGCGGCCTCGGTGCTCAGTTGGAGGCTGACCTTGGACCCGCCCTTGAGGTTGACCGACCCGGCGAGCCGCTCCACGCGAAAGCCCGCCTGCTCCAGCAGCGTCACAGCTCGCTCCACCGCGTCGCTTGCCACCACCAGATCCAAATCCTGCGTCACCATCGGCTCCCGGGCCCAATGGTTCACGGCCACACCACCGATCGCGCACCAGGGAATGTCCGCCCGCTCCAGGCAATCCACCAGGCGCATCACGTCGTCCGTGCCGCCGCTGGTCTGCCAGTCGTAGAATTGCTTCGCGGTCATGCCCGGACTGTACGCAAACCGGCACAGGCGCACCAAGCAATTTGCTGCCGGGCCGGGCCGCTCAGCAGACGCCAATGACCTTCGCGGTTCCCTTTTCCACGGCCGGCAGGTCCGGCTGAAACGCCAGCTCAGCGTGGCGCTGCAGCTCGGCTTCCACCGTGTCAGGCAGGGATCTCAGCGTCTCCTCCAAGACGCGGTCTACCTCCGCCGCAGGCAAACCCAGGCGCTGGGCGGCGGAACCGGCAAAACTCTCCAGCGTCTGGCGGCCGTAGCAGATCAGGCCCGGTCGGAGGGGAAACGAGAAGACCGCTAAAACCAGACCGTAGACGATGCCGTGCCACCCACGGGCCTCGCCGCGTTCAATCGCCTCACGGTAGCGGCCCACAAACCGCTGGTCGCGGAGCGGCCGAAGCCGCCGCAACTGGGAACGTCCCACCGCCTGGCTGGCGCCGGCAAACGGCGCCCACGCCGGGGAATCCACCAGCGCGCGATCCAGCGCGATCAACTCGCGCGCCTGCCCCCGGCTGGCGTGGTGCCACGCACGGAGGATCAACGGCAATTCCACCGGCACCAGCAGTTGGTCGTGGTACCATTGGAGAAAAGCGCCCAGCCCGGCCAGGTCCTTCACCGGCGGCGGCGAGACATGCGCGGACATCTCGCCCGCGTCCCAGCCTGTGAGATCTCCCAGTTGGCGCAGCAAAGCTCGGGGGTTTCCCGCCAAAGCCGCTGGCCGCGCTGACCGACTGACCAAAGGTTCCGACATGCTGTTCCTGTTGTCCGTTCACCGCCTGCAGCACGCCCGAACCGGCTTCTGCCGACGACCGACGCGGCAAAGTACACGCCGGACTCCCCCCGCGCCAGCGGTAAATGAAGCGTTGCCACCCGGACGTTCCATCGCCGCCAACCGCCCGCGACCTCCACCGCTGCCGCTTCAGGAGGCGGGATGAGGATTGTGCCAGGAGTGCCCGAAGCGGGCCGCCAACTCGTCCGCCGCCACCGGCCCCCAGGTGCCCGCGGCGTAGAACTCGCGGTTGCTCAGTGGCTCCCCGTCCCAAGCCCGTCGGATCGGATCGGCAATCGCCCAGGATGCCTCCACCTCGTCGCGGCGGATGAAGAGCGTCGCGTCTCCGGCGATCGCATCGAGCAATAGCCGTTCGTAAGCCTCCGGGGTGTAAGCCCCAAACTCGCTCTCGTAGCTGAAGTGCATCCGCATGGGCCGCACCGCCACGCTGGTGCCGGGCAACTTCCCGTTGAACCGCAGCGAGATACCCTCGTTCGGCTGCAAGCGCAGGGTGATGGCATTACTCTCCAGCTTGGGGCCGCACTGGGCCGCAAAGAGCACGCGCGGCGTGGGCCGGAACTGCACCCGCACCTCGCTCGCGCTCAGGGGCATCCGCTTGCCGCTCCGAATATAGAAGGGCACGCCCGACCAACGCCAATTGTCAATCAGCAGGCGCACCGCGATGAAGGTCTCAACATTCGAGCTTGCCGCCACCTTGGCCTCCTGCCGGTAGCCCGAGCAGGGCTGCCCCTCCACCTGGCCTGCGAAATACTGGCCGCGAACCACACTCCGCAAAGCCTCCTCTGGCCCGATGGGGCGGATGGATTTGAGCAACTTGACCTTCTCGTCGCGGATGGCTTCCGCCTCCAACGTCAGCGGCGGCTCCATCGCGATCAACGCCAGAACCTGCAGCAAGTGGTTCTGGAAGATGTCGCGCAACGCGCCGGCCTCCTCGTAGAAGCCGCCCCGCGCGCCCACGCCGAGCTTCTCGCTGACGGTGATCTGAACATGATCGATCGACTGCCGGCTCCACAACTGCTCGAACACCGCATTGGAGAACCGGAACATCATGATGTTCTGCACCGTCTCCTTGCCGAGGTAGTGGTCGATACGGAACACCTGTCGTTCATGGGCGTGCTTCACCAATTCCGAATTGAGTTGCTGCGCCGACCTCAAATCCTGCCCGAAGGGCTTCTCCACCACCAACCGCTGCCAGAAACCTGCCTCTTCATCGCGCCGCAAGAGACCGGCTTGGGACAATTGCGCCGCCACCTCGCCGAACTGGCTCGGCGAAATCGCCAGGTAGAACAGGAGGTTCCTGGCCAACCGTTCATCCCCGAAGGTCCCCAACAACGCCGCCAACCGGACATAGGCGTCAGCTTGTCCGAGGTCGCCCTGGCAATAATGCAGGTGGGCGGCAAAGGCGTCCCATGACTCCCGCGCGACCGGCTTGGTCCGGGCAAACTGCTGCAGGGCGGCAAACAACTCCTCGCGCCAGGCCTCATCGGTCTTCTCCCGCCGGGCAAAACCGACGATTCGAACCGGCGCAGGCAACAGGCCGTCCGCATGCAGATGATAGAGCGCGGGGATGAGTTTGCGGGCGGTCAAATCACCGCTGGCGCCGAAGATGACAATCGTGCAGGGGGCTACCGCCCTCTGCCCGTTGTCCAACCGGCACACCATGAGTTCGTCCAACTGTTGCGAGCCGTCCATGTCCCCAAGTATTGCCCAGGCGGCAGGCTGTTTCAACCTGGCAAGCGCGCGCTCCTCACGAAGGCGGCGGTGCCTGCCCCACAAAAGAGTTTCTTCCGCTTCGTGAAGCCTACGGAACAGGCCGCGATTGCGGTATTTCCACCTGCGAAAGGCACCGGGTACCTGGTGCCCTCTTTGTCGAACGCGCAGGTGATCAGGGTGTTACGCGATATTGATGGCGGCGATGCCAAGCAGTGGGCCCAAGCCGTGACGAAGGCTTGCGTGTTTGTTCAAAGTGTTATAGAAGGCTAGAACACTTGCTGACAGCCGATGAACGACCGGGACCAGTTTATGGGGCGCCGACCTGTCCGACGGGACAGGGGCTGGGGCCGATCCTTCGCGGTGAGTCGGCCGACCCTTGCCGATGGAAATCCGCCTTTCCACTACTGACGGTGTGCCGGTTTACCGGCAGATCGTAAACCAGGTGAAGTACCTGATCGCCTCCGGGCGCTTGCAGCCGGGGCAGGAGTTGCCTGCCATCCGCGCGCTGGCGGAACGGTTGGTGATCAACCCGAACACCGTGGTGCACGCCTACGCCGAGCTGGCGAAGGAGGAAGTCGTGATTTGCCGGCATGGTTCTGGCACGTACGTGGCGGACGGCGCGGCGCGGAGTCCCTCGGGCAACGCCGCCGAAGCGCTGGTCCCCAAAGTCGATTCCCTGCTCACGGATGCCGCCCACCTGAAGGTGGGGGTGGACGAGGTGGTCGCCTTGGTCCGTGATCGTCATCAACTGCTCCAAGATCCTGTCCGGAAATGAACGCATCAACGTCAAGCGAACCCGTCATTCAGGTGGATTGCCTCTCGCGTCGGTATGGCGCGAAGCAGGCGCTCGAGAACGTTTCGTTGAGCGTGCCGACCGGAGGGGTCCTCGGGTTGGTGGGCGCCAACGGCGCGGGCAAGACCACCCTGATCAAGCACGTGCTGGGCCTGCTGCGCGCCGAGAGCGGCCAGGTGCGGGTGTTTGGCTTGGACCCGGCCCGGCATGCCGTGGCGGTGCTGGGGCGCCTGGGCTATCTCTCGGAAGATCGTGACCTGCCGCCGTGGATGAGTG
>CAYYMW010000113.1:0-1703 GCA_964472515.1 uncultured Verrucomicrobiota bacterium | reverse complement strand
GAGTGTTTCGGAATTGCTTGGCTACAGCCGCGCGTTCTACCCGCGCTGGGACACGGACTACGCGGAACAATTACGGGAGCAGTTTGGGTTGCCCCGTGAGGCGCGCATTCGGAACCTCTCCAAGGGAGAGTTGGCCAAGGCGGGTCTCCTGATCGCCCTCGCGCACCGGCCCGAATTGCTCGTCCTGGACGAGCCCAGTTCCGGCCTCGATCCGATTGTACGGCGCGAACTGTTGGAGGCGGTGGTGCGATCGGTGGCGGGCGAGGGACGCACGGTGCTGTTCTCCTCCCACCTGCTCGATGAGATTGCCCGGGTCTCGGACCGCGTGGCCATGCTGGCGGGCGGGCGCCTGGTACTCCAAGGGCCGCTGCACGAGCTCTTGGAGAGCCACCGCCGCCTGGTGATCCGGTGGCCCAAGGGGGTCGCGCCGACCGGCCTGCCCGGCGCCTTATCCGTGAGCGGCGGGCCTGACGAGTGGACAGTGATCTGCAACGGTGGGCACACCGAGTTACGGAACGCCCTGGCACAGGCCCGGGGCGAAGTGCTGGAAGAGGGCGGGGCCACGTTCGAAGAGGTGTTCCACGCGCGAGTGGGAGCCAGGGCTGGGGGAGTGAACCCGCCCGGCCTCCGATAGTCCAGGACCTCGTACCTTCACCATTCCATGAAATCACCGATCCAAGCCTTGATTTGGGAGCAGGTATGGAAGAACCGGATCGTCTTTCCCGCGCTGGCAGTTTTGATGGCGCTTTCGGCCACTCTTGCGCACGCCCTGAACGGGGCGCCGTCCGATGCGTGGTGGCGGGGCCACGCGACGGGGTTGGTAGTGGGCTCGTTCCTCGCCTCGTTGTTGCTGGTGTTCGCCCCTTTCACGCTGATGGAGAGCGGTGAGGGCTGGCGCATGAATTCCATGACCACCCGGTGGTTCGTGTTGCCCGTGCGCACACCGGTCCTGGTCCTAGTGCCTCTGTGCTGCGCCTGCGCGTTGATGGCCTTGCTGATGAGCGGGTGGGGCTGGGTATTGGGTCGGTTGGCGCAAGGGTTCGACGCGGCGTACTTCGGCTTGGTGATGGTCGCCGCAATCGCCGCGGTACAGGCGTTGGCGTGGGGATTACCGCGTCGTCCCAGCCAGTTCTGGCCGGTGGCGGCGGTGGTCTTCGCGGTCGCACTGCTGTTTGCCCTCGCGCCGCAGGACCGGCCGCAGTGGGTGGAACGCCGGTCCGGCATGATGTTGCGGGTGGCCTGCAGCATCCCGGTGTTTGCGCTGGCGGGCCTGCTGGCGGCCGGTCAGAACCGGCGGGGCGTCTGGTCCGGGGAACTCCCGTTCATCCGGGTATGGGAGTGGTTGCTCCAGCGCCGCTCCCGGGTGCTCCAGGCACGGTCTCCCGCCGCCGCCTTGTTTTGGGAGGACACGCTGGGGTTGGTGCGCGGCTTTGCGCTCAGTTGGGGGGCGGTGTCCCTCCTGGTCCTGGGCTGGCAGTTCTTCCATCTGTTTCAGCAACGCCGGGCGATCCCGTTCAGCGTGGGCTTGGTTGCCTTTGTGTGTCTGAAGGTGCTGCCCTACCTGGGCATGGTCTGGCTGGCGGCGGGAGGACTGTTCCTCGGCTCCGAGCCGGGAGCGGGATTCCGGACCCGCCTCACCTCCTTTCGCGCCACCTGGCCGATCACCGCGGGGACTTTCGCGACCCAGCGGATCACGGCGGCGG
>CAYYMW010000112.1:0-17091 GCA_964472515.1 uncultured Verrucomicrobiota bacterium | reverse complement strand
CCCCAATCTTGCCCTCCACAGTAGCGCCCTGCGCCGCAGCGCGGTCGTCCGGCCGCGCTCAACCCCGGGTAGGAGACGAAGTTATGAGTCTCTGACTTTTGCCTCACGCCGCCAACCCCACCACGTCTATGTCAGCTCTTCGCTGTGGGAGGAAGTCAGAGCCTCGTCACCTCGGCTCCTACCTGGCGACTATTGCGCGAGGCGCAGCACTGCAAACAGTCGCAAGGAGCCGCAAACCGGTTTCCCCAATCGCACAGTGCGCCGGACCGCCCCGTGCACTTCGGCGGGCACGGCGGCGGTTCGGCGCCCGTCCGCCCGGGGCAACCCCACGAGCGGCAGCTCCGACCGGTACGAGCATCATCTGGCTTTTCGCCCCCGGGCAGGGTATCATGGTTTCCCGGAAACCGCGCGGATGCGCGCTGCCGGATCACCGTAATGAAGAAGAAGGGCGTTTTGCTGGTCAATTTGGGATCGCCGGAGTCTCCCTCGGTGGGGGATGTGCGGCGCTATCTTCGGGAGTTTCTCATGGACGGCCGCGTGCTGGACGCGCCCTGGCCGATCCGGTTCCTGATTGTTCACCTGGCGATCCTGCCGCGCCGTCCGCATGCCTCGGCCGAGGCGTACCGGAAGATCTGGCTTCCGGAGGGCGCGCCGCTGGTGGTGACCAGCCGCGCGGTGCAGCAAGCCTTGCAGAAGCGGCTGCCGGTGCCCATCGAACTGGCCATGCGCTACCAGACTCCCTCGATTCCCCAGGCGGTCACCGCCCTGCGGGAGCAAGGCGTGGAGGAGGTGCTGCTGATCCCGCTGTTCCCGCACTACGCCATGAGCAGTTACGAGACCGCCGCCGAGCGCGTCCGCGAGGTCGTAGCGCAACTGGCTCCGGCCATGGGATTGAGGATTCACCGCCCCTTTTACGAGGACCCCGAATACATCGCCGCCTTGGTGGCCGCCAGCGGAACCCATCTGGCGCGCGACTACGACCATCTCCTCTTCAGCTTCCACGGCGTGCCCGAGCGCCATCTCCGCAAGTCCGACCCCACCCACGCCCACTGCCTGGCCCGACCGGACTGCTGCGAGGTGACCGGGCCCGCTCTGCCCACCTGCTACCGGGCTCAGTGCCTGCGGACGGTCGCCGCTTTTGTCCGTGAGGCCGGCGTGCCGGCTGGCAAGTACTCGGTGGCATTCCAGTCGCGGCTTGGGCGCGATCCCTGGCTCAAACCCTATACCGACGCCGAGTTGACGCGACTGGCGCAGGCGGGGGTCAAACGGCTCCTGGTGATGTGCCCGGCCTTTGTCACCGATTGTCTGGAGACGACCGAGGAGATCGGGATACGCGGCAGGGAGACCTTTCAGAAGGCGGGCGGGGAGCAGTTGGCCCTCATTCCCTGCCTGAACGACCACCCCCGCTGGGTGGCGGCTTTGGAGACTTGGATTCAGCGCTACCTGCGCCAAACCAACGGCGGTTGACGCCGGGCGGCCGGCCTCAAGCCGGGGCCTGCATCCGCTGGACCAGCGCGGTGGTCGACTTGCCCGGCACCATGGGCATGAGGACGATCCGGCCGCCGGCGGATTCCACCGCGCGGCGTTCGTCCTGGTTCAGGGAATCGAGGGTGTAGTCGCCGCCTTTGACGTAGAGGTCCGGCGCGGCGAGCTTGAGAAACTCCGTGGCGGTGACCTCCGGGAAGATGCTGACCGCGTCCACGGCCTCCAGCGCGGCCAGCACGGCGGCGCGGTCCGCTTCGCGGTTGAGGGGGCGGCCCTGGCCCTTGAGAGCTTGAACGGACCCGTCCCCGTTGAGCCCCACGAGCAGGGCGTCACCCTGATTGCGGGCGGCCTCGAGGTAGGTTACGTGGCCGACGTGCAGCAAGTCGAAGCAACCGTTGGTGACCACCAAGCGCTTGCCCGTGGCCCGCAGTTCGCGGCGCCAGGCGGCCAGACGGTCCAAGGGGATAACCTTCGCGCGGAAGTTCATCGGCCGCCGAGTCTCGACCAACACCGCCGCCCAGGCAATCCGGAAAAGCGGCTGGCGAGGCTCTGCGCCGCCTTACGCGCAGGCTGGAGCGACTGACGCCGCTCCCGGCGCAGGCGCAAACGCCCCCGCCAAGGCCACGGTGACCCAACGGGAGTCTGGCTGCGGGAGCCGCGAACGTTGATGAGCGGTGAGGCGGCGTCGCAGGGGGAGGGTGAACGACCGTTCCCGCCAGGCGCCGATGCCGATTTGATGTGGCTTGCGTCCTTTCATGCCAATGTTGCCTCATGTATCGGCAGAAAGCCGCGCGGCCTGAGCCGGTCTCCGTGGGGTTGGGCAAGTCGTTGGTATTACATTTGATGTGACTTCACAATCAGCCGTGACCGAGGCGGGGCGAGGGGCCTGCGAGCGCGGGCCAAGCCGGTCGGCCGGTGCGGTCTTTGGCCTGTAATATGCTACCTGTGAGACTTTGTGCGGTCCGTGGTCGAATATTCAGACCGGATCGAGGGTCTTGCCATGAGAATCGTCAAAGTCAGTGTCAGTCTGAGCGAGGATCAAGCCGCGCTCATCGGGCGCGAGGTTGGTGCCGGCCATTTTCCGTCCACCGGAGCGGTGATTCGAGAAGCTTTGCGCGAATGGGGCAATCGCCGGCATCATCCGGTACAAAGCCCTGCACGCGAGCGCTCCCGATTGGGGGCGGAAGCGTCCTCCCCCAAAGGCGCTTGCAGCATTCCGACGGGGGCACATCGTCCCTCGGGGCACGCCGTGGCGGCGCAAGCCCGGTGACTGACGCGGCGGGTTGACGGGGTTAACCCTTCGTCCCCAAGTACTTTGGCTTGGGCAGTGGGATTTCGGTGCGAAGTACCCTTCCCTGAGTGCGGGCATGGTGGTTGGTCCGCACTCGATTTGCGCCAATCAACCACTATGCGCTGACCATCAACAGGTTGCCGCCAGGGTGCCCTTGCTATCTGGCACCGACGCTCCTTTCGGTCAGTAAGCCACTCCGGCAACTCACGCCAGCAACGCTTCGCGGGGGTCATGACCGACGCACCCTGAAATCCGGCCCGGCTTGGGATGCGGAATCTCGCCGGGCTAACGAAGTTCCGTTCCTTCCGCCTGCAGGCTGGCCACCAGGTCCTTTTCGGCCATGATCCAATTGTCCAAGGTCAGCGGTTGATCCGGGAGTTTGTCGCGAAACATGTGGAAAGCGTGCTCGCGCACCATGCCCATGGTGATTCCCGGGGTGAAAGTGGGCGGCTGTTGGACCGCCTTGGTCGGCTTATCCTTCATAGTTTTCGCGCCCTTTTGGCTAATAGAACATACGCTCGGGAGAGGGGATTTCAAGCGGACACCAAGGAGGGCAAAAAATGTTCAGCGATGGCCAAACCATGTGGAGCGCGAGCCTTGTTTCGGAAGCATCCTCCCCCTGCGTCAGATGACAAGAGTAACGGTTTCCTCCCCTTTGGGCTGGAAGGAATCGACCGGTGGGGTATTGTCGCCCGATGCCAGTCTGCCCGCGGGACGATGCGGCCCCCCAAGGCCCTCGGCGACCTGCCGGGGCGAATGTCCGAGAGCACGACCTTTATGAAGGAATTCACAACGATTGACGGTAATGAGGCGGTCGCCTACGTGGCCTACCGCTGTAACGAAGTGATGGGGATCTACCCCATCACGCCCTCCTCGAACATGGGGGAGTGGTGCGATCAATGGGCCTCCGAAGGGGTCAAGAACCTCTGGGGCACGATCCCGAAGGTCGTCGAGATGCAGAGTGAGGCGGGCGCGGCCGGAGCCGTCCACGGGGCGCTGCAGACCGGGGCGCTGACGGTCACGTTCACGGCTTCCCAGGGTTTGCTGCTCAAGGTGCCCAACATGCTCAAGATCGCGGGCGAACTCACGCCCACCGTGTTCCACATCACGGCCCGGGCCATCGCCACCCATGCGTTGTCGATCTTTGGCGACCACAGCGACGTGATGCTCGCCCGCACCACCGGCTTCGCGATGTTGAGCTCGGCCTCCGTGCAGGAAGCCATGGATTTCGCCCTCATCGCGCAGGCGGCCACCCTGGAAGCGCGCGTGCCCTTCCTGCACTTCTTCGACGGATTCCGGACCTCGCACGAGGTCAGCAAGATCGAGTTGCTGCCGGAGGACACCATGCGGGCCATGATCGACGAGAATCTGGTGCTGGCGCACCGCGAGCGCGCCATGAACCCGGAGCGGCCCGTGTTGCGCGGCACCGCCCAGAATCCGGACGTCTTCTTCCAAGCCCGCGAAGCCTGCAATCCCTTCTACGACGCCTGCCCGGGGATCACGCAGAAGGCCATGGACAAGTTCGCCCAGCTTACCGGCCGCGCCTACCGGCTGTTCGAGTATCACGGCGCCCCCGACGCCGACCGGGTCGTCGTCATCATGGGCTCGGGCGGGGAGGCTGCCCACGAGACGGTCGATTATCTCAACGCGCGCGGCGCCAAGGTCGGGTTGCTCAAGGTCCGGCTCTACCGTCCGTTTTGCACCCAACGGTTCATGGAGGCGCTGCCTGCCACCGTCAAACGTCTGGCCGTCCTCGACCGCACCAAGGAGCCCGGCGCCCTGGGCGAACCGCTCTATCTGGATTGCATCACCGCCCTCACGGAAGGTCTGGCCAGCGGTTATGGCGAGCTCAAGACCATGCCCAAGGTGGTGGGCGGCCGCTATGGCTTGTCCTCGAAGGATTTCACCCCGTCGATGGTCAAGGCCGTGTTCGACAACCTGGCGGCGGGGCAACCCCTCAACCACTTCTCGGTGGGCATCCAGGACGACGTTACCAAGCTGAGCCTGCCCTTCGATCCCGAGTTCTCCACGGAACCCGACAATGTGATTCGCGCCATGTTCTACGGACTGGGCGCGGACGGCACCGTGGGCGCGAACAAGAACTCGATCAAGATCATCGGCGAGGACACCGACAACTACGCCCAGGGGTACTTCGTGTACGACTCGAAGAAGTCGGGCTCGATGACCATCTCGCACTTGCGTTTCGGCCCCAATCCGATCCGCTCGAGCTACCTGATCCACAAGGCCAACTTTGTGGCCTGCCACCAGCCGGTCTTCCTCGAACGCTACGACATGCTGCGCAACCTCGCGCCCGGCGGGGTGTTCCTGCTGAGCTCGCCGTACGCGGCGGACAAGGTGTGGGATTCCCTGCCGCGTCCCACGCAGGCGGCGCTGATCGAGAAGAAGGCCCGGTTCTACACCATCGACGCCACCAAGGTGGCGGTGGCCACCGGCATGGGGGGCCGCATCAACACGATCATGCAGGTCTGCTTCTTCGCCCTCTCGGGGGTTCTGCCGCGCGAGGAGGCGATCGCCGCCATCAAGAAGTCGATCAAGAAAACTTACGGTCGCAAGGGCGATGACGTGGTCCAGAAGAACATCGCGGCGGTGGATCAGACCCTCGCGAATCTCTTTGAAGTCAAGGTGCCCGCGCAAGTCACCACGCAGGTGGACCTCCTGCCGCCGATGGCCGCTGGCGCGCCGGCTTATGTTCGCGACGTCCTCGGCAAGATTCTCGGCGGCGACGGCGAGGAGCTGCCAGTGAGCGCGTTCCGGCCGGATGGCACCTTCCCGACCGCCACGGCCCAGTACGAGAAGCGCAACCTGGCCCTCGACATCCCCGTGTGGGACGAGAAGACGTGCATCCAGTGCGCCAAGTGCGTGGTGGTCTGCCCGCACGCCACCATCCGGATGAAGGTGTTCGAGCCCGCGGCCCTCGCGGGCGCCCCCGCGACCTTCAAGACGACCGACGCCCGGGCGCCGGAGTGGAAGGGCCTCAAGTTCTCGCTGCAGGTGGCGGCCGAGGATTGCACCGGCTGCGCCCTGTGCGTGGACGTCTGCCCGGCCAAGAACAAGACCGAGGTCAAGCTCAAGGCCATCAACATGCGGCCGCAGGCCCCGCTGCGCGAGCAGGAGCGGGCCAATTGGGACTTCTTCCTCACCCTGCCGGAGATGGACCGCAAGAAGATCAAGCTCACCACTCTGCGGCAGCAGCAGGTGATGCAGCCGCTCTTCGAGTTCTCCGGCGCCTGCGCCGGCTGCGGCGAAACGCCGTATTTGAAGATGCTCACGCAGTTGTTCGGCGACCGCGCGGTGATCGCCAACGCCACCGGCTGCAGCTCGATCTACGGCGGCAACCTGCCGACCACGCCGTACGCCGCCAACGCCCAGGGCCGCGGCCCCACGTGGAACAACTCCTTGTTCGAGGATTGCGCCGAGTTCGGCCTGGGCTTCCGCGTGTCCCTCGACAAGCAGAAGCAATTGGCGACCGAACTGCTCCCGCGGGTGGCCGCCTTGGTGGGCGACGACCTGGTCAAGGGCCTGGTCTCGGCCGAGCAACGCGATGAAGCGGGCATCGAAGCCCAGCGCGAACGCGTGGCGGCCCTGAAAGCCAAGCTGGCCGGCGCCACGACCAGCGAGGCCGTCATGCTGCGCGGCGTGGCCGACTCGCTCATCCGCAAGAGCGTATGGATTGTGGGCGGCGACGGCTGGGCCTACGACATCGGTTACGGCGGTCTCGACCACGTCCTGGCCAGCGGCTACGATGTGAACGTGCTGGTGCTCGACACGGAGGTCTACTCCAATACGGGCGGCCAGATGTCCAAGTCCACCCCGCGCGGCGCGGTGGCCAAGTTCGCCGCCGGCGGCAAGCCGGTGGGCAAGAAGGACCTCGGGCTCATCGCCATGAGCTACGGGAACGTCTACGTGGCCAGTGTGGCCATGGGAGCCAAGGACGAACAGACGCTCAAGGCGTTTGTCGAAGCCGAAGCCTACCCCGGCCCCTCCATCATCATTGCCTACAGCCATTGCATTGCCCACGGCATCAACATGGCCGCCGGCATGCGGCAGCAGAAGGCCATCGTGGATTGCGGCCAATGGCTCCTCTACCGCTACGACCCACAGCGCGGCACCCGCGGCGAGAATCCCCTGCAGTTGGATTCCCAAGCCGCCAAGGCGAAGGTGCAGGACTTCCTGCTCTCGGAAAACCGCTTCAAGATGCTCACCAAGAGCAAGCCCGAGGACGCCAAGCGCTACTTCGAGCAAGCCCAGCAGGACGTCCAGACCCGGTGGCAGCTCTTCAGCCACCTGGCCGCGCGCAAGATGGGCGGCGCCGCCGCAGAAACCCCGGCTCCCACCACCCCTGCCGCCTGATGCTTACGGCCTGGGTCCCCGGCCTTCGGGCCGGGGACCCGCCCTGCCTCTAAAACCTTACCCATTACTCCAACCTCATCGACACCATGGACCTTAGCACTACCTATCTGGGCCTGAAGCTCCGGAGCCCCCTGGTTCCTTCCGCCTCCCCGCTGTCCAAGGAACTGGACGACCTCAAGCGCATCGAGGACGCCGGCGCCGGCGCCGTCGTGCTGCCTTCGATCTTCGAGGAACAACTCCGCCGCGACAGCGCCGAGTTGGACGCCGCCCTTACCCAGGGCACGGAGAGCTTCGCCGAGGCGCTGTCCTACTTCCCGCAGTTGGGCGAATTCCGCCTGGGCCCGGAAGACTACCTGGAGCACGTCGTCAAGGCGAAGGCCGCCCTGAAGATCCCCGTCATCGCCAGCATCAACGGCACTTCCGCCGGCGGTTGGACCGACTTCTCTAAGAAAATCGAGCAGGCCGGCGCGGACGCCCTCGAGCTGAACATCTATTACATCCCCACCGACCCGGACCTTCCCGGCGCCCAGGTCGAGCAGACCTATCTGGACATCGTTAAGTCCGTCAAGCGCGAGGTGAAGATCCCCGTGGCGGTCAAGCTGAGCCCCTTCTTCAGCAGCATGGCCAACATGGCCAAGCAGCTGGATGAAGCCAAGGCCGACGGATTGGTCCTGTTCAATCGTTTCTACCAACCGGACGTCGACCTGGAGAAACTCGAAATCGAGCACAGCATCCTCCTGAGCACGCCGCAGGCCCGGCGCCTGCCCCTGCGCTGGATCGCGATCCTCTACGGCCGCATCAAGGCCAGCCTGGCCGCCACCAGCGGCATCCACAGCGCCCATGACACGCTGAAGGTCCTCATGGCTGGCGCCGACGTGGCGATGCTTTGCTCGGTGCTGCTGCGCCGCGGCATCCCCTATATCAGCGTCATCGAGAAGGAAGTGCGCCAGTGGATGGAAGAGCACGAATACGAGTCCGTCACCCAGATGAAGGGCAGCCTGAGCCAGAAGAATTGCCCCGATCCGGCGGCCTTCGAACGCGCCCAATACATGCGCGCCATTTCCACTTACAAGCCGGTGTAATCCATCGGAAACCGTTTCCTTTCGCCCTCAGGCCGCCGGTCACCCCGGCGGCCTTTTTGCCGATTCTGGCAGCCGAGCATGGGCTCCCCTACGGTGGCACCTCGACCGGGTTGTCGCTCACTGACGATAGCGGGACTTGGTCTCGTCCGACGATCGGACACGAGGCAGGGCGAGGGCACGAAATCCCGGTTTTGCGCTCCCCCTTGAACCGACTTGCGGGCAGCGAGGTTCTGAGACGGCGCGGCTGACGTCAGACTCGGATCTTCGGCTGGACCGATGGTGTGTCGAGCAACTTCCAGCCCCAGCAAACTGGGTCGCCCTATCAGGGCTCGGGGAGTTATTAAGAAGGACGGGGACGAACCCAGGGCGTTCGGCCCGCTCCGGGTGACCGCCCGAGGCGGTCCACCTGCGGTGAGCGGGATGGCGGGCCTGTGCCCTAGGGTAGCGAATGACGCCCCGTTGGGGCTGGGCCTGCGGCGGGTAGGGTGAGGCTCAAGGCGGTCATGCGGGCATCCTGCAATCGGTTTGGCTTTCTTGACGTGCGGTTTGGAGATAGCGTGCCCTGCGGCATGCGGAGAACAACTGCGAGGTTTCTATGAAAACGCTGCTCTGGTTTGTGATTGCCCTCCTGGCGGGCTTCGGCACGCAAGCCCAGTCACGAGTGGTGCAAAGGCCACCCGTGGGGGACTACACCACACCCGCTCTGCTGCAGGACCGGGTCAAGACGCTGGATAAGTACCTGGCCGAATTCGCCAGAACTTCAAGTGTCTCGGTGCTGGAGACGGCCCTCACCAATGTGGACTGCCGTTTTCCACGGCAGTATTTTCTACAG
Organism: uncultured Verrucomicrobiota bacterium; assembly: GCA_964472515.1. GTDB lineage: Bacteria > Verrucomicrobiota > Verrucomicrobiia > Limisphaerales > J093 > CAYYMW01. Next base: position 8,030 of record CAYYMW010000112.1, on the reverse strand, counting down.
TTCCCTGCAGAGCGCGACAGCCTGTTGCGACGGAGACTCCGGATTGCGCGCCACCTCAGCGAGGCTCGGTTGAGTGTGATCGACGCGATGGGGGGCCGCACGCCGATCTACACAGTGTCTGTGCCTGCGCGTCAGGATAAGGTCAACGGCCAATTTTACTTGCCAGGAACCGATCCCGCCCGGATCGCCGACCCGGAATTGCGCCGCGAGTACGAAGCGGCTCTGCACAAAGACCGACGATTGATCGACCTAGATCAACGAAAGCGGAAACTCGATGTGCTTGAAGGGCACGCATCCAGTGGAATCGGCTTTTTCATCATGAATGCGTATCCGTCAGTTAATGACCGCCAGCGCCTCTACCAGATTCTCGACGAGGAAGTGCCCGACGTGCGCCGTCGCAGGGTAATCTACGAGTCGGCAGAAGTTCCCTTACCTGCCAAGGACCGTCCCGCTGCGGAAGACAGCGCGTTGCCTCCGTCTGCAGCCACCAACAGTGCGCCGGCCGCCCCATAAACGCTTCGGTCTCGCGGCGACGAGCGTGTACAACATGGGGCGCAGGCAGGCAAACGGCGCGGCAAGGTGGTATACCTCGCCGCGCCGTTGCGCGAAGATGCGATCGATCGGAAGTCCGCCTACTTGGTGGCCGCTTCCAAGCGGGCCTCTTGCTCCGCCAGTTGCTGGGCCATGGCGGCGGGCAGCTTGGTTTCGTACTGGCTGAAATACCGCAGCGAGTGCGCGGTTTCCTTCCGCCACTCCTCGATGTTGACCTGGAGCAGTTCCTGGAGGTCGGCTGCCGGCATGTTCAAGCCGCTCACGTCCAGGGCGTCCGGCGTGGGCAGGTTGCCGATGGGGGTCTGCACGGCCTTGGCCGTGCCTTCCACGCGGCCGCAGACCCACTTGAGGACGCGGCTGTTGTCACCGTAACCGGGCCACAGCCACTTGCCTTCGGCCGTCTTGCGGAACCAGTTGACGAAGAAGATGCGCGGCAGCTTGCTGCGGTCGGTCCGCTTGGCGAACGAGAGCCAGTGGGCGATGTAGTCGCCCATGTGGTAACCGCAGAAGGGCAGCATGGCGAAGGGATCGCGCCGCAGCACACCGTGCTCGCCCAGGGCGGCGGCGGTGGTTTCGGACCCGGCGGAGGCGCCCATCAGGACGCCGTGCTCCCAACTAAAGGCCTCGTTGACCAGCGGGACGGTGCTCGGGCGGCGGCCGCCGAAGAGCATGGCCGAGACGGGCACGCCTTCGGGCTTCTGCCAGTCCGGATCGATCACCGGGCACTGCGCGGCCGGAGCGGTGAAACGGGCATTGGGATGGGCGCCCTTGCGGCCGCAGTCCGGCGTCCATTCCTTGCCTTCCCAGTCGATGCCCTTGGCCGGGGCGGGCACGCCCATGTCTTCCCACCAGACGTCGCCGTCCGGGGTGAGCACCACGTTGGTGAAGATGGTATTGCGGGCGATGCTGGCCATCGCGTTCGGGTTCGATTTGTTCGAGGTCCCGGGCGCCACGCCGAAGAAACCGGTCTCCGGATTCATCGCGTAGAGGCGGCCATCGGCACCCACGCGGATCCAGGCGATGTCATCGCCCAGGCAGCGCACCTTCCAACCGGGCAGGCTGGGTTGCATCATGGCCAGGTTGGTCTTGCCGCAGGCGCTGGGGAAGGCGGCGGTGACGTAGTGCGTCTTGTTCTCCGGCGAGGTGAGGGCCAGGATCAGCATGTGCTCCGCCAGCCAGCCTTCGCGGCGGGCGACGGTCGAGGCGATGCGCAGCGCCAGGCACTTCTTGCCCAACAGCGCGTTCCCGCCGTAGCCGGAGCCGTAGGACCAGATGGCAGGCTCTTCCGGGAAGTGGACGATGTACTTCTTCTTGGGATCGGGCTCGCAGGGCCAGGGCACGTCGGCCTGGCCGGGCTTGAGCGGCGCGCCAACCGAGTGGATGCAGGGAATGAAGGTGCCGTCGGCGCCCAACTTCTGAAGCACCGCCGCGCCCATGCGGGTCATGATGCGCATGTTGGCCACGACGTAGGCCGAGTCGGTGATCTCGATGCCGACCTTGCAGAGCGGAGAGTCGAGCGGCCCCATGGCAAACGGGATGATATACATGGTGCGGCCGGCCATGCAGCCCTTGAACAGGGCCTTGAGCTCGGCCTTCATGGCCACAGGATCGGCCCAGTGGTTGGTGGGACCTGCTTCCGTCTTGTCAGCCGAGCAGATGAAGGTGCGGTCCTCCACACGCGCCACGTCGCTGGGGTGCGAACGGGCCAGGAAGCAACCGGGGCGCTTCTCGGGGTTCAGCCGGGTGAAGGTGCCGTGCTCGACCATCAGGTCGCACAACGAGTTATACTCGGCGTCAGAGCCGTCGCACCAATGCACCTGGGCGGGTTGACACAGTTCGGTCATCTCCTTGACCAAGGCGATGAGGTTCGCGTTTTGCGTGGGGATCGTTGCCATAGGGTTCAATTGCTAGGTGATTTCAGTGTTGCGGGAAGGGCCCGGTAAGGGGCTCAAAGGATTTTGGCGGCCCGTTTGCCCTTGGAGGGAGGCTGGGGGCTGTCTTCCAGCCCGGGGCGTTTGCTCCGGGCTTTCAAGTCGCGGGCGCGGGCTTCCAGTTGGTCATGCACGCGTGCCAGCGCCTTGTTCCAAGCGCCCGCCCACGTATGGTCGCGGGCGGCGGCGTGGATGTCCGGCCCCGTCACGCCCACCCGCAGCACCGCCTCGAAGGGCGGGTGGGTGTCGCGTTGGTGCTCGAGCACCACGTGGGCGGAATTCACCGGCGTCAACCGGTGGAGCCCTTCCAAGTCGGACTCCAGTTGGCGCTTCAAGGCGGCGTCAGCCTTGAGCCCGCGAATATGAAAATCGAGTCGCATGCCCGTTTCCGAAAAGCCGCGTCGCATCCCGCTCCCGCCGACTCGCCGGGGCCGGGGAGCAGGGCGGTCAGGAGTCCGCCCCAGCCGTGCCGGGGCGCCCGTATCGAGGAACGCGCTTTTCATCCACGCGGGCCTAACATCGCTCATCTTCCACCTTTCGACGACTACGATTTTTCGATTCTATCTTTAGGTCAAACCTAATAATGTTCGCCCATGGACTTCTTGAACTACCATCATCTGCGGTACTTCTGGGCGGTGGCCAAGGAAGGCGGGCTGACCAAGGCGGCCCTCAAACTGCGCATCTCGCAACCCACGATCTGCGCCCAGGTCCAGGCCCTCGAACGCGCGCTGGGCGAGAAACTCCTGCGCCGCAGCGGCCGCCACCTTGCCCTCACCGAGACCGGCCGCCAGGTGTTCAGCTATGCCGAGGAGATTTTCTCCCTGGGGGAGGACCTGCTCAACTCGGTCAAAGCCCGCCCCACCGCCCGCCCGTTGCGCGTTCAGGTGGGCATTGTCGACTCCCTCCCCAAACTGGTCAGCTATGACATCATCAAGCCGGTGTTCCATCTGCCCCAAGCCATCCAGGTGGCCTGTTACGAAGCCAAGGCCATGGACCTGCTGGCGCAGTTGGCGGCCTACCGTCTGGATATCGTCCTTGCCGACGAACCGGCTCCGGGCTCCGCCAACCTCAAGGCTTTCAACCACTTTCTGGGCGAGTGCGGCATTTCCTTTTGCGCCGAGGCCAGGCTCGCCGCGCGCCTCCGGCGGGGCTTCCCGCGCTCACTCCACGAAGCCCCGGTGCTCCTGCCCGGCGCGGAATCCGCCTTGCGCCGGTCCTTGGAGAAGTGGTTTCAGGACAATAACGTGCGCCCCCGGCTGGTGGCCGAGTTCGACGACGCCGCGCTCATGAAGGTGGCTGCGGCCGATGGTTACGGTTTCTTTCCCCTGCCCAGCGTGGTGGCCAGCGAGGCCATCGCCCGCTATGGCGTCAGACTCGTCGGCACGACCCAGAGTTGCACCCAGCGCTTCTACGTCATCAGCGCGGAACGACGGCTCACGCATCCGGCGGTGGTGACGATCACCGCTCGCGCCCAGGAATCGCTGTTCGGCTCACGCCCGAGCTTCCGCCGGCAGACCAGGGAGCCTGGGCCTGCTCGCTCACTCTAGGCCAGCCATCACGCCCCTCACTTCGCGGGCGCGTTCGTGGTGAGGGCGGAGACCACCGCGTCAAACGCCGGTTTGGGCTGCCGGGCGCGGTCGAACAACAAGGGATGGTTCACGCGCTGCCAGGGGAAGTAGTTCAACCAACTGTCGCCATCGTGGAGGTTCCAAAACGACACCCGCGCGATGGTATCCGCATAGCGGCGAAAGAGCCGGAACAGCTCCGCATACTGCTCGGCCTGGCGGCGGAGGATCTCCGGCGGGCACCCCTCCCGGTAGGGATCGATCCGGGCCATCTCCTCACGGTACTTGCCCCCGTCAGCCCACCACCGGCTGCGCGGGATGACATCGATATCCAATTCCGAAACCACCACCTTCATCTTCAACTCCCGCATCGCTGCCAGCGTGGCTTCCAGTTCTTTGAAGGGGATTTGGTCCAGCTCGTAGTGCCCTTGCAGTCCAATGGCGCCGATGGGGGCGTTGCGCGCCTTCAACGACCGGATCAAGCGGACCATCTTCTCGCGCTTGGCCGGCAGTTCGTTGTTGTAATCGTTGTAGATGAGCAGGGCTCCGGGATCGGCCTGCCGGGCGTACTCGAACGCCTTGACGATGAACTCCTCCCCGCACGCCTGGGACCAACCCGAAGGCCGGAGGTAGTTGGTGCCGTCGTCCAACGCCTCGTTGACCACGTCCCACATCGCGATCCGGCCCCGGTAGCGGCCCGCCACCGTGGCGATATGGGTGCGCATGCGTTCGAGCAGCAACGCCGCGCTGGCCGGATGGTCCCCCTCGCGATAGAACCAGGGCGGTGTGCGGTCGTCTTTCGCCCAGACCAGGCAATGGCCTACCACCTGCAGGCCGTGCTGGATGGCAAAATCGACAAAGGCATCCGGGCGCGTGAACTCGAAGCGTCCCTCGGCAGTCTGCACCGGGTTGGGCTTCAGGCAGTTCTCAGGCGTGATCAATCTGAAGTGGTTGGTCAGCAAAGACCATTCACCCGGGAGTTCGGGCATCCGGTCGCTGATGCCCACTCCGAGCGGGAAGAACGGTTGGGCCTGACGCCAGAGCGAGGCCTCCGCGCTCAAAGCCCGGGATAGACTCCCGGCAAGCAGGAGACCGGCCAAAGCCAACCACCCGGTGCCTCGCAGGAGGTGGCTGATGTTCCGAAGATGTTGCCGCATAAGTCGAGGGGGTCGCTGGATCGATCTACCGCTGGTTCGCCGGTTTGGGTGGCGTGGTGTCAGCATGGCGTCCTTCGCCGGGGTGCGCAAGCGCGGCGAAGAGCGCCGATTGGCGAGTTGTCGGCAGGATCGCCTCATGGTGAGCGCCCCCGCGTTCAAGCACTGGACTTGGCCGGGGCCGTCCCTTACTGTCCCTCACATGAACAGTTTGCTTCGCCGGTCCAGGGGCGCCTCCGTCAGGGTGGCCGGTTCTGCCGTGCCATGAGACCGTTGCCTGCCGTCCGCGCGGCCCTCCTCGCTGTCGTGTTCCTGGTGGTAACCATCTGCTCGGTCCATGCCGCCTCTCCCGTCGTCGAACTGCTGCTCCCGGCCCCCGGCGCCGCCGTGCGCGAACTGCTGGCGGTGGAAGTGGGCTTTGACCAGGCCGTGGACGGAGTCGAGGCCGCCGACCTGCTGGTCAACGGCGCGCCTTGCACCAACGTGGTCGAAGCCGCCGAGGGGCATTTCGTGTTTGCCTTCCCGGAGGCTGGGCCGGGGACCAATACCTTCGTCTGGCGGGCCGACCACAACATCCGCAGCCGCGCGGATGCCGCCCAGTGGTTCGCCGGTGGCGAATGGTCCGTGACGGTCCTCGACCCCGCGGTTCCGCCGCGGGTGATTCTGTCCGAGTTCATGGCCGCCAACACGCGCACCCTGCGCGACGAGGACGGCGATGACTCCGACTGGATCGAACTCTTCAACGGTGAGGAGGCGGCGGTGGACCTCGAAGGCTGGTGGCTGACCGACGATCCCGCCACTCCCACCAAGTGGCGCTTTCCGGCCGTTTCCATCGCCGCCAAGAGCTTCCTGGTGGTCTTTGCCTCCGAGAAGAACCGCACCAATATCGACGCCCGTCTGCATACCAACTTCCGCCTGACCGAGGCCGGCGAATACCTGGCGCTGCTCTCGCCGGCGACGAATGTGCTTTCCGCCTTTGCACCGGCCTATCCGCCGCAACAGCCCGACGTTTCCTACGGCCGCGCCCCGGGCACGGTGGACACCGCCGGCTATTTCGAAAAACCGACGCCGGGCGCCGCCAACAGTGCCACCGGGGCCGGCTTCGCTCCGTCAGTCGCCTTCTCCCGGGAGGGCGGCCCCTTCACCAATGCGTTTACCCTCACGCTCTCCGTGGCGGACCCCAGGGCGACGCTCTACTACACCGTGGACGGAACGTTGCCGGGCACCAACTCCCCGGTCTACACCACCCCGCTGAGCCTCTCGAACACCGTGGCGGTCCGGGCGCGCAGCTACCAGGCAGGGTTGCTGCCCGGGCCGGTGACTACCGAGACCTACCTGTTGCTCGCCGCGGATGTTCGCGCGTTCAGTTCCGACCTCCCCATCCTCGTGATGCATACGCTGGGGAAAGGCACCGCCGGCACGACCGTCTACCGGGCCATGGCCTGCGACCTTTTCGAGCCAGTGCACGGCCGATCCGCCTTGACCCGCCCGCCTCACCTGGCCACCCGGGGCGGGCTGAAACTGCGCGGTTCCAGCACCGAAGGCCTGGCCAAGTCCAGCTTTGCCATGGAGTTCTGGGATGACTTTGGCCTCGACCGCGACCTTTCGCCGATCGGCTTGCCGGCGGACTCGGATTGGGTGCTTTACGCGCCCAACATTTACGAGCCGGTCATGATCCACAATCCCTTCATCCATCAACTGAGCCGGGAAATGGGCCGCTACTCGCCCCGCACCCGGTTCGTCGAAGTTTACTACAACCGCAGCGGAGGCGCGGTGAAGGCGAGCGACTACATGGGAATTTACGTGTTGGAGGAGAAGATCAAGATCGGCAAGGACCGGGTGAACATTGACCACCTCGAGCCGGAAGATTCAGCCTCTCCAGCCCTCACTGGCGGTTACCTGCTCAAGATCGACCGCCTCGATCCGGGCGACACCGGGATGACCGGATCGGGGGCCACCGTGCTCAATGTCGACCCCAAGGAACGCGAACTCAAGCAGACCCAGCGCGCCGCCCAGTACCAGTACATCAAGAATTACTTCAAACAGTTCGGCGCCGCTCTGGCCAGCACCACCTGGCGCGATCCCAAGTCGGGTTACGCCGCTTACGCGGACGTGGATGCCTGGATCGACTTCCACGTGCTGGAAGTCCTGAGTGGCAACGTGGACACGCTGGTGCTCAGCACCTACTTCCACAAGCCGCGCAACGGCCGGATCGTGTTTGGCCCCCACTGGGATTTCGACCGGGCCCTGGGCTCCACCGATGGCCGCGACGCGAACCCCCGCGTTTGGTCCACCGGTCCGTTTTTCAGCGCCGCCTGGTGGTCCAAGCTCTTCACCGACGTCGATTTCTGGCAACGCTGGGTGGATCGCTGGCAGGAGGCACGGCAGAATCAGTTCTCCCTCGCGCACATGAACGGGTTGATCGACAGTCTGACCGCCGAACTCCGCGAAGCCCAACCCCGCGAGCAGAAGAAGTGGCGCACCACCTACCGGGGCGGCTCTTACCAGAGCGAGATCAACTACATGAAGAACTGGGTCTCCAACCGGGTGGCCTTCATCGACGGCCAGCTTACTCCCCGCCCGCGGTTGGGAGCGCCGGGGGGCCTGATCGAGCCCAACGTTCGCATCGCCATCACCGGTTCCTCGAACGCGGTCATCTACTACACCTTGGACGGCACTGACCCCCGGGCGGCACAAGGGACCGTCTCCCCCCAAGCCAAGGTCTATACCACTCCGATCGCGCTCTCGGGAAATGCCCGCCTGGTGGCCCGGGCCCGTAACGCCAACGTCCGCCACGGGCACGTCGGCCAGCTTGAAGACGAAGGCGT